>NZ_JBITYA010000009.1:15022-409946 GCF_044544985.1 Streptomyces sp. NPDC053427 | reverse complement strand
GTTCGGCTCGGTGCCGTTGACGGCGTCGGGCTTGGCGGCGGCCGTCTTGCGGGTGCGCTTGGGCTTGGCGGGTGCGGCCTCGGCGGTGTCCACGGCGGCTTCGACTGCCTTGGCGGCGGCCGTCTTACGGGTCCGCTTCGGCTTGGCCTCCGTCGTCGGCTCGGTGCCGTTGACGGCGTCGGGCTTGGCGGCGGCCGTCTTGCGGGTGCGCTTGGGCTTGGCGGGTGCGGCCTCGGCGGTGTCCACGGCGGTCTCGGCTGCCTTGGCGGCGGCCGTCTTACGGGTCCGCTTCGGCTTGGCCTCTTCCACCGGCGCCTCGGGGGCCGGGGAGGCGCCCGCGTTCTCGGCGGTGTCCACGGCGGCCTTCGCCGCGCTCCGGGTGCGTCGGCGCGGTGCGGCGGGCGCCTCGGCGGGCTCCGGCACGGCGACGGCCTCGACCGTCTCCGTGGCCACCGCGGCGGCCTCCGTCGCCACCGGGCGGGCGGCCCGCGTACGGCGTCGGCGCGGTGCGGCGGGCGCCTCGGCCGGAGCCTCGGCGACCGGGGTGGCCACCGCGGCCTCCGCGACGGCCTCCGTGCCCGCGGGCGCCGTCACGGCCGCGGGCTGCGCCGCGCCACGGGTACGGCGACGCCGGCGCGGCTGCCGCGGCTCGGTGCCGCCCTCGGCGGGCGCCGCCTGCGCGGTGGCCGCCGAGCCGTCCGCCGTTGCCGGGGCGCCGGCCGGCTCGAGCGCCGACCCGCCCCGCGTACGACGGCGCTGGCGCGGCGTACGCGTCCGCTGCGGACGCTCCTCCTCGACGGCCGCCGCCGCCGGCTTGCGGCCACGGCCGCGGCCGCCGGTCTCGCCGAGGTCCTCGACCTCTTCGGCGGCCAGCCCGGCCCGGGTGCGCTCGGCGCGCGGGAGGACGCCCTTGGTGCCCTGGGGGATGCTGAGCTGCTCGTAGAGGTGCGGCGAGGTGGAGTAGGTCTCCTCCGGCTCGTCGAACGGCAGCTCCAGCGCCTTGTTGATCAGCTTCCAGCGCGGGATGTCGTCCCAGTCGACGAGGGTGACCGCGGTGCCCTTGGCGCCCGCGCGGCCGGTGCGGCCGATGCGGTGCAGGTAGGTCTTCTCGTCCTCGGGGGACTGGTAGTTGATGACATGCGTCACGCCCTCGACGTCGATGCCGCGGGCGGCGACGTCGGTGCAGACCAGGACGTCGACCTTGCCGTTGCGGAAGGCGCGCAGCGCCTGCTCGCGGGCACCCTGGCCGAGGTCGCCGTGCACCGCGCCGGACGCGAAGCCGCGCCGGGAGAGCTGGTCGGCGATGTCGGCCGCGGTCCGCTTCGTACGGCAGAAGACCATCGCCAGACCCCGGCCCTCGGCCTGCAGGATCCGCGAGACCATCTCCGGCTTGTCCATGGAGTGCGCGCGGAAGACGTGCTGGCTGATGTTGGCGACGGTCTGGCCCTCGTCGTCCGGCGCGGTGGCGCGGATGTGCGTGGGCTGCGACATGTAGCGGCGGGCCAGGGAGATGACCTGGCCGGGCATGGTCGCGGAGAACAGCATCGTCTGGCGCTTGGCCGGCAGCAGCTGGATGATCTTCTCGACGTCGGGCAGGAAGCCCAGGTCGAGCATCTCGTCGGCCTCGTCCAGGACCAGGCTCTTGACCTGCGAGAGGTTGAGCTTCTTCTGGCCCGCGAGGTCGAGCAGGCGGCCGGGGGTGCCGACGACGACGTCGACGCCCTTCTTCAGCGCCTCGACCTGCGGCTCGTACGCGCGGCCGCCGTAGATCGCCAGCACCCGGACGTTACGGACCTTGCCGGCGGTGAGCAGGTCGTTGGTGACCTGCTGGCACAGCTCGCGGGTGGGAACGACGACGAGGGCCTGCGGCGCCTCGGTCAGCTGCTCCGGGGTGGCGCGGCCCACCTCGACATCGACGGGTACCGTCACGCGCTCGAGGAGCGGCAGGCCGAAGCCCAGGGTCTTGCCGGTGCCGGTCTTGGCCTGGCCGATGACGTCGCTGCCGGAAAGGGCGACGGGGAGCGTCATCTCCTGGATGGGAAAGGGGGAAACGATGCCGACGGCCTCAAGGGCCTCGGCGGTCTCGGGGAAAATCCCGAGCTCTCGGAACGTAGACAGAATCTTGCCTCTTCTGTGAGACGCGGCATGAGGCGGCGAAGGGGGTCGTACCGTGCCGTCGTACCTGTTCGTACGGGGGCCGACCTGAGAGAGCCGGATGGCGCGGGACCACTGCCAACGCTCAGGCACTCCTGCCGCGAGCGGTGTGCCCCCTGCTGTGCGTACCTCTCGTACGCGTTCGCGGGGGCGGGCGGTCGGTTGGAGCCGATCGGGCCACCGACCGGGCATCCGCTTTCGTGGAGAGACCTACCGACTCCTCGGCAGGTCCTTTATCACTCTACCCCGGATATCGCTCCAGATCCGAAGGCTTGTATGAGTGAGAAATAGGTCACGCCCCGGCGTGCCCCGGGCGCGCGGGGTCGGCGGCTCGCGCGTACGCGCGGGAACGCACTGGCTGACCAGGGCCTTCCCAGGGCCGCCGGGCGGGCTATTGTGCCGGTCATGGAGACGCCCGACACCGCCGCAGACGCGCAAGCACTCACCGGGATCGCCGCCCAGAACTGGGCCCAGGCATCCACCGACCCGCACTACCGGGCCGCCGTGATCGATCTGCTCGGCGCGCTCGCATACGGCGAGCTGTCCGCCTTCGAGCGCCTGGCCGAGGACGCCAAGCTCGCCCCGACGATGGACGACAAGGCAGAACTGGCCAAGATGGCCTCGGCCGAATTCCATCACTTCGAACGACTGCGGGAGCGGCTGTCGCAGATCGAGGCCGAGCCGAACGAGGCCATGGAGCCGTTCGCCGCCGCGCTGGACGAGTTCCACCGCCAGACCGCGCCGTCGGACTGGCTGGAGGGCCTGGTCAAGGCGTATGTCGGCGATTCGATCGCCAGTGACTTCTACCGCGAGGTCGCGGCCCGGCTGGACTCGGACACCCGGGATCTCGTCCTGGCCGTACTGGACGACACCGGGCATGCGACGTTCGCCGTGGAGAAGGTGCGGGCGGCGATCGAGGCCGAGCCGCGGGTCGGCGGGCGGCTGGCGCTGTGGGCGCGGCGGCTGATGGGCGAGGCGCTGTCGCAGGCGCAGCGGGTGGTCGCGGACCGCGATGCGCTCTCGACGATGCTGGTCGGCGGCGTGGCCGACGGCTTCGACCTGGCCGAGGTCGGCCGGATGTTCTCGCGGATCACCGAGGCACACACCAAGCGGATGGCGGCGCTGGGGCTCGCGGCGTAACGCATCCACCGGCAAGCAAGGGACCGGCGGCCCTCCCGGGCGCCGGTCCCCGGTCGTTCCAGGGCTGACGGTCACGCTGCCGCGTCAGGCCGTCCGGTGCCCCTTGAGGGGCACGGCCGGCCGGCGTACCCGGCGGCGCGGCGGCCGCACCAGCAGCGAGAGCAGGGCCGCGCCCATGGCCAGCGCGGCGACCATCACCTGTACCGGGTAGCCGGGGCCGAGGATCGAGCGGGTCAGCAGCGCGCCCAACAGCGCGGCGACCGGTCCCGTGGCCAGGGTCAGGCTGCGCGAGGGGAACCGGTCGGGGAGCCAGCGCGTCGCGGACAGGGCGATGACGAGCCCGATGAAGACGGCGCCGAGCGCTTCCCAGATCATGCCGTGCCCTCCCGCGTGTCAAGCGTCGCAAACGTTACAAGCCCGATCCGGCGAACAATCCGGACGAACGAGCCCGTTGGTACCCGTCGTACCCAGGGGGCACATCGGGCAACCCTCCCGTGCGCCATGCGCGCAGACGGCAGGGAACGCCGAAGGGCGGCGCCCGGAGAATGAAGATCTCCGGGCGCCGCCCTTCGCCGTCTGCGGGCGCCGCGTGCGACGCCTTACTGCTCAGAGCGCGCCGAAACCGACCTTGCGGGTGGTCGGCTCGCCGATCTCCACGTAGGCCAGCCGGTCCGCAGGGACCAGCACCTTGCGACCGTGGTCGTCCACCAGGCTCAGCAGCTGCGACTTGCCGCTCAGCGCATCGGACACGGCACTCTCGACCTCGTCGGCAGACTGCCCGCTCTCGAGAACGATCTCGCGGGGCGCGTACTGCACGCCGATCTTGACCTCCACGGCTTATGTCCCTCCGACGGTCCGGGGTTCCCCCTGGCGCCGCCAAGGGGAGGGTGCGCGGTCGTCCGCGCCGTACGGAGCACACATTAGCCCGGCGCGGGGACGGACAGGACGCCGCGGAACACGCCCGCAGCGAACATCGTCAGTGCGAGTCGGCGCCGTGCAGCGGGAAACCGGCGATGCCCTTCCAGGCGAGCGAGGTCAGCAGCTGCACCGCGGTGTCGCGCGGAACCGTGCTCTCCGAGGACAGCCAGTAGCGGGCCACCACCTGCGAGACCCCGCCCAGGGCCACGGCCAGCAGCATCGCTTCGTTGGTCGCCAGTCCGGTGTCCTCCGCGATCACGGCGCTTATCGCCTCGGCGCACTCCAGCGAGACCTTGTCCACCCGCTCGCGGACCGCCGGCTCGTTGGTCAGGTCCGACTCGAAGACCAGCCGGAAGGCGCCGCCCGGGTCCTCGACGTAGGCGAAGTAGGCGTCCATCGTGGCCGCGACCCGCTGCTTGTTGTCGCTCGTCGAGGCCAGCGCCGTACGCACCGAGTGCAGCAGCGCCTCGCAGTGCTGGTCCAGCAGCGCGAGGTAGAGGTCCAGCTTGCCCGGGAAGTGCTGGTAGAGCACCGGCTTGCTGACGCCCGCCCGCTCGGCGATGTCGTCCATCGCGGCGGCGTGGTAGCCCTGCGCGACGAACACTTCCTGGGCGGCGCCCAGAAGCTGGTTGCGCCTGGCGCGGCGTGGCAGACGTGTGCCCCGCGGGCGCGCCGCCTCGGTCTGCTCGATGGCGCTCACGCTGCCTCCCAGAAGTTGTTCCGTACGCGGCACGCACAAGATGGTGCACCGCGCCCGCCATCGTACTTTTGGGTAACCCGGCTGTGCGTGGTCCGAGGGGAGAATTTCTGCCCCGTACCGCCGGCCGAAGCCGACATAACAGTCCAGGTCATCGGTATTCGTCTTCGTTGAGTTCCACCACGCGGGCCTGTTCGGCGACATCGGCCTCGTTGGCGGTGTCGGGGTCGACGCCGGTCAGCGGGTCGTCGTGCTGCGGTGAGAGCTCGGCATGCTGCTCGGCGGCGTCGTGCTCGGGCGCTTCCACGTCGAACTCCGTCATGTCGTTCTCGTCCTCAAACGTGTCCGGTTCGGTCGGGTCGGCGGGCATCATGGCTCCCTTTCTCGCGACAGGGGCCGGGGCGGCTGCCCTTAGATACGAGCGTAGGAGAGCGGCACCGGCGGCGCGATGCGGTGTGTGACCGCGAACACACAATCGGGGGCGTGATCGTCTCGTAACATCGACTGCATGTCTTCGACCGACTCGCCGGACACCCGTACCGCGGCCCCACAGGTACCCCCGGCCGGCCCCGGATCCCGGGCGGGTGCGGGCGAGACGGTGCGCGCCGTGACCCTGCCGGGTCTGACGCTGTACGTGCGGACGCCCGCCGGGACACCGGCCGACGGCGACGCACCCGGGCGCGAGCCCGCGCTCTGTGTCCACGGCCTCGGCGGCTCCTCGCAGAACTGGTCCGCCCTGATGCCGCTGCTCGCCGGCCGGGTCGACGGCGAGGCGCTCGATCTGCCCGGCTTCGGCCAGTCGCCGCCCCCGGAGGACGGCAACTACTCCGTCTCCGCGCAGTCCCGCGCGGTCATCCGCTATCTCGACGCCGCCGGGCGCGGTCCCGTCCACCTGATCGGCAACTCCATGGGCGGCGCCGTCTCGACCCGGGTGGCCGCGGTACGCCCCGATCTCGTCCGCACCCTCACCCTGGTCTCCCCGGCCCTGCCCGAACTGCGGCCCCAGCTGACCGCGCTGCCGACGGCGCTGCTCGCGGTCCCGGGGGTGGCCCGGCTCTTCAGCAACGCCACCCGGGACTGGACGCCCGAGCGGCGCACCCGCGAGGTGCTGGCCCTGTGTTACGGCGACCCCGGGCGGATCACCCCCGAAAGCCTCCGCGAGGCGGCCGACGAATACGCGCGGCGGCTCCAACTCCCTTATTTCTGGGAGGTGATGGAGCGCTCCACACGCGGTCTGGTGAACGCCTACACGCTCGGCGGACAGCACAATTTGTGGCGTCAGGCAGAACGGGTGCTCGCGCCCACGCTTCTCGTCTACGGTGGGCGCGACCGCCTGGTCTCCTACCGGATGGCGCGGCGGGCGGCCGCGGCGTTCCGCGGTTCGCGGCTGCTGACGCTGCCGGAGGCGGGGCATGTGGCGATGATGGAGTACCCGGAGGCGGTGGCGCGGGCCGTCCGCGAGCTGCTCGCGGCGAACGCCGTGCCCGATGCCGAAGACTTGACCGATGTGACCGCTGATGCGGGCAGGAGCTGACACGCCCCGTGGGACGTCATAGCCGCCAAGGCCGGCCGGAGACCGCAGGTGACAGCCCGGGGTCGGCCCCGCCGCCCGGACCGCCGGGCGGCACGCTCCCGCCCCCGGGACCCGGCTCGGGACGACGCCGGCGCCAGGCGCCCACCGGCGACCCGGCCACCGAGGTCCGCGGCGGCCATCCCGAACAGCGCGAGCCCGGCGGCGGCTGGGGCGCGGTCCCCACGACGCCCCCGCCGCGCGGGCCGAGGATTCCCCGGCCGCGCGCGGCCGAGGCGCCCGGCGGCGGCGGGCCCCGGTACGGAGTGCCTGGCGCAACGGGCGGCGGCGCGGTCCAGGGGGTCGTCGGGCCGGCCGGCGGGCCCCGGGCCGACTATCTGGACGCCTTCGACGACGAAGACGTCTTCCGGGCCGGCGCCCCGGGACGCACCGCCCGGGAAGACGGCCCGCACGGCCCCGGCGCGGACGCCCCGGCCGGCGCCATGGCGGACGGGATCCCGCCCGGCGGCCGGTTCACCGGACGGTCCGTGGTCTTCGACCGCGACGAGATCCGCGAGCTGGACCGGCAGGCCGAACTCGGCGCCGAGGGCGCGGAGCCGGGCGAGGAGGACGACCCCGAGGAGCTCGCCGGGGAGGACGGCCGGCCGGGCCGCAAGGGCACCAAGGGCCGTACGTTCACGGGCGCGGCCGCCGCGGCGGTGACGACGGTGCTCGCCGTGGTCATCGCGGGCCAGGTCGCCGACCAGCACAAGGACGGCGAGGCGCCGCAGCCGCAGAGCGGCGCGGACCACCCGGACGGCGTCGACGGCGCCGCATCCCGGTCGGGGACCCGCCCCACCCAGGATGCCAAACCCGCCTCGTACGAGGCGCAGATGGCGCAGGTCTTCCCGCTCGACGCCAAGCTGACGGCCGGCGGAAGGTTCACGCCGGTCGGCGGGGACGCCAAGGCGCCGGGGCACGGCAAGCTGTGGAGCTACCGCGTCGACATCGAGCAGGGGCTGCCGCTGGACGGCAAGCTCTTCGCCGAGGCCGTGCACAAGACCCTCAACGACGACCGGAGCTGGGCACACGGCGGGAAGCAGACCTTCCAGCGGGTGGCGTCCGGCCCCGCCGACTTCGTGATCACGCTGGCCAGCCCCGGCACGACGGCCGCGTGGTGCGCCAAGTCCGGGCTGGACACCGCCGAGGAGAACGTCTCCTGCGATTCGGCGGCGACCAACCGCGTCATGATCAACGCCTACCGGTGGGCGCAGGGCGCGAAGTCCTACGGCCCCGACAAGATGCACGCCTACCGCCAGATGCTCATCAACCACGAGGTCGGCCACCGGCTCGGGCACAACCACGAGGTGTGCACCAAGCAGGGCGCACTCGCCCCGGTGATGATGCAGCAGACCAAGTTCCTGACGACGGACGGCGTGACCTGCCGGCCCAACTCCTGGCCGTATCCCGCGCCGCGCTGAGCCCGGCGCGGCGCGACGCGCCCGACGAGCGTGAGACGGGCTGTCTCTCATTGCGAGACACCTTGCCAGGAAGCGAACCCACGTTCCATGATCTGCGCATGCCGCACCGTCACACCACCGTTCGCGCCGCCATCGAGCTGGCGCTGATCGGCGTGTCCGTGCAGTGCGTGGCCGACATCGACTGTCGCTGAGCCCGACCCGGTTCCGTAGCGGCGCGGCCCCAGGCCTTCCCCCGGACCGGGGCACATCCCCCGCGTATCCGCGTAATCCACCTTCCTTACGTGTCCGCAGGGGCGGCCTCGCGCAGCATCGCGCCCTCCCTGCCGCCCTGTGCGGGTGCATCCTGCTGCGAAAGGCACTTCGCCATGGCCGGACCGGCCCCTTCCCGCCTTCCCTCCCGCACCGCCCGCAGAGTGGCCGCGGCCACGGTGACCGTCGTCCTCGCCGGCGGCGCCGTCGCCTGCGGCCCCGAGGACGCCGGCGCCAAGGGCGGCGGCGCGCCGAAGAAGGGCGGCACCCTGACCGTTCTGAACTCCGAGCCGCAGACCGACTTCGACCCCGCCCGGCTCTACACCTCCGGCGGCGGCAAGGTCCCCACCCTCGTCTTCCGCACGCTGACCACCCGCAACCGGGAGAACGGCGCGGCCGGCGCCAAGGCCGTACCGGATCTGGCCACCGACACCGGGCGGCCCAGCAAGAACGCCACGGTGTGGACCTACACCCTCAAGGACGGGCTGAAGTTCGAGGACGGCTCCCCGATCACCAGCGCCGACATCAAATACGGCATCGAGCGGTCCTTCGCCCCGGAACTCTCCGGCGGCGCCCCCTATCTGCGGGACTGGCTGGTCGGCGGCGACAGATATCAGGGCCCGTACAAGGACACCTCCAAGGACGGCCTGAAGTCGATCGAGACCCCCGACGAAAAGACCCTCGTCTTCCATCTCCGCAAACCCGAGGGTGAATTCCCGCTGCTGGCCACGCAGACGCAGTTCGCGCCGGTGCCGCGGAAGAAGGACACCGGAACGAAGTACGAGGAACACCCGGTCTCCTCCGGCCCGTACCGGGTCGTCAAGAACACCGGTGACGGCGAACACGTCCTCCTCGCCCGCAATCCGCACTGGTCGCCGAGGACCGACAAGGAACGGCACGCCTACCCCGACACCATCGACGTCACGTCGGGCCTCGACTCCGCCGTCATCAATCAGCGGCTGTCCACCGGCTCGGGTGCGGACGCCGCCGCGGTCACCACCGACACCAATCTCGGGCCCGCCGAACTCGCCCAGACAGCCAATGACAAGGAACTCCAGAAGCGGGTCGGCACCGGCCACTTCGGCTACACCACCTACCTCGCCTTCAACCCGAAGGTGAAGCCCTTCGGCAATCCGAAGGTGCGCCAGGCGATCTCCTACGCCATCAACCGGCAGAGCGTGGTCAATGCGGCCGGCGGCTCCTCGCTCGCCGAGCCCGCGACGACGTTCCTGCCGGACCAGAAGTCGTTCGGCTACACGCCTGCCGACCCCTTCCCCGCAGGAAAGACCGGAAATCCGGCCAAGGCAAAGGAATTGCTGAAGAAGGCGGGCTACGGAAAGGGCCTGACCGTCACCCTCACCCATTCCACCGCCAAGAACTTCGAGACCAGCCCGGAGGTCGCCACCGCCGTCCAGGAAGCGCTGAAGAAGGCCGGTATCACCGTCGAACTGTCCGGCCTGGAGGACAACGACTACAAGGAAAAGACCCACAGCATCAAGGACGAGCCCGGCCTGTTCATCAGCCACTGGGGCGCCGACTGGCCCTCCGGCGGACCGTTCCTCGCGCCGATCTTCGACGGGCGGCAGATCGTCGAGGACGCCGCCAACTTCAACCACGCGCAGCTCGACGACCCGGCCGTCAACCACGAGATCGACGAGATCAACAAGCTGACCGATCTGGCCGCGGCCGCCGAGCGGTGGGGCGCCCTGGACAAGAAGATCGGCGAGCGGGCGCTGTCCGTACCGCTGTTCCACCCCGTCTACAAGCGGCTGTACGGCAAGGACGTCAAGAACATCGTCATCAGCGACTGGGACGGCGTGCTCGACATCTCGCAGGTCGCCGTCAAGTGACGAACCATCAGGAAAGCGGGGTATGGCGGCGGCTGCGCGCCCGCCGGTCGGCCGTGGTGGCCGCCGCCGTCCTCGCGGTACTCGCGCTGCTCGCCCTCGGCGCGCCGCTGCTGGCGGCGCTGGAGGGCCAGGACCCCACCACGTACCACGACGGCCTGATCGACTCGGCGCGCGGCGGGGTGCCGACCGGCCCGTACGGCGGGATCGGCGGCGACCACTGGCTGGGCGTCGAACCGGGCACCGGCCGCGATCTGTTCGCCCGGCTGCTGTACGGCGCCCGGGTCTCGCTGCTGGTCGCCCTCGGCGCGACCGTCGTCCAGATTCTGATCGGCGTCCTGGTGGGCCTCGCGGCCGGATTCGGCAGACGCTTCGCCGACACCGTGCTGTCCCGCTTCACCGACGTCATGCTGGCGCTGCCGATGCTGGTCTTCGCCGTCGCGCTGACCGCCGTCGTACCGGCCGGCTTCCCCCGGCCGCTGCTGCTGGTCCTCGTCATCGGGCTGCTCGACTGGGGCGGCACCTCGCGGATCGTCCGGGCCCAGACGCTGACGCTGAAGAGTCTGGATCATGTGGCGGCGGCCCGGCTGGGCGGCTCGGGGCCCTGGCGGGTGGCCCGCCGGGAGCTGCTGCCCGCGCTCGCCGCGCCGGTGATCACCTATGCGGCGATCCGCGTCCCCACCAACATCGTGGCCGAGGCCTCGCTGTCCTTCCTCGGCATCGGCGTAAAACCGCCCACCTCTTCCTGGGGCCAGATGCTCTCCACCGCCACGACCTGGTTCCGCGCCGATCCCCTCTATGTCCTGCTGCCCGCGGCGTTCCTGTTCGTGACCGTGCTCGCCCTGACCGTGGTGGGCGATGCGGTCCGCGGCGCCCTCGATCCCCGCGAGCGGTCCCGGCTGCGGGTCGGCACCCGGGGCGCCGAGCGGGCGGCCGCGCGGACGGCAACGCCACCGACGCCGCCGCAGTCGCCGAAGACGCCGAAGGGCGCCGCCGTATGACCGCCTATGCCGCGCGCAGACTGGGCGGCGCGCTGATCGTCCTCCTCCTGCTGTCCGCCCTGGTCTACCTGCTCTTCTACGTCGCGCCCGGCGACCCCGCGAAGCTGGCCTGCGGGCCCCGCTGCAACGCCGGACAGCTCCGCCAGGTCCGAGAGCAACTCGGCCTGGACGAACCGCTGTTGGCGCAGTATCTGCACTTCCTCCAGGGCCTGCTCACCGGCCACGACTACTCCACCGGCACCGGCGTACTGCACTGCCCCGCGCCCTGCTTCGGGCTCTCCTACCAGAACGACCGGCCGGTCACCGAGCTGCTCGCGGCCCGGCTGCCGGTGACCGCCTCGCTCGCGTTCGGCGCCATGGTGCTGTGGTTGCTCCTCGGCGTCGGCACCGGGCTGCTGTCCGCACTGCGCCGCGGCGGGACGACCGAGCGGGTGCTGACCGTGCTCACCCTCACCGGCACCGCGACCCCGGTCTTCATCACCGGGCTGCTCCTGCTGATGGTCTTCTGCGCGTACCTGCAGTGGCTGCCGTTCCCGACGTATGTGCCGCTGTCCGAGGACCCCGAGCAGTGGGCCTGGAACCTGCTGCTGCCCTGGACGGCGCTGGCCCTGCTGGAATCCGCCAAATACGCCCGGCTGACCCGCTCCTCGACGCTGGAGACGCTGGCCGAGGACCATATCCGCACCTTCCGCGCCTACGGCGTGCGCGAGCGCGCCGTCATCGGCCGGCACGCGCTGCGCGGCGCGCTGCCGCCGGTCATCGCGCTCAACGCCATCGACCTCGGCACCATGTTCGGCGGCGCGATGCTCACCGAGACGCTCTTCGGCCTGCCGGGCCTGGGCCAGCTGCTGGTCCGCTCGGTGCGGACGGTGGACCTGCCGGTGGTCGTCGGGACGGTGCTCTGCATCGGCGCGGCCGTGGTCCTCGCCAATGCCGTCGCGGATGTGCTGTACGCGCTCGCCGACCGAAGGGTGGCCCTGACGTGACCGCAGAACGGGAGGCGGCCGGAGATCCGGCCGCGACCGGACAGCTGGTGGAGGTCGACGACCTCGCGATCTCCTTCCCGGCGGGGGAGGGCGGAGGAGAGGCGGTACGCGCCGTCGACGGGCTCTCGTTCACCCTCGCATCCGGCCGCGCGCTGGGCATCGTGGGGGAGTCCGGGTCCGGCAAGTCCACCGTGGCCGCCGCCCTGCTCGACCTCCACCGGGGCACCGGCGCCCGGGTGACGGGCACGGTCCGGGTCGGCGGCCTGGACGTGCGCGCCGCCCCGGAGGCGCAGCTGCGCCGGCTGCGCGGCGGGACGGCCGCGATGGTCTTCCAGGACCCGCTCTCCTCCCTGGATCCGTACTACGCCGTCGGCGACCAGATCGCCGAGGTCCACCGGGCGCACCGGCCGGAGGTCTCGCGGCGCGCCGCCCGCGCCCGCGCGGTGAAGGCGCTGGAGCGGGTCGGCATCGCGGACGCCGCCCGCCGGTCCCGCTCCCGGCCGCACGAGTTCAGCGGCGGGATGCGCCAGCGCGCCCTGATCGCGATGGCGCTGGCCTGCGAGCCGGAGCTGGTGATCGCGGACGAGCCGACCACCGCGCTGGACGTCACCGTCCAGGCCCAGATCCTGGACCTGCTGCACGAGCTGCGGGCCGAGACGGGCATGGGCCTGATCCTCGTCACCCATGATCTGGGCGTGGTCGCCGGAAGCGTGGACGAGGTGCTGGTGATGCGGGCGGGGCGGGCCGTGGAGCGCGGGCCCGTCGCAGAGGTGCTGGGCGCGCCGCGGGTCGCGTACACCAAGGAGCTGCTGGCGGCGGTGCCGCGGGTGGACGCCGTACGGGAGCGGCCCGCGGCGCCGCCCGCGGCGGCCCCCGAGGAGCCGCTGCTCGAAGCCGTCGGGCTGCGGCGGGAGTTCGGGCGGCGCGGGGCGCGGACCACCGCCGTCGAGGACGTCTCGCTGACCGTACGGGCCGGTGAGACGCTCGGCCTGGTCGGCGAGTCCGGCAGCGGCAAGACCACGGTCGGCCGGATGCTGGTCCGCCTCCTGGACCCCACCGCGGGCACCCTGCGCTACCGCGGCCGCGACCTCGGCGCGCTGGGCGAGCGCGCGCTGCGGCCGCTGCGCGGCGAGCTGCAGATGGTCTTCCAGGACCCGGTCTCCTCGCTCAACCCGCGCCGCAGCATCGGCGAATCGGTCGCCGACCCGCTGCGCGCCGCCGGCGAGCTGGACGAGGCGGGCGTGGTGCGGCGGGCCGAGGAACTGCTGGAGCGGGTCGGGCTCGATCCCGCGTGGTACCACCGCTATCCGCACGAGTTCAGCGGCGGCCAGCGCCAGCGGGTCGGCATCGCGCGGGCGCTGGCCCCCGCGCCGAGGCTGCTGGTCTGCGACGAACCGGTCTCCGCGCTGGACGTCACGACCCAGGCGCAGGTGCTGGAACTCCTCGGCGAACTCCGCCGCGAACTGGGCCTGGCGATGATCTTCATCGCCCACGATCTGGCCGTCGTGCGGGCGGTCAGCGACCGGGTCGCGGTGATGCGCGCCGGGCGGATCGTGGAGGAGGGCCCGGTCGACACCGTGTACGACGGCCCCGAACATCCCTACACCCGGGGGCTCCTGGCGGCCGTTCCGGTGCTCGACCCCCGGGTCGCCGCAGACAGGCGGGCGCTACGGGCCGTCGCCTGACGGTCACATAGCGCGGCGAAACGCCCCTAGGGGTGGAAAGTCACGCCCGTTCACCCCTTCCGGTGGCGCGATGGACAACCGTCCATCGCGCCACCGGGCCCTCTGCATAGCTTCTTCCTGCAGGTGACGGCCCGGCCGTCGCGCCAGGGACGCCGACAGAGAGGACGGGGGTGCACTCGATGCGCATCGCATTGCTCACCGAGGGTGGCTATCCGTACGCGACCGGTGAGTCGCACGCGTGGTGCGACCGGCTCGTGCGCGGGCTCACCGGCCATGAATTCGACGTCTACGCCCTGACCGCCCGCCCCCGCCAGGACGCCGGGGAGCCGCCCTCCCTGCCCCCGCACGTACGGCCGGCGGGCAGCGCGCCGCTGTGGGGCGCCGCCCCCGACGAACACCGCCGGCCCGCCGAGGAGCGCCGGGGCCGCGCCGTCGGACGCCGCGAACGCCGCCGCTTCGCCGAGCACTTCGCCGACCTCGCCGCGGCCTTCGTCACGACGCCCCCCGGGGAGGGCCGGACGGGCCCCGACCGCCCCATGATCGACAAGGCGGACCGTTTCGCCGCCGGTCTCTACGGGCTCGCCGACCTCGCCCGCGCCCACGGCGGCCTGCCCGCGCTGCTCCGCTCCGAGATTGCGGTACGCATCCTGGAAGCCGCCTGCCGCGACCCCCGCGCCCTGCCCGCCGCCCACGGCGCCCGCGTACGGGACCTGCTCACCGTCACCGAACAGCTCGAACGCGCCCTGCGTCCCCTCTCCCTGGACTGGTACGGGGAAACCCACGGCCTGGGCCGCGCGGACCTCTGCCACGCCACCTCCGGCGGCGCGGCCGCCCTCCCGGGGCTGCTGGCCAAACGCTTCTTCGGCACCCCGCTCCTGGTCACCGAGTACGGCGTACGACTGCGCGAGCACTACCTTGCGCGCGCCGCCGCCCACCTGACCGCGCCGGTGCGCGCCCTGCTCGCCGCCTTCCAGCTGGCGCTGGCCGCCGAGACCTACGCCCAGGCCGCGCTGATCACCCCCGGCAACACCCACGCCCGGCGCTGGCAGCGGCGCTGCGGCGCCGACCCCGCCCGGCTGCGCACCGTCTACGAAGGCATGGACGCCGGCCGCTTCGCCGCGGTCGCGGACGCCGAGGCCGACGGCTCCAAGACGCTGGCCTGGGTGGGCGCCATCGAACCCGCCAAGGACATCATCGGCCTGCTGCACGCCTTCGCCGAGATCCGCCGGACCGAGCCGGAGGCCACCCTGCGGATCATCGGCGGCGTCGGCCGCGACCCCCAGGCGCCCGCCTATCGCGCCCACTGCCGGGCGCTGGCCGCCCAGCTCTTCCCCGACGAGGCCGCCGACGACCGCACCGCCGGCGAGAACCCCGTCAGCTTCGAGGAGATCGGCAGCCCCGAAGTGCCCACCCTGGAGGACGCCTACGCCTGCGGAGCGGTGCTGGTCCTCTCCAGCGTCGTCGAGGGATTCCCGCGCTCCCTGGTCGAGGCGATGTTCTGCGGCCGCGCCACGGTGTCCACCGACGCCGGGGCGGTCCCCGAAGTGATCGGCGGCACCGGCCTGGTGGTCCCGCCGCGCAACCCCCACGCCCTCGCCGAGGCCTGCCGCGCGCTGCTCGGCGACCCCGACCGGCGGGCCCGGCTGGGCGCGGCGGCCCGCGCGCGGGCGCTCGAACTGTTCACCGTGGAGCAGAACATCGCGGCATTTCGTGGCATCTACCTGGAGCTGATCGCCCACGCCCCGGGCCGCCCGGCCGCCTCCGGCGCCGCCTCCGCGGTCGGCGTGCCGCGCCCGTTCGACAGCCCCGCCGAGTCCCATGTGCCCGGCCACTGGGCGATGCCAGGCCAGTGGGCCGCCGTCCCCACCGGGCGGACGCCCAGCTGGGCGGCGGAAGAGGGGCGGGACGGCGCGGGCGTGCCGGCCTGCGCGGCCCCCGTCCCGTCCGCAGGGAGAGGAGAAGGATCATGACCGCGCCCACCCGCAAGGAAGCCGTCGCACGCCCCGCACGCCGGGGCCCCGCCGACCCCGTACGGGCCCTGATGCACCGCCACCAGGAGCTGTGCGCACACGCCGTCGACCCGCTGGACATCGCCGCCGGACTGGAAGCACACGGCGTCACCGACCGCACCGCCGCCCGCTGCCGCCACCGGGACGTCTTCTCGCTGGCCGAGGAGCTGTACGCCAGGGTGCCGCGCGCCGACGAGCCGGCCGCGGCCGCCGCGCCCGCGGCCGAGCGAGCACCGCGCTCCCGGGGCGTGCGGGCGGCGCTGCAACTGCTGCCCGGCGCGGTCTGCGCCGCGACCCTCGCCGCGCTCGACGCCGTCGAGCCGTCGACCCCCCTGACCCGCCCGGCGGTCACCGCCGCGGGCGGCGTCCTCGTCGCCCTCGCCGTCCGGCTGGCCGTACGCACCGGACCGCTGCGGGCGCGCCGACCGGGCGGCGGCGCCGCGGTCCTGTGGATTTGCTGGACCGTGGGCTACGCGGTCTACGGCGACTGGCTGCTGACCGAACTGCAGGGCGGCGGGCCCGATCTGCCGCCGCACCCCCGGGCCGCCGCCGCCACCGCCGTGGCGCTGGCCTGCGCCGTCGCGCCCGCCGCCGGCTGCGCCCGCTGGTTCGCCCGCCGCGGCCGGCGCGGCCTGGCCGCCAGCTGCCGGCTGACCGAACTCGCCGCCCGCATCCGCCCGCTGCTCCTCGGCGCCACCGCCCTCTTCCTCGGCGCCCTGGCGGCGCTGCTGACCGGCGCGCGCGCCGTCCTCGGCGGCATCGGCACCGCGGACCTCGCCGCGGCGGCCGCCCTGGGCGTGCTGCTCTTCCTCGCCCGGCTGCTTTCCGTCCACGGCTACCCCGGGGCCGCGGCGGCGGGCCTCGCCACGGCCGCCGCCCTGGAGGCGCTCGCCCCCGCTCTGGTGCTCACCGCCCGGCTCCCCGGCCTCACGCCGCTCGGCGCCCCCGTGGAGGAGCTGATCCGCCACACCGGGACCGCCGGCGTACCCGCCCTCGCCTGCGCCGCCGCCGCACTCGGCCTCCTGGCGTACGGCCTGCGGGCGCTGACCGGCGCCTGGGCGCACTCGCCCTCCGTACCGGCGGAGGCGGGCCGGCCGTGACCCTCCGGATACCCGCCCGCCCGTCGCCCCGCCACCGCCCCTCAACGGCACGCCCCCGGACCCCGTCCGGGGGGACCCCCGTCGCGCGGCCGCATTCCGCACCGCGCCCCACCGCCCCCTCGCACCACGCACCACCGGAGCGGCACCCCGATACCGCCGCTCCGGCCGCTTCGCCGCGGACCCCACCCCCCACGTGGCCCCCGCCCCCAGGGCGGACGCCGACCCCGCGGCCGAAGCCGACTCACTTCCCCCGAACCGTCTTAGGAGCACGACCATGAACGTCCAACCCACCACACGCCACGGGCACCGGGGGGCCGCACGATGAGGGTGCTGCTCATCGGCGCCAACGGCTACCTCGGCCGCTATGTCGCCGACCGCCTGCTCGCCGACCCCGCCGTCCAGCTCACCGCCCTCGGGCGGGGCGACGACGCCGACGTCCGCTTCGACCTGGCCACCGGCAGCCCCGGCGCGCTCACCCGCTTCCTCGACGCCGTCCACCCCGGCGTCGTCGTCAACTGCGCGGGCGCCACCCGCGGCGGCGCCCGCGACCTGACCCGGCACAACACCGTCGCGGTCGCCACCATCTGCGAATCGCTGCGCCGCAGCGGCTGCGGCGCCCGCCTCGTCCAGCTGGGCTGCGCCTCCGAGTACGGGCCTTCCCAGCCCGGCTCCTCCACCGCCGAGGATGCCGTGCCGCGCCCCGGCGGCCCGTACGGCGTGAGCAAGCTCGCCGCCACCGAACTGGTCCTGGGATCCGGCCTCGACGCCGTCGTCCTGCGCATCTTCTCGCCGGTCGGCCCCGGCACCCCCGCCGGATCCCCGCTCGGCCGGCTCGCCGAGGCGATGCGCCGCGCCATGCAGTCCGGCGACAGCGAACTCAAGCTCGGCGGGCTCGGCGTCCAGCGGGACTTCGTCGACGTACGGGACGTCGCGCGGGCCGTGCACGCCGCCTCCCTGTCCGCCGCACAGGGCGTCGTCAACATCGGCACCGGCCGCGCCGTACGGCTGCGCGAGGCCGCCTCCGTGCTCGCCCGGGTCGCCGGATTCGGCGGCGCGCTGCACGAGCTCGACTCGCCGCCCGCCCGGCTGCTCATCCCCGGCCCCGGGACCGGCCCCGACCACCCGGTGGACCGGCCTCCCGCCACCTACCCGTACCCGGACGGCTGCGGCACCTGGCAGCAGGCGGACGTGCGCACCGCCCGCGACCGGCTCGGCTGGCGCCCGCGGATCGGCCTGGAGGAGTCCCTCGCGGACATCTGGATGGAGGCCGCATGTCGCATCTGACCACCCCCACCGGCCTTCCCCGCGCCCCCATCGGGGCCGGCCCCCTCGGCGTCGGCGTCCCCGGCTTCGCCCACCCGCTGCTCGCGCCCACCGAATGGGCCGAGCTGCTGCGCTGCGGCCGGGGGCTCGTCCCCTCCGCCGCCCGGGACGACGGCGCCGGACAGGTCACGCCGCTGCACTGGGCGGTGCTCAACGTCTCCAACGGGCCCGGGGCCCGCCCCGACCCGCACTGCATGCCCGCGGTCGCCCGCCTGAGGGAGACCGGCGTCCGCGTGCTCGGCCACCTGGACACGGGGTGCGGCGCCCGCCCCTTCGGCGAGCTGATCTCCGACGCGCACCGCTTCCTGGAGTGGTACCGGGTCGACGGCTTCTGGCTGGACCGCTGTCCCACGGACCGGAATCAGCTGCCCGGGACCCGGCGGATCGCCACCTGCCTGCGGACCCTGCGCGAGGACACCTACCTCGTCTTCGGCCACGGCAGCCACCCCTTCCCCGGCTACGCCGAGTCCGCCGACCAGCTCGTGACCTTCGCCGGCGCCTGGACCGACTACCGCTGGTCCCAGGTGGCCGAGTGGACCGCCGACTACCCGCCCGAGCGGTTCTGCCACCTCGTCCACGGCGTGCCCCGCACGCATCTGGACGAGGCGCTGCGCATCGCCCGCTGGCAGGGGGCGGGCACGGTGTACCTCACCGACCGCCGGGCCGCCCTGGAGACGGGCGCCGTCGGCGATGCCTGGGAGTCGTTGCCCGGTTACTGGGACGCGTTCGTCTCGAACATCGGAACGCGTGTCTCGGAATGAAGAAGGGCGTGGCAGTGTTACGAGAGATGCTCCCCGCACCGGCGGGGACGATCCCGTACTGACATACCGACCAACGGAGTCCCCGTGTCGCTGCCACCCCTGGTCGAGCCCGCATCCGAGCTCACCGTAGACGAGGTCCGCAGGTACTCCCGCCACCTGATCATCCCCGATGTCGGGATGGACGGGCAGAAGCGGCTGAAGAACGCCAAGGTGCTGGCTGTCGGCGCCGGCGGCCTGGGCTCGCCCGCGCTGATGTACCTCGCCGCGGCCGGCGTCGGCACCCTCGGCATCGTGGAGTTCGACGAGGTCGACGAGTCGAATCTGCAGCGCCAGATCATCCACAGCCAGGCGGACATCGGCCGCTCCAAGGCCGCGTCCGCCAAGGACACGGTGCTCGGCATCAACCCGTACGTCACGGTCAACCTGCACGAAGAGCGCCTCGACTCCACGAACGTCATGGAGCTCTTCTCCCAGTACGACCTGATCGTCGACGGCACGGACAACTTCGCCACCCGCTACCTGGTCAACGATGCCTGCGTGCTGCTGAACAAGCCGTACGTGTGGGGTTCGATCTACCGCTTCGACGGCCAGGCGTCGGTGTTCTGGTCCGAGCACGGCCCCTGCTACCGCTGCCTGTACCCGGAGCCCCCGCCGCCCGGCATGGTTCCCTCCTGCGCCGAGGGCGGCGTCCTGGGCGTGCTGTGCGCCTCCATCGGCTCCATCCAGGTCAACGAGGCCATCAAGCTGCTCGCCGGCATCGGTGACCCGCTGGTCGGCCGCCTGATGATCTACGACGCCCTGGAGATGACCTACCGCCAGGTCAAGGTCCGCAAGGACCCGAACTGCGCGGTCTGCGGTGAGAACCCCACCGTCACCGAGCTCATCGACTACGAGGCCTTCTGCGGCGTCGTCTCCGAGGAGGCCCAGGAGGCGGCGGCCGGCTCCACGATCACTCCCAAGCAGCTCAAGGAGTGGATCGACGCCGACGAGAAGATCGACATCATCGACGTCCGCGAGCCGAACGAGTACGAGATCGTCTCGATCCCCGGCGCCCGGCTGATCCCGAAGGGCGAGTTCCTGATGGGCACCGCCCTCCAGGACCTCCCCCAGGACAAGAAGATCGTCCTGCACTGCAAGACGGGCGTCCGCTCCGCCGAGGTGCTGGCCGTGCTGAAGTCCGCGGGCTTCGCCGACGCCGTCCACGTCGGCGGCGGCGTCATCGGCTGGGTCAACACCGTCGAGCCGGAGAAGCCGATCTACTAGGCCGCTCCGCAACGTGCGCTACGCGAAAGGCGCCGGTCCGCACTGCGCGGACCGGCGCCTTTCGCATGCCCGGGGGCCGCTCAGATCTCGCCCTTACGGGTCAGATAGCTGAAGGCCAGCCAGCCCGGCAGCACCGGCAGCCAGAAGACCATCAGCCGGAACAGCAGCACCGCCGGGAACGCCGTGGCGCTCTCCAGCCCGGCGACCGTCAGCGCACCGAGCAGCGCGGTCTCCACGGCACCCAGACCGCCCGGCGTCGGGGCGGCCGAACCCAGCGCGTTGCCGGCGAGGAAGGCGACCGCGATGCTCGCGTAACTGATCTTGTCGCCGCCGCCGAACGCCCGGATCGAGGCGTCCAGGCACATCACGTTCGCCGCCGTCAGCAGCAGCATCCCGCCGATACCCGTGATCAGCTTCCGCGGCCGCTGGAGGATGTCCAGCATCCGCGGGACCACCCCGGCGAACAGCGACCGCACCCGCGTGGAGACGAACTTGCGCAGTGCCGGGACGGCGGTCACCACCAGGACCAGGACGGCCACCGTCAGCAGCCCGGCGATGACCGTACGCGACGGCGAGATCTGCGGCGCGTGCTCGGTGCCGGTCAGATAGCCGAAGGCCAGCAGCAGCAGGATGTGGCTGCCCAGGCCGAACAGCTGGGAGGCGCCGACGCTGGCCACCGCCAGGCCCGGCCGGACCCCGGCACGCTGGAGGAAGCGGGTGTTGAGCGCCACCCCGCCGATCGCCGCGGGCGCCACCAGCTTCACGAAGTTGCCCGCGATCTGCGCGAGGACCGTCCTGACGAACGGCACCTTCTCCGTGACGAAGCCCAGCAGGCTCATCGCCGCCGCGGGGTAGGTCAGCGCCGAGAAGAACATCGCCACCAGGACCCACACCCACTGGGCCCGGCTGATCACATCGCCGAGGTTGAAGTTGGTCAGCTGCGACAGCAGCAGATACGCCGCCACCGCACCCGCGATCCAGCTGATCAGGATGCGCGGGCTCAGCCGCTCCAGCTTCGCCGGCTCGATCACCGCCGTCGGGCGGATCAGCAGCACCTGGCGGCGGATCTGGGCCAGCAGATCCTCCTCGCGGGCCTCCTCCGACGCCTCGTCCAGAGCGCGCTTCTCGGCGCTCTTCGCGGCGTTCCGCTCGGCCCGCAGCGTCTTGCGGTCCCTGGGGCCCGCCGCCTCGCGTTCCTCGCGCGCCTCCTTGGCGGCCTGGGACGCGGCCAGCACGGCCTCCCGCTCCCGCTTGGCGCGCTCGCGGGCCAGCTGGCGCAGCGTGGCGCGGGTGGTGCGGCTGAGCGCGATCGGCTGGAGCAGCGGAAGGCTGTCGGCGACCGCGTCCGGGCCGAGCACCTCGACGGCCGCCGCCACCGCCCGCTCGGCGCCGACCCGCAGCCCGCAGGTGGCCAGCAGCTGGGCGATGTCCATCCGCAGCACGAGGTCCCCGGCCGCGATCTCCCCGCCGCGCAGCTCGGTCAGCACGATGTTGCCGGAACGATCCACCAACAGCGCATCGCCCACCAGCCGCCGGTGCGCGATCCGCCGCGACTGGAGCGCCTCGACCTGCCGCCAGGCGCTGTGCATCAGCGCATCGGTGATCTCCTCGTCGGCCAGCGCGTCGAAGGTGCGGCCGCCGATGTGCTCGTAGACCAGCATCACCGCGTCCGGGCCGAGCTCGGAGGTGGCGATCAGCTTGGGGGCGTTGGCGCCGGCCGCGATCGCCGCGTACGCCAGCAGCGCCTCCTGCTCCAGGGCCTGGCGCAGCGACTGCAGGCTGCGGCGCTGGTTGATGCCGCGCAGCGACAGCCGCCGCCACACCCGGTAGAAGAAGCCCTGCGCCTGCTGCTCGCGGTCCACGACGGTGACGTCGATGGGCGGGCCGTCCTCCAGGGTGACGAGGTAGCGGCGGCCGCGGTCGGCGTTCTCGCGGTGGTCCGGGTTCGCTGCGTTCCCGGCGTTCCCGGCGTTCCCGGCGTTCCCTGCGTTCTCGGCCGTCTCGGCGCGCATCGCGCTGACCGGGTGGAAACCGACCCGGCGCAGCCCCGCGAGGAGGTTCTGCCCGGTGGGGCGGACATTGGGGGAGCCGACGGCGTAGAGCGTGCCGTAGGCGACGGTCCAGCCGATCAGCACGGTGGTGACGATCGCGAACGGGGTGGTGTACCGGCCGACCAGCACCGCGAACGCGTCCAGCAGCAGCACGGCCCACATCGCGACCCGCCACCGCGGCCGCCGGGACATGCCCACCGCCGTCATATAGGCGATCACGGGCGCCAGATAGCTGTGCACCGGCGCCGACAGCGAACCGTTCTCCAGCGGCTGGGTGAGCGCCGCCCGGATGGACGGCGGCGCCGCCTCCGCCACCCACAGATCCGTGGCCAGCGACACGCCGTGCGCCAGTACGGCCGCCAGTACACCGTCCGCGATCCGCAGCCCGTCCCGCTTGATCAGCCGCTCCACCGCGAACGCCACCGGGACGATCAGCACCGCGACGCTGGATGTCAGCCCCGCCAGGTTGATCAGCAGCTCGGGCGCCGCCCCGAAACCCTTGCCGATGTCGTTCTTCAGGCCCTGGGTGGTGCCGTGCGCGAAGGTGGCGAGCCCCAGGACCAGCGCGATCCCGACCATGCCCAGCAGCAGCCGCAGCAGGTCGGACGGGCGGTGCACCCGGGCGGGCAGCAGCGGCTCGTCGCCGGAGACCCGGTCGACGTGGAACTCGCCGTACTCGTCGGCGTTCAGATCGGCGCGATGCGAACCCGTACGGGGTGCCCCCGCGGCCGGCTGCTCGTCCTTGCGCTCGGTCCGCCCTCGCTCCGTGTCGCTGGAGTGCGGCTCCTCCTCATGGCGCGCGCGTGGCTCGGGGTCCGCGGGCTCTCTCGGCCTCTCGGACGCCTCGGGTGGTTCGGCCTTCTTGATCGTGCTCGCCTTTTCCGTCGGCTTGGGGGCGCCGGCGGCCAGCGCGTCAGGGGCGCCCGCCTCCCGTGGAGGCGCCGCACCCTGCTGCTCGGCCGTCTCTTCTTGATCTCGTATCACCAGTCACCGTCCGGAAGATGGTGGCACGGCCGACCAGTGGTGAGGGGCATCAGGGTGCATTTCGGGGGTGCGGGAAGCGGAACGATCTCCACCGCACCGCATCGGCGGCACCGTGCCGGCGCTCCTCCACGGCGGTCCCGGACCGTATGTCCGATCCCATTGTCGGTGCAGTGCGGCAGGATGGACCGAATGAGTGCCAGTGGAGATGCGGGGGCGGCCGCAGGGAGCGGCCCGGCGACCGGTGAGCTGCCGGAATACGCGGAGCGGGTCCTCGCCGTCGCCGAGCTGATCCCGGCCGGGCGGGTGATGACGTACGGGGATGTCGCGGAGTGGCTCCGGGACGAGGGGCAGCCCGAAGGGCATCCGGCGAAGGGCGGCGGCGGGCGACGGGAGGGCGGCCCCCGGCAGGTGGGGCGGGTGATGGCCCTCTACGGCGGCGCGGTGCCCTGGTGGCGGGTGGTGCGCTCGGACGGCGTACTGCTGCCCGGCCATGAGCTGCGCGCCCTGGCGCACTACCGCGACGAGGGCACGCCCCTGCGGGAGGCCGCCCGCTCCGCCGAAGGCCACATACCGCGACTGGACATGCGACGGGCCCGCTGGGACGGCACATGACCCGTCTGGCGTAGCGTCGTCCGGCACTCCCCTCACCCACACACCTCGATCAGCAACCCCACCAGGACCGGCGATCCACGTGAGCTCCTCCTCCTCGGCCGTCCCGTCGGCGCCGCCGCACCGGGCGACGCGCCGGGATGCCCCCGGCGCGTACCGACTGGTGCGCACCCCGCCGGTGCCGGTGGATCCTCCTGCCTTGGACGCAGCCCAGCGCGCCGTGGTTGACCACCGCCACGGGCCCCTCCTGGTGCTCGCCGGGCCCGGCACGGGCAAGACCACGACGCTGGTGGAGTCGGTGGCCCGCCGGGTGCGCGACGGCGCCGACCCCGAGCGCATCCTCGTCCTCACCTTCAGCCGCAAGGCCGCCGTCGAACTCCGCGACCGGCTCGCCGCCCGCAACGGCGCCGGCCGGAGCCCCCAGGCCACCACCTTCCACTCCTTCGCCTACGCCCTGGTCCGCGCCCACCAGGACGCCGACCTCTTCGCCGACCCGCTGCGGCTGCTCTCCGGCCCCGAACAGGACCTCGTCGTCCGCGAGCTCCTCGAAGGCCAGGCCCAGCTGGCCGGCGACGGCCGCGCCCAGGTGAGCTGGCCCGACGAACTGCGGGCCTGCCTGACCACCCGCGGCTTCGCCGACGAGGTCCGCGCGGTGCTCGCCCGCAGCCGCGAACTGGGCCTGGGCCCCGACGCCCTCGGCGCCTTCGCCCGCCGCACCGGCCGCCCCGACTGGAGCGCCGCCGCGGCCTTCCTGGCCGAATACCTCGACGTCCTGGACGCCCAGGGCGTGCTGGACTACGCCGAACTGATGCACCGCGCCGTCCTGCTCATCGAGGACCCCCGCATCGCCGCCAAGCTGGCGGCCGCCTACGACGCGGTCTACGTCGACGAGTACCAGGACACCGACGTCGCCCAGGTACGGCTGCTGCACGCCCTGGCCGGCCACCAGGGCGCGCCCGGCACACCGGGCTCCCCGGGCCGCACGCTCCTCGCCTTCGGCGACCCCGACCAGTCGATCTACGCCTTCCGCGGCGCCGACGTGAACGGCATCCTCGACTTCCCCCAGACCTTCCGTCGCGCCGACGGCACCCCCGCCCCGGTGGCGGTCCTGCGCACCGCCAGACGCTCCGGCGCGACCCTGCTGGCCGCAACGAGGCTGCTCACCCACCGGATGCCGCTCACCCGCCTCCCCGCCCGCAAGGTACGGGACCACCGCGAGCCGGCCCCCGTACGCGACGGCGGGCGCATCGAGGCCTACACCTACCCGACCCCCGGCACCGAACTCGACAACATCGCCGACATCCTGCGCCGCGCCCACCTGGAGGACGGCGTGCCCTGGCGCGACATGGCCGTCCTGGTACGCGCCGGCGGCCGCTCCATCCCCGCCGTACGCCGGGCGCTCACCTCCGCCGGAGTGCCTCTCGACATCGACGGCGACGACCTCCCGCTGCGCCACGAACCCGCGGTCGCCCCCCTCCTGACCGCGCTGCGGGCCGCGGCCCGCGCGGCGCTGGACGGCCCGGCCGACCAGCCGCAGCCGCTCGACACCGAAACCGCCCTGGACCTGCTGACCTCCCCCCTGGGCGGCATGGACGCCACCGACCTGCGCCGCCTGGGCCGCGCCCTGCGCGAGGAGGAACGGGCCGCCGGCCACCCGCTGCCCCCGCCCTCCGACGAGCTGATCGCCCGGGCCCTCGCCGAACCGCAGCGCCTGGTGGCCCACGACCCCTCCTACGCCCGCGGCGCCCAGCGGCTCGGCCAGCTGCTGCGCAAGGCCCGCGAACTCCTCGCCGGCGGCGGCACCGCCGAAGCGGCCCTGTGGGAACTGTGGGACGGCACCCCCTGGCCGGGCCGCCTGGAGCGCGCCGCCCGCCGCGGCGGCACCGCCGCCCGCAACGCCGACCGGGACCTGGACGCCGTGGTCGCCCTCTTCGAGACCGCCGCCCGCGCCGAGGAACGCACCGGCGGCCGCGGCGCCCTCAACTTCCTCGAAGAGCTCGACGCCCAGGACATCGCCGCCGACACCCTCACCCGCCGCACGCTGCGCCCCGACGCCGTACGCCTGATGACCGCCCACCGCGCCAAGGGCCTGGAATGGCACCTCGTCGTCGTCGCCGGCGTCCAGGAGGGGCTCTGGCCCGACCTGCGCCGCCGCGGCTCCCTCCTGGAGGCCGACCGCATCGGCCGCGACGGGCTGGCCGAACCCCTCACCCCGGGCGCCCTGCTCGCCGAGGAACGCCGCCTGTTCTACGTGGCCGCCACCCGCGCCCGCGAACGCCTGGTCGTCACCGCCGTCAAGGCCGCCGCCGACGACGGCGACCAGCCCTCCCGCTTCCTCACCGAACTCGGCATCACCCCCCAGGACGTCACCGGCCGCCCCCGCCGCCCCCTCTCCGTCGCCGCGCTCGTCGCCGAACTCCGCGCCACCACCGTCGACCCGACCGCCACCGACGCGCTGCGCGACGCCGCCGCCCAGCGCCTCGCCACCCTCGCCGCGCTCACCGACGACGACGGCCACCCCCTGGTCCCCGCCGCCCACCCCGACAGCTGGTGGGGCCTGGCCGAACCCACCCACACCGGCGTCCCGCTGCGCGACCGCGACCGGCCCGTCGTCCTCTCCGGCAGCGCCCTCGACCAGCTCGCCAACACCTGCTCCCTCCAGTGGTTCCTGGGCCGCGAGGTCAAGGCCGACAAACCCGCCACCGCCGCCCAGGGCTTCGGCAACGTCGTCCACGTCCTCGCCGACGAGGTCGCCTCCGGCCGCAGCCCCGCCGACCTGAACGTCCTCATGGCGCGCCTGGACTCCGTCTGGGACGCCCTCGCCTTCGACGCCCCCTGGAAGTCCCGCCAGGAGAAGGACACCGCCCGCGCCGCCCTCGAACGCTTCCTGCGCTGGCACGTCATGGCACGCGACACCCACGGCCGCCATGCCGTCGCCAGCGAGCACGGCTTCGACGTCACCCTCGCGGCCGGCGCGTACGAAGTCCGCATCCGCGGCAGCATGGACCGCGTCGAACGCGACACCCAGGGCCGCGCCTACGTCGTCGACTTCAAGACCGGCAAGAACAAACCCACCGGTCCCGAGGTCGCCCGCCACCCCCAGCTCGCCGTCTACCAGCTCGCGGTGCGTGAGGGCGCGGTCGACGACGCCTTCGACGGGCACACCCCCGACCCCGGCGGCGCCGAACTGGTCCACCTGCGCCTCGGCGCCACCCGGAAGGAAGGCGGCGACGCGCTGCCCGCCGTCCAGGCCCAGCCGCCGCCCGAAGGCGAATGGGTCGGCGAACTGCTCGCCACCGCCGCCGGCCGCGTCCTGGAGGAACGCTTCACCCCCACCACCGGCACGCACTGCACGCACTGCGCCTTCCGCGCCGCATGCAGCGCCCAGCCGGAAGGGCAGCACGTCGTGGAATGACCCTCCCGGGCCAGGGGAGAGCCCTGACCTGGGCGGACGCCCCGCCCCGCCGCGATTGTCGGTGCCGCCCGTTACGGTTTGCGATGTGTCAGCCCGCATCACCGACCCCGAGCAGCTCAAAGAGCTCCTCGGCATCCCGTTCACACCGGAGCAGATGGAGTGCATCACCGCCCCGCCCGCTCCGCAGGTCATCGTGGCCGGAGCCGGCTCCGGCAAGACGACGGTGATGGCCGCGCGCGTGGTGTGGCTGGTGGGCACCGGCCAGGTCGCCCCCGAACAGGTCCTCGGGCTGACCTTCACCAACAAGGCCGCGGGCGAGCTCGCCGAACGCGTACGGGCCGCCCTCCTCGCCGCCGGCGTCACGGATCCCGACACCCTCCCCACCGACGGCCCCGGGGCGGACCAGCCCCCCGGAGAGCCCCGCATCTCCACCTACCACGCCTTCGCCGGCCAGCTCCTCAAGGACCACGGCCTGCGCATCGGCCTCGAACCCAGCGCCCGCCTCCTCGCCGACGCCACCCGCTTCCAGCTCGCCGCCCGCGTCCTGCGCGCCGCCCCCGGCCCCTACCCGGCCCTCACCAAATCCCTGCCCGCCCTCGTGGAGGACCTCCTCGCCCTCGACGGCGAGCTCGCCGAACACCTCGTCGACCCCGCCCGCCTCCACACCTACGACGGCGCACTCCTCGCCACCCTGGACGGCACCGAACTCACCAACGCCGACCTGCGCAAGATCCCCGAAACCGCCCGCGCCCGCCGCGAACTCCTCGACCTCGTCGGCGCCTACCGCGACGAGAAACGCCGCCGCGACCTCCTCGACTTCGGCGACCAGATCGCCCTGTCCGCCACCCTCGCCACCACCCGCCCCGAAGTCGGCCAGGCCCTGCGCGAGGAATTCCGCGTCGTCCTCCTCGACGAATACCAGGACACCTCCGTCGCCCAGCGCCTCCTGCTCTCCGGCCTCTTCGGCGCCGGCACGGGCACCGGCACCGCCACCGGACATGCCGTCACCGCCGTCGGCGACCCCTGCCAGGCCATCTACGGCTGGCGCGGCGCCTCCGTCGCCAACCTCGACGACTTCCCCGCCCACTTCCCCTTCCCGGACGGCACCCCCGCCCGCCGCTTCGCCCTCAGCGAGAACCGCCGCAGCGGCGGCCGCCTCCTCGACCTCGCCAACGGCCTCGCCGCCCCCCTGCGCCGGATGCACGAAGGCGTCGAAGCGCTGCGCCCCGCCCCCGGCGCCGAACGCGACGGCACGGTCCGCTGCGCCCTGCTGCCCACCCACGCCGACGAACTCACCTGGCTCGCCGACTCCCTCGCCCACCTCGTCCGCACCGGCACCCCGCCCGGCGAGATCGCCGTCCTCTGCCGTACGGCGGGCGACTTCGCCCGCATCCAGGGCGAGCTCGTCGCCCGCGACGTCCCCGTCGAGGTCGTCGGCCTCTCCGGGCTCCTCCACCTGCCCGAGATCGCCGACCTCGTCGCCGTCTGCGAGGTCCTCCAGGACCCCACCGCCAACGCCTCCCTGGTCCGCCTCCTCATCGGCCCCCGCTGGCGCACCGGCCCCCGCGACCTCGCCCTCCTCGGCCGCCGCGCCCGCACCCTCGTCCACCACGGCGGCCCCTCCGACGACCCCGAACGGCGCCTCGCCGAAGCCGTCGAGGGCGTCGACCCCGCCGAGACGATCTCCCTCGCCGACGCCCTCGACACGTTCCTGGAGGCCGACGGCCCCCAGGACGGCCTGCCCTTCTCCGCCGAGGCCCGCATCCGCTTCGCCCGCCTCGCCACCGAACTCCGCGACCTGCGCCGCTGCCTGAGCGACCCGCTCATGGACGTACTGCACCGGGTCCTGGCCACCACCGGCCTGGAGGTCGAACTCTCCGCCTCGCCCCACGCCCTCGCCGCCCGCCGCCGCGAAACCCTCGGCGCCTTCCTCGACATCGCGGCCGGCTTCGCCGCCAAACAGGGCGGCGAAGCCCTCGACGGCGAGGCCTCGCTCCTCGCCTTCCTCGGCTTCCTGCGCACCGCCGTCCAGCACGAAAAGGGCCTCGACAGCTCCCTCCCCGGCGGCGACAACACCGTCAAGGTGCTCACCGCCCACAAATCCAAGGGCCTGGAATGGGACGTCGTCGCCGTCCCCGGCCTGGTCGCCAAGCAATTCCCCAGTGAACAGGCCCGCGAGTCCTGGATCACCCAGCCCAAGGTCCTCCCGCACGCCCTGCGCGGCGACGGCGCCACGCTCCCCGACGTCGAGGAATGGGCCGCCCGCGGCGTGAAGGACTTCAAGGAAGCCATGAAGCGCCACCAGGAGACCGAGGAACTCCGCCTGGGCTACGTCACCTTCACCCGCCCCCGCACCCTCCTCCTCGGCTCCGGCCACTGGTGGGGCCCCAACCAGAAGCGCCCCCGCGGCCCCTCCGCCTTCCTCGACGCGCTCCGCGAGCACTGCGAGGCCGGCCACGGCGAGATCGAGGCCTGGGCCGACGCCCCCGAGCCGGACGCGGAGAACCCCGCCCTCACCGAAGCCGCCACCGAACAGGCCTGGCCGCTCCCCCTCGACCCCGCCGCCACCGCCCGGCGCCGCGCCGCCGCGGCCACGGTCCGGGCACATCTGGCACGGCGGGGACAGGCCACGATCCCGGCCCCGGCCCCCGCTCCCGCCACCGGGCCGCTCTTCGCCGACGACCCGGAGTGGCCGCCGCCACCGGAGGACGAGGCGGCGGGCGAGCCGTACGACGGCCCGTACGACGCGCCGTACGGCGACCCCGGCCCCGGACCGGACGACGACGCCTACCCCGACCCGTACGACGACGCCTACGCCGACCCGTACGAAGGCGACGAACCCGACGACCCCGACGAACCGGACCCCTTCCAGGCCCCGCCGGCCCCCGGCCCCGGCCCCCGCATCATCGCCCAGCGCTCCGCCCCACCGGCCGACCCCGGCGACGCGCCCTCCCGCGCCCTCCTCCCCGAGGAACGCCGCACCGTAGGGTCCTGGGACCGCGACCTCGACGCCCTCGCCGACGAGCTGCGCCGCTCCCGCGCCACGGTCACCGACGTCCCCCTCCCGCCCTCCCTCAGCGCCACCCAGCTGCTCCACCTCGCCGCCGACCCCGACGGCTTCGCCCGTGAGCTCGCCCGCCCCATGCCACGCCCGCCGCAGCCCGCAGCCCGCCGCGGCACCCGCTTCCACGCCTGGGTCGAGTCCCGCTTCGAGGATCTGACGCTGCCCCTGCTCGGCCCCGACGACCTCCCCGGCGCCGGACCGGACGACACCGAGATCGCCGACGAACGCGAGCTGGAGGCCCTCAAGGAAGCCTTCGCCCGCACCCCCTACGCCCACCGCACCCCCTACCGCGTCGAGGCCCCCTTCCAGCTCACCCTCGCCGGACGCGTCATCCGCGGCCGGATCGACGCCGTCTACAAGGAACGCGGCCCCCAGGGCGACCGCTTCGAGATCATCGACTGGAAGACCACCCGGGCCCAGCCCCGCGGCCGCGGCCCATGGCGCACCCCAGGAGCCGACCCCCTCCAGCTGGCCATCTACCGCCTCGCCTGGGCCGAGCGCCACGGCCTGCGGCCCTCCGCCGTCGGCGCCGCCTTCGTCTACATCCGCAGCGGCGAGGTCGTCCGGCCCCGGCGGCTGCCCGGCCGGGCCGGACTCGAGCGCATCCTGCTCGGTGAGACCGCCGACCACCGGCCCCCGCAAGGCCGATAGGCTCGGCCATATGAGCACCACCCCGGACAGTGCCGTCCGCGCTTACATCGCCGATCACCGCGAGACCTTCCTCGACGACCTCGCGGACTGGCTGCGCATCCCCTCCGTCTCGGCCGACCCGGAGCGCGCCGGCGAGGTGCGCCGCAGCGCCGAATGGCTCGCCGCGAAGCTCACCGACACCGGCTTCCCCACCGCCGAGACATGGGAGACCGACGGCCTTCCCGCGGTCTACGCCGAGTGGCCCTCCGACGACCCGGCCGCGCCGACCGTGCTCGTCTACGGCCACCACGACGTCCAGCCCGCCGCCCGGGAGGACGGCTGGCACTCCGACCCCTTCGAGCCGCACACCGCGGACGGCAGGCTCTACGCCCGCGGCGCCGCCGACGACAAGGGCCAGGTCCTCTTCCACACCCTGGGCGTCCGCGCGCACCTCGCGGCCACCGGACGCACCGCCCCCGCCGTCAACCTCAAGCTCCTCATCGAGGGCGAGGAGGAGTCCGGCTCCCCGAACTTCCCGGCCCTGATCGCCCGGCACGCCGACCGCCTCGCCTGCGACGCCGTGATCGTCTCCGACACCGGCATGTGGGCCGAGGACACCCCCACCGTCTGCACCGGCATGCGCGGCCTGACGGACTGCCAGATCGACCTGTACGGCCCCGACCAGGACATCCACTCCGGCTCCTTCGGCGGCGCCGTGCCCAACCCCGCCACCGAGGCCGCCCGGCTCGCCGCCGCCCTGCACGACGACGACCGCCGCGTCGCCGTCCCCGGCTTCTACGACGGCGTGATCGAGCTCACCGACCGCGAGCGCGAGCTCTTCGCCGAGCTGCCCTTCGACGAGGACCGCTGGCTGCGCACCGCGCACTCCCACGCCGCCCTCGGCGAGAGCGGCGCCACCACCCTCGAACGCATCTGGGCCCGCCCCACCGCCGAGGTCAACGGCATCGCCGGCGGTTACCAGGGCCCCGGCGGCAAGACCATCGTGCCGTCCGCCGCCCAGCTGAAGCTCTCCTTCCGGCTGGTCGCCGGCCAGGACGCGGACGCCGTCCAGCAGTCCGTACGCGACTGGGTCGCCGCCCGCCTCCCGGCCGGCATCCGCCACGAGATCACCTTCTGGGGCGCCACCCGCCCCTGCCTGACCCCGCTCGACCACCCCGCGCTCCAGTCCGTCGTCCGCGCCATGGGACGCGCCTTCGGCCAGAAGATCCGCTTCACCCGCGAGGGCGGATCCGGGCCCGCCGCCGACCTCCAGGACGTCCTCGGCGTCCCGGTCCTCTTCCTCGGCATCTCCGTGCCGTCCGACGGCTGGCACGCACCGAACGAAAAGGTCGAACTCGACCTGCTGATGAAGGGCGTGGAAACGGCCGCCCACCTGTGGAGCGACCTGGCAGAGAACTGGCGCCCCCGGCCGGGCACGTCCTGACCGCACCGCCCCGCCCACGCGCGTCCGCCGCCCCGCCCCGCGCCCGTATGCAGCAATCACCCACGCCATAGGGGGAGTTGGAAACAGCAGTGACCACCTGGACCAACCAGCACAGCATCGACCGGCCCATCACCTTCAGCGCGCCGAGCGGGATCGACCGCTCCGCCCACCACCGCCTCGACGAGGCATGGCTCGCGGCGGCCTGGAGCCACCCGACGACGCGCGTCTTCGTGGTGTCCGGCGGCCAGGCGCTCATCGACGACACCCCCGACGGCCGCACCGAACTGATCATGACGCCGTCCTTCGAGGCGCCGCTGACCGAGGCCCACCGCTACTACCTCGGCACCGACGAAGAGGGCATCAGCTACTTCGCCCTCCAGAAGGACGCCCTCCCCGGCCGCATGGACCAGTCCGCCCGCCCGGCCGGCCTGCGCGAGGCGGGGCTGCTGCTGTCCCCCCGCGACGCGGGGCTCCTCGTCCACGCCGTCGCCCTCGAGAACTGGCAGCGCCTGCACCGCTTCTGCTCACGCTGCGGCGAGCGCACCGTCATCGCCGCCGCCGGCCACATCCGCCGCTGCCCCGCCTGCGGCGCCGAGCACTACCCGCGCACCGACCCGGCCGTGATCATGCTGGTCACCGACGAGGAGGACCGCGCGCTCCTCGGCCGCCAGGTCCACTGGCCCGAAGGACGCTTCTCCACCCTCGCCGGCTTCGTCGAGCCCGGCGAGTCCATCGAGCAGTCGGTCGCCCGCGAGGTCTTCGAGGAGGCCGGCGTCGTCGTCGGCGACGTGGAATACGTGGCCAGCCAGCCCTGGCCCTTCCCCTCCAGCCTGATGCTCGGCTTCATGGCCCGCGCCACCTCCTCCGAGATCCAGGTCGACGGCGAGGAGATCGAGGAAGCCCGCTGGTTCTCCCGCGAGGACCTGCACGCCGCCTTCGAATCCGGCGAGGTCCTCCCGCCCTACGGCATCTCCATCGCCGCCCGCCTCATCGAGCTCTGGTACGGCAAGCCGCTCCCCAAGCCCTGACCGCACGGCACCGTGGGCCGGACCCTTCACCGGGCCCGGCCCACGGCCGTGTGCGGCGCGGCCGAGCCGCCCGGCACACCGGTCTCCCGCCCGACCGGCCCCGGGGACGGATCCGCCGGCGCCGCACTGTCCACACAGCGCACGGTCGGCACGGTCGATAAAATTCCGGCTAGAGCCTCTCGCAGGACGAGACGGACGACGAGACGGCCGACGAGAGGGAAGGCCCTGCGAAAGCCCGGCCGCCGACCGGACGGCCCCGCCCCCTCCGGACACGGGACGGTCGACGGCGGCGAAGGTCCTCCCGCGGCCCAGGACACCCCCTTCACCTGCGGGCCGGGCCCGGCGAAGACCGACGGCCCACGGCGAAATCGTCGTCCGGGGCGATCGGACGGCCCATCTCCCGGCTCCCCCTCGCCGCCCGGCCGGACGATCCCGGCCGGACCCACGACGTCAGGAGTGACCATGACCGGCTCTCCCACCCAGGGCATCAAGACCGTGCTGCATCCCGTATCCGACCTGGCGGCGGCCAAGGCGGTGTACGCCGCCCTGCTCGGCGTACCGCCGATGGCCGACGAGCCCTACTACGTCGGCTTCGAGGCCGCCGGCCAGCACATCGGGCTGGTGCCGGGCGGCGGACCGCAGAGCATGACCTCACCGGTGGCCTACTGGCACGTGCCGGACCTCGAGGCGAAGCTGGCCGAGATGACCGCCGCCGGCGCCACCGTGAAGGAACCCGCGCGCGACGTCGGAGGCGGCCGCCTGGTGGCCACCGTCACCGACCCCGATGGCAACGTCCTCGGACTGCTTCAGGAACCATGAGTGCCGCCCCGAGATCGACGCGCTGCCGCAGCGGATGACCGGCTCGCCGCGCGCACCGCACTCACGGACGGAGACACGATGAGCATGGCCACGAGATCCGACACGCAGCCGTCCGCGCTGCGCGACGCCGACAGCCACGAGCTGATCCGCGTGCACGGCGCGCGCGAGAACAACCTCAAGGACGTCAGCGTCGAGATCCCGAAGCGCCGGCTGACGGTGTTCACCGGCGTCTCCGGCTCGGGCAAGAGCTCCCTGGTCTTCGACACGATCGCCGCGGAGTCGCAACGGCTGATCAACGAGACCTACAGCACCTTCGTCCAGGGCTTCATGCCGACCCAGGCGCGGCCCGAGGTCGACGTACTCGAAGGGCTGACGACCGCGATCATCGTCGACCAGCAGCGGATGGGTGCCGACCCCCGCTCCACGGTCGGTACCGCCACCGACGCCAACGCGATGCTGCGCATCCTCTTCAGCCGGCTCGGGAAGCCGCACATCGGCTCGCCCAACGCGTTCTCCTTCAACGTCCCGTCGGTCCGGGCGAGCGGCGCGATCACCGTCGAGCGCGGTGCCAAGAAAACGGTGAAGGCGAGCTTCACCCGCACCGGCGGCATGTGTACGCGCTGCGAAGGCCGGGGCACGGTCTCCGACATCGACCTCACCCAGCTCTACGACGCAGGCAAATCGCTCAACGAGGGCGCGCTCACCATCCCCGGCTACAGCATGGACGGCTGGTACGGCCGCATCTTCACCGGCTGCGGCTTCTTCGACCCGGACAAGCCGATCCGCAAGTACACCAAGAAGGAGCTGAGCGACCTCCTCCACAAGGAGCCGACCAAGATCAAGGTCGACGGCATCAACCTGACGTACGAGGGTCTGATCCCGAAGATCCAGAAGTCCATGCTGTCCAAGGACATCGACGCGCTGCAGCCGCACGTCCGCGCCTTCGTGGAACGCGCGATGACCTTCACCACCTGCCCCGAGTGCGACGGCACCCGGCTCAGCGAGCCCGCCCGGTCGTCGAAGATCAAGAAAATCAACATCGCCGACGCCTGCGCGATGCAGATCAGCGACCTGGCCGCATGGGTCCGCGGCCTGAACGAGCCGTCGGTGGCGCCGCTGCTCGCGACGCTGCAACGGACCCTCGACTCGTTCGTGGGGATCGGCCTCGGCTATCTCTCGCTCGAACGGCCCGCGGGCACGCTGTCGGGCGGCGAGGCGCAGCGCGTCAAGATGATCCGCCACCTCGGCTCCTCGCTCACCGACGTCACCTACGTCTTCGACGAGCCCACCATCGGCCTGCACCCCCATGACATCCAGCGGATGAACGACCTGCTGCTGCAGCTGCGGGACAAGGGCAACACGGTGCTCGTCGTGGAACACAAGCCGGAGACGATCGTCATCGCCGACCACGTGGTCGACCTCGGCCCCGGCGCCGGTACGGCGGGCGGCACGGTCTGCTTCGAGGGCACCGTCGAGGGGCTGCGGGCCGGCGGCACCATCACCGGCCGCCATCTCGACGACCGGGCCGCCGTCAAGGAGACGGTGCGCACGCCCACCGGCGCGCTGGAGATCCGCGGCGCGACGACGCACAACCTGCGGGGCGTCGATGTCGACATCCCGCTCGGGGTGCTCACCGTCATCACCGGCGTCGCCGGCTCCGGAAAGAGCTCGCTCGTGCACGGCTCGATCCCCGCCGACGCCGGTGTGATCTCGGTCGACCAGACCGCCATCCGCGGCTCGCGACGGAGCAACCCGGCGACGTACACCGGACTGCTCGACCCGATCCGCAAGGCGTTCGCCAAGGCCAACGGCGTGAAGCCGGCGCTGTTCAGCGCCAACTCCGAGGGCGCCTGCCCCACCTGCAACGGCATCGGCGTCCTCTACACCGATCTGGCGATGATGGCCGGTGCCACCAGCACCTGCGAGGAGTGCGAGGGCAAGCGGTTCGAGGCATCGGTCCTCGACCACCACCTCGGCGGCCGCGACATCAGTCAGGTGCTCGCGATGTCGGTGGCCGAGGCGGAAGAGTTCTTCGGCGCCGGCGAGGCGCACACACCGGCCGCGCACCGCATCCTCGGCCGGCTCGCCGACGTCGGGCTCGGCTACCTCACCATCGGCCAGCCGCTCACCACGCTGTCCGGCGGCGAGCGCCAGCGGCTCAAGCTGGCCACCCACATGGCCGACAAGGGCGGCGTCTACGTCCTCGACGAGCCGACCACCGGCCTGCACCTCGCCGACGTCGAGCAGCTGCTCGGCCTGCTCGACCGGCTCGTCGACTCCGGCAAGTCGGTCATCGTTGTCGAGCACCACCAGGCGGTCATGGCGCACGCCGACTGGATCATCGACCTCGGCCCCGGCGCCGGCCACGACGGCGGCAGGATCGTCTTCGAGGGCACGCCCGCCGACCTCGTCGCCGCCCGCTCCACCCTCACCGGCGAGCACCTCGCGGCCTACGTCGGCGCCTGACCGAGGGCCGGCGTCCGCGCCTCCACAGAGCGCCGCCCCCTCCGGTGACATCGACCGGAGGGGGCGCAGCGCGGGGGAGCCTCGGACGCCGAGAGCTCGGACGGCGAGAGCGTCAGACGGCGAGAGCCTGCTTCACCTGGGCGAGGCTGGGGTTCGTCATGACGATGTTCTCGCCGCCGCTGGGGGGAACCACCAGAACCGTCGGCACCGTCTGATTGCCGTCGTTCGCCTTCTCGACGAAGGCCGCCGACTCCGGGTCGTGCTCAATGTTGATCTCGGTGTACGCGATGCCCTCGCGGTCCATCTGCCCCTTCAGTCGACGGCAGTATCCGCACCAGGTGGTGCTGTACATCGTCACGGTTCCCGCCATGCGCCCCGCGCTCCTCACGTCTCGTGTCCAGGCCGCCCGGACAGGGTGTCCGCGGCGGCGACTAGCACGTCAACGCACAGGGGGGCCGGACCATTCCCGACGCGTTTCCGAGGCTTGTCGCCTTGCGGCTGCCGCTTCGTTTTCCTCCCCCGCCCCGCCCCGCCCCGCCCCTCACCCCAGCCGAACCCTGCTTCCAAGCCCCGCCCCCGCCCCCACCCGCCCCGCCCCACCCCGTGCCCACCCCACCCCGCGCCCACCCCAGCCCCGGCCGAACCCCCCTCCCGACCCCCGCGCCCCCAACCCGGCTGACCCCCGACCGTCCCCGGCCGCCCCGGACAACCTCCCGCCGCCCCGCCACGCCCCGGCCCCCCGGGCCCCATGCCCCCGTGTCCCGCGTCCCCGAACCCCGCTCCCGCCCCGAGGCCCCGGCCGCCGGATCCCGGCAGCGCCGACCAGTGAGAGTCCCGGCGGTCAGGCCGGAGGATCGCCCCTGCCTCGGCCGCCGCTGCACAGCACAGCAGAGCGGCCCGGCCTCGCGTCGTCGGCCGTCCCCGGCGGGCGGAGGCGGTACGACCGGAGTACGTCGCCTGTGGACAACTTTCCCGGGTGCCTCCGCGGACCTGGCAGCATGGCGGGGTGACACCAGCAACGCACTCCACTCTTTTCCCGCAGGTCCCCGAGACGGCCGATGCGGTGCTCGACGGGCTCGACCCCGAGCAGCGCGAGGTCGCGACGGCTCTGCACGGTCCGGTGTGCGTGCTGGCCGGCGCCGGGACGGGGAAGACCCGCGCGATCACGCACCGGATCGCGTACGGCGTGCGGGCCGGGATCCTGCAGCCGGCCAGTGTGCTTGCTGTCACATTCACCGCGCGCGCGGCGGGCGAGATGCGGGGGCGGCTGCGGCAGCTCGGTGCGGGGGGCGTCCAGGCCAGGACGTTCCACTCCGCGGCCCTGCGGCAGCTGCAGTTCTTCTGGCCGAAGGCGGTCGGCGGGGAGGTCCCGCGGCTGCTGGAGCGCAAGATCCAGGTCGTCGCCGAGGCCGCCGCGCGCTGCGGCATCCGGCTCGACCGCAATGAGCTGCGTGATGTCACGGCCGAGATCGAGTGGTCCAAGGTCACCCAGACCGTGCCCGCCGACTATCCGGCCGCGGTCGTCAAGGCCGGCCGGGAGGCGCCGCGCGACCCGGCCGAGATCGGGCAGATCTACCGCACGTACGAGCAGCTCAAGCGCGACCGGGGCACCATCGACTTCGAGGACGTGCTGCTGCTCACGGTCGGTGTGCTGCAGGACCGGCATGACATCGCCGAGCAGGTGCGGACGCAGTATCAGCACTTCGTCGTGGACGAGTACCAGGACGTCAGCCCGCTGCAGCAGCGGCTGCTGGAGCTGTGGCTGGGGGACCGCGACAGCCTGTGCGTGGTCGGCGACGCCAGCCAGACGATCTACAGCTTCACGGGCGCCACTCCGGACCATCTGCTCAACTTCCGTACGCGCCATCCGAACGCCACCGTCGTCAAGCTCGTCCGCGACTACCGCTCCACCCCGCAGGTCGTCCACCTCGCCAACGGGCTGCTCACCCAGGCCAAGGGCCGGGCCGCCGAACACCGGCTGGAGCTGGTCTCGCAGCGCGAGGCGGGTCCGGAGCCCGCGTATGTGGAGTACGCCGACGAGCCTGCCGAGGCGGAGGGCACGGCCCGGCGGATCCGCGACCTCATCGCCTCCGGGGTCCCGGCCGGCGAGATCGCCGTGCTCTTCCGTATCAACGCCCAGTCCGAGGTCTACGAACAGGCGCTGGCCGACGCCGGCGTGCCCTACCTGCTGCGCGGGGCCGAGCGGTTCTTCGAGCGGCCCGAGGTGCGGGAGGCCGGGGTCAAGCTGCGCGGCGCCGCCCGCTTCGGGGGCAATGACGCGCTGCTCGACGATGCGGTCGGTCTGCCGTCCGAGGTGCGGGCGGTGCTCAGCGACATGGGCTGGACGAGCCGGCCGCCGGCCGGATCCGGCGCGGTGCGCGACCGCTGGGAATCCCTGGCGGCGCTGGTGCGGCTGGCCGAGGACTTCGCCAAGGCCCGCCCCGAAGCGACCCTCGCCGACCTGGTGGCCGAGCTGGACGAGCGGGCCAACGCCCAGCACGCCCCGACGGTCGAGGGGGTCACGCTCGCCTCGCTGCATGCGGCGAAGGGCCTGGAGTGGGACGCCGTTTTCCTGGTGGGTCTCACCGAGGGCATGATGCCGATCACCTACGCCAAGACCGATGAGCAGATGGAGGAGGAGCGTCGGCTCCTTTATGTCGGGGTGACCCGCGCCCGGATGCATCTGGGGCTGTCGTGGTCGCTGGCGCGCTCGCCCGGTGGCCGTGCGTCGCGCCGCGCCAGCCGGTTCCTGAGCGGGCTGCGGCCCGGGTCCGGGGCGATGGCCGGGCGCCGTTCGGCCGGTGCGGTGGCCGGCGGCGTCGAGCGCGGGGGTGCGGCGGCGGGGGCGAGCCGGCGCAGGGACCGCCGTCCGGCGCGTTGCCGGGTGTGCAACAAGACCCTGACGGACGCGGGCGAGATGAAGCTGATGCGCTGTGAGGACTGCCCGTCGGAGATCGACGAGGCGCTCTACGAGCGGCTGCGGGACTGGCGCGCCGAACAGGCGGCCCGGACGCGGCAGCCGGCGTACTGCGTCTTCACCGACAAGACGCTGATGGCGATTTCCGAGGCGGTTCCGGGAACCGAATCGGAGCTTGCGGGCATCTCAGGGGTGGGACGGCGAAAGCTGGACCGCTACGGGGCGGATGTGCTGGCACTCTGCGCCGGCGAGGAACTCGTGGACGTGCTGGAGGAGGCATCCGAAGGCGCCGCGAAAAACTCGTCGGAAAAATAGTTTGCGTGTGTGGAGCGCAGCCCCATAGCCTTCACAAGCAACGGAGACAACGGAACCTTCCGAGATCCGATGGATCCGTGCTGTACTTGAACAAGCCTGGAACGGGATTCCCGGTCCACCGAGACGCCGAGAGGAGGCGAGCCCAGTGATCAGCATTATCGAGACCAACAAAATGACCGATCTCTCGGTCGTCGCCACCTGCACCCTCGGCTCCTCGCTCCTGGGCACCGGTCTGTCCGGCTTCGGCCGCCTGTCCGGTACCGAGGTTGCGCGCCCCGAGACCCTCACTGTGCTGACGCTCAGTGAGCGCGCCGCGCGACCGACCGAGGCACCTGCGGTAGCAGCAGCGGCGGCAGAGGCGAATGCCTTTGCCTTCGAAGCGGCGGCCAATGGTGCCGGATCCCGGAAGCAGTACCAGACGCAGCATGAAATGTGGGCCTACCGCGGCCTCGAACCCTGGAGAGATCCAGCCTGATCGGCAGATTAGGTCGGCACCTTCCAGGGCCGCGGAACCCACACCGGGATCCGCGGCCCTTTTGTTTGCCCCACGCGCCCGCCACCAGCCGGGCCGAAACAGACGAGGAACACACACCGTGCAACTGCAGACGCACACCCCGTCCGTAGCGACCGACCTGATCCCTCCGCCCGACCCCCAGGAGAACTCCTTGCTGCCCCTCACCGAGCTCGACGACGAGATCGACCGCCTCGGCGCTGCCGTCCCGTGCCGCACCTATGACCCCGAGGTCTTCTTCGCCGAGTCCCCGGCCGACGTCGAGTACGCCAAGACGCTGTGTCAGACCTGTCCCGTGCGTGAGGCCTGCCTCGCCGGCGCCAAGGACCGCCGTGAGCCCTGGGGCGTCTGGGGCGGAGAGCTCTTCGTCCAGGGTGTCGTCGTGCCCCGCAAGCGTCCGCGTGGCCGTCCGCGCAAGAACCCGGTCGCGGCATGAACCTCACCGGCACAGGAACGATCGACCGTCCCGTCACCCGGGATCCCAAGAAGCAGGACCCCACGATGAATCCCACTTTCACCGACACGCCCGCCCCCGTGAACGCCGACGCGATCGAGTCGCGTCAGAACAGGAACCACGCCATGCAACTCATCCCAGAAGCCCTGGCGCGTGCGCATATGCATGAACGCCTCCGGGAGGCCGAGTCCGAACGCAGGGCTCACCGGCTCGCCGCCGCGCGGCGTATGCAGCGGCGCGCCGAGCGTGCGTCGCTGCGTGCCCGCCGCGCGCTGGCCATGGCTGTGATGCAGTAACGGGGGTCTGCATCCCGCACACGGGGTCCGTCCGACAGGGCGGGCCCCGTGTGGTGTTGCGGCGTTGTATCCGGGTTGATGCGGTTGTCGGGGATATCGTCGGATGGTGGAACAGCAGACGCATGAACAGGCGGAGTTGACCGGCGGCCACACCGTGTGCGCCGGCTGTGGCGCGGTCGCCGAGGGCGCACCGCCGACCTGGACGTGCTCCGTCGAGAACGGGGAGCGTCGTTACTTCTGTGAGGCCTGCGCGCGGGAGAACATCCGGGCCATCGAGGGGCGCCTGGATTCCAGCTGGTGGTGAGGGCGCGCGGTCATCGCGGCCGCCGCCCGGTCGGCCGGGCGGCGCGCTCAGGCCGGGCTCTCCCGCACGGCCTCCTTCTCCCGCCCGGCGTCGCCGTCGTCGATGTCCGCGTCGATCTCCAGGGTGAGGTCTGCTTCGTCCGCCGTCGGCTCGGCCTCCTCCTGCGGTACGAACCCGGGCAGCCACGCCGCCAGCTCGTCCCGCAGCCGTACCGTCGCCCCGAGCTGGCACAGCACGCCGATCGTGCTCAAGGTCACTCGGTGGATCAGCAGGTATGCGGGCGGCAGGTTGAGCCGCTTGCCCAACTGGTGGGCGGGTGAGCGGGGGTCGCCGATCCGGGTCGCCTGATGGCGCATCCAGTCGCGGGTGAAGGTGAACTCCTCGACCTGCGCCGGTTCGATGATCGGCAGCAGATAGTCCAGCACCGCGTCCGGGTCCAGCTCGATGGTCTCCTTGACGAAGCCCTCCTCGCACAGCAGCTGGTAGACCCCGTCCGCCTCGCCGTCCAGCGTCATCCGCAGCGAGGTGCCGATGGTCGGCGGCAGGCCCTCGGGCAGCCGGTCGACGGTGCCGAAGTCCAGCACCCCCAGCCGCCACCGGTCGGCGGGTCCGTCCGGGTCGTCGCCGGTCAGCAGCCGGAAGTTGCCCGGATGCGGGTCGGCGTGCAGCAGGCCGGTGCGGGCGGGGCCGGAGAAGAGGAAGCGGGCCAGGAGCTGTCCGGCCCGGTTGCGCTGTTCCTCGGTGCCGTTCGCGATGATCTCGGACAGCGGTACGCCGTCCATCCACTCCGTCACCAGCACCTGGTCGCTCTGGTGGACGACGGCGGGTACGGCGACATCCGGGTCGTCGGCGAACTCCTCGGCATGCGCCTGCTGGGCCTCGGCCTCCAGGCCGTAGTCCAGCTCCTCCGAGACCCGGTCGCGCAGCTCGGTGATCAGCGGCTTGATGTCCATGCCCGGGATCAGCGGTCCCAGCAGCCGCGCGAACCGGCTCAGCTGGGTGAGGTCCGACAGCAGTGCCTGGCCCGCCCCCGGGTACTGCACCTTGACGGCCACCTCGCGGCCGTCGTGCCATACCGCGCGGTGCACCTGCCCGATGGACGCGGCGGCCGCCGGCTTGTCCTCGAACTCCTCGAACAGCTGTCGCCAGTCGTCGCCGAGCCGCTCCGCCAGTACGGCGTGCACCGTGCCGGTCGGCATCGGCGGCGCGGCTTCCTGAAGCTTCGTCAGGGCGGCGCGGTAGGGCCCGGCGATCTCCTCGGGGAGCGCGGACTCGAAGACCGACAGGGCCTGCCCGAACTTCATCGCGCCGCCCTTCAGCTCGCCGAGCACCTTGAAGAGCTGTTCCGCGGTGCGCTGTTGGAGTTCGCGGCCGACGATCTCGGCGGATCTGCCGCCTATCCGCTTGCCCAGGCCCCAGGTGGCGCGGCCGGCGAACCCCAGCGGCAGGGCGGCCAGCTTGGCGGTGCGGGTGACCGCCTTGCGGGGAAGATCAGACATGCGCCCCTCCAACTCACACTGTCCCCCTACCGGGGTTACTCCGTCATTGTGGCGTCTCGTGTTCGAGAATCCGAGGCGCCCGCCCCACTATGTGGAGCGGCGGCACCGCAGCCGCACTCGGGATGCGGCTCGATCCTCACCGTGCGCACGCTCGCACACGGCAGCGGGAGCTCCATCCGCGCCCCTGTGCACGGCGGGAGTTCGCCGTCGAGGAACGTCAGCGCCTGTACGGCGGCGAGCCCGGCCACCGCCGCCGCCAGTGCGGCATCACAGGCCGGTACGGCGGTCGAGGCGCGCCCCGACCGCCACTGCGAGAGCAGCCGAGGCCAGGCCGGCTCCGTTTCCGTACGCCGTAACTCGTCGCAGCGGGCGCATGCCGAACCGCCCGGAAGGACCAGCGGACCCACCACTCCCGTGCCCTCGATCACCCCGGCGTAAAGATGCGGGATGCCGGCCGTGAGGAACGGTTCGGACAGGACGGGGTCGGGGGCGTACGCGGCGAGGCCGTCGCGTGGGGTGAGCACCACCAGGGACAGTCCCGGCTCGCCGGAATCGCCGACCGGGCCCCTCGGCCGGGGTGTGCGGCTCCAGGGGGAGGACTGCTGGACCAGCCGTCGTGCGCAGGCGTCGCGCCGCTCGCCGATCCGCTCGGCCGGCAGTCCGCCCGGTGTGACGTCCCACGGTTCGACGGTGCCGCCGTCCAGCACCTCCACCCGGCCGAGCCCCGAGGCGGAGAGCAGCGCCGCGACCGCGGCTCCCACCCGTCCCGTCCCGCGCACCCGTACGCGGACTCCGCGGCGTGCCCCCATCCGCCCCAGGGCGCCCGCCGCTTCGGGGTGCCGTACCGACAGCGAGGCCAGGTCCGGCCGCAGCCGGTCGAGGGCCGGGCCGTCCGCCCGCACCGCATCGGCCGCCGGGCCGCCCGCCGCCGGGGCCTCCAGGAGCCCGGCGGCGCCCAGGCGTTCCACCACGCCCCGTGCGTGCGCGGGCGGGAGGTCCAGCGCCCCGGCCGCCGTGACCAGTTGCTGCAGGCTGCGCGTGCCGTCGATCATTCCCAGGAAGCTGCCGGTCGCGGTGTCGACCGGGCGCACCTCTTTCGCGTGGGCCGGCGCCACCCCGAACCGCACCGTCTCCCTGTCCGGCCAGCCGCGCCGCAGCGCGGGCTTGAGCATCGGATGCATGATCCGCCCCCGTCCCTCGTCGTCCTGCCCTCAGCATGCGGCAGAAGGAAAAAGTCGGTGAAGTTATCCACAGGCGGCGGTGTCCGCCGGCGCCGGGTATGTGTCGTACGAGTGGTGCGCGCCGTGGAGTGTTTCGGTGGCGAACCGTCCGCCGGGCGGGACTTCGCCCGGGGCCAGCGGGTAACGTCGGGCGCGTGCCCGCCGACCCCACGCCACGCGGCTCCGGAGAGACACCCCTGCGCCGCGCCGCAGACACCTCGCGCGGGGCTGCCCAGAGCCCGAAGGCCCGCGGATCGGGGACGAGTGCGGTCGAGGTGCGCCGCAGCTCACGGCGGCGCAGAACGGTCTCCGCGTACCGTGAGGGCGACCGTACGGTGGTCCTGATTCCGGCCCGTATGTCCGAGGCCGAGGAGCGGCGCTGGGTCACGGTCATGCTGGACAAGCTCGCCGCCCAGGAGAGCAAGCGGATGCTGGGCGACAGCGACCTCGCCGAGCGGGCCGAGCGGCTGTCCGGGCAGTTCCTCGAGGGGCGGGCCCGGCCCGCGTCCGTGCGCTGGGTGACCAATCAGAACACCCGCTGGGGCTCGTGCACCCCGGCCGAGGGCAGCATCCGTCTCTCGCACCGTCTGCAGGGCATGCCGGAGTACGTCATCGACTACGTACTGCTGCATGAGCTCGCCCACCTTCTCGTTCCCGGTCACGGACCGCGGTTCTGGCGCCTGCTGGAGTCCTATCCGCGGACGGAGCGGGCCCGCGGCTACCTCGAAGGCGTCGTCGCGGCCGACAGGTTGCCGCATTTGCCCGCGGCGCGCAGGGAATGAGGGCCGCGCCCGGTGGCATTGGCGGTGCCCCGGCATCGCCCGCTGTCAGCGCCAGCGGTTAGCCTGGCGCGTGACGAACTCACAGCGGGAGCGGGGGACGGTCGTAACGTATGGCCAGGGAATTCCAGCGGGGCCACAAGGCCAAGGTCAGTGATCTGACGGCGGGAACGGATCTGTACGTCGGCGTGCAGATCGGCGGTCCGGGCCTGACCTTCGACATCAGCTGCTTCGGTCTGGATGCCGGGGAACGGCTCTCCGACGACCGGTACTTCATCTTCTTCAACCAGCCCAAGTCGCCCGAGGAGTCGATCCAGCTGCTCGGCGCGCAGGCCGGCGACGCCGAGTCCTTCCGGGTCACGCTCGACAAGATCCCGCCGCACATCCAGAAGCTGTCCTTCAGCGCGGCGCTCGACGGCGCGGGCCAGATCTCCCAGATCGGCCCCGGCTACATCCGGATCGTGGCCGGCGGCGAGGAAGTTGCCCGCTACTCCTTCGACGGTAGCGAGTTCAGCACGGAACGTGCCGTCATGCTCGGCGACTTCTATCTCAAGGACGTCTGGCGGTTCGCCGCGGTCGGCCAGGGATTCGACGGCGGCCTGGAGGCGCTGCTGAAGAACTTCGGCGGCGAGGTCGCCGAAGAGGCGGAGGCGGAGGCTCCGCCCGCCGCGGCCCAGGGGGCGCCCGGTTTCGCGCCGCCGGCCGGTGGGGCGCCCGCGCCCGCGCCGTCCTTCGCGGCCCCCGCCGCGCCGCAGCAGCCCGCGCCCGACTTCGGCCCGCCGCAGGGCGCGCCCCCGGCGGCCCCGCAGCAGCCGCAGCCCCAGGCGCCCGTTGCCCCGCAGGTGCACAACGCGCCGACGATCGCCGCGCCGCTGGTCCCGCCCGGGGGCCCGGTGCCGCCGCCCGGTGTGCCCGGCCCGCCCGGACAGCAGCAGCCCGCCCCCTATGGTCAGCCCGCGCCGGGCGGCTACCCCGGCCAGCAGGCCCCGCAGGCGCCCCCGTACGGCCAGCCGATGCCCGGTCAGCCGGTGCCCGGCCAGGCCCTGTACGGCCAGCCCGGCCAGTTCCCCGCCCAGCCCGCGCCGTACGGCCAGCCGGGAGCGCAGCCCCCCGGTGCGCCGCATCCGGGCCAGGTCCCGGCCGTCCCCCAGGGCGGTGGCCCCGGCCTCGGTGTCGTACTGGACAAGTACAAGGAAGCGCCCACGGGTCAGCGCTGGGCGCCGCAGAACGCCAAGCTGATCCGCGTCGACCTCGGTGTCGACGGCCAGCCGGTGCTCGCCAAGCAGGGCAGCATGGTGCTCTACCAGGGCAAGGTCGACTTCGGCTACAAGGGCGCCGGCTTCCGCGGCCGGATCACCGGCAATGCCACCGGCCAGGAGATGCAGCTGATGCGCTGCAGCGGCCAGGGCCAGGTGTTCTTCGCGGAGAACAGCGCCCATGTCCACCCCATCGAGCTGCAGGGCGACGCCATCTGCGTCTCCGCCGAGTCCGTGCTCGCCTTCGACGAGTCGCTGCAGCACGAGGTCCGCCGGATCGAGGGCCACGGCATCCCTGGTGGCGCCCTGTTCACCATGCAGTTCCAGGGGACCGGCACGATCGTCGTCAAGACCCAGGGCACGCCCGTCGTGCTGCCGGTCACCCCGACCACCTTCGCCGACGCCAACGCCATCGTGGCCTGGTCCGCCGCCTCCCAGGTGATCATCTCCAGCCAGGTGAGCGTGCGTCGGCAGGCCTATCCGGGACACTCCGGCGAGACCGTGAACCTCCAGTTCCGCGGCGCGCCCGGCAACTTCATCGTCGTCCAGCCCTACGAGGTCTGAGGGAGCCCGTAAAACATGAACCAGCAGCAGCTGTCGGGCTACGTCCCGACCCCGCCCGCCGCCCGTATGGAGAACCACGGCAACGCCATGGTGAAGATCGCCATGCAGAGCGGCCAGGACGTCTTCGCGCGCACCGGCTCGATGGTCGCCTACGAAGGGTTCGTCCAGTACGAGCCCAACCCGCCCGCGGTGCGCCAGATGGCCTCCCAGTGGATCTCCGGTGAGGGCGCCCCGCTGATGAAGTGCTCCGGCGACGGCCTGCTCTTCCTCGCCGACTACGGCGCCGACGTGGTCTGCATCAACCTCAACGGCGACTCGCTCTCCGTCAACGGCACCAACATCCTCGCCTTCGACGCCCACCTCCAGTGGGGCGTGCAGCGCGTCAAGGGGATGGCGAAGTTCGCCGGCCAGGGGCTCTTCAACGTCGGGATCTCCGGCACCGGCTGGGTCGCGCTGACCTCCCGGGGCACGCCCATAGTCGTCGACTGCGGCCGGGGCGAGGACGAGACCTATGTGGACCCCGACGCCCTCGTCGCCTGGTCCACCAATCTGAAGATGAAGGGCAAGCGCAGCTTCAAGGCGTCCTCGATGATCGGACGCGGCAGCGGCGAGGCGTACCAGCTGGGCTTCTCCGGCCAGGGGTTCGTCGTCGTCCAGCCCAGCGAGGACAGCACCGACCGGCTCCGGGCCCGGGGCTGAGGGGGAGGACCGAACACGCCATGCAGAGTCCGCTTTTCGCCTTCACCGAGGCACAGACCCAGGACCGCTACGCCCTGCAGAACGAGCAGCTGCTGCGGGTCGCCCTCGAGGGCCACGAGGACCTCCTCGCCCGTAAGGGGTCGATGGTCGCCTATCAGGGACTGCTCGAGTTCGAGGGCAACTACCAAACGCAGGGTCAGCACCGCGCCCGCGCCATGTCCGGCGAGGGCCTCGACCTGATGCGGATCTCCGGGCAGGGCACGGTCTATCTGGCCAACCTCGCCCAGTACATCCATGTCGTCGACGTCGACCACCAGGGGCTGACCGTCGACAGCAGCTATGTGCTGGCGCTGGACTCCGCCCTCCACTGGGACGTCGTCTCCGTCGACAGCCAGTTCGGCATCTCCGGCACCGGCAAGTACCAGCTCAACATCTCCGGGCAGGGCAAGGTCGTGCTGATGACCTCCGGCCAGCCGCTGATGCTGCAGGTCACGCCCGAGAAGTACGTCAACGCCGACGCCGATGCGGTGGTCGCCTGGTCCAAGTCGCTGCGGGTGCAGATGCAGGCGCAGACGCATTCCTCCGGGGTGTGGCGTCGGCGCGGCAACACCGGCGAGGGCTGGGAGCTCAGCTTCCTCGGGCAGGGCTATGCGCTGGTGCAGCCCAGCGAGCTGCTGCCGCCGCAGAACGCCGTGATCGGCTCCGGGGTCGCCGCCCAGTTCGGTATGGGCCAGCAGGGCGCGCACGGAGCCAACCAGGGCAACATCTTCACCAACTGACGTACGACCGTCGGTCCGGCCGGATCCGGCGCCCGCCCCTGGGGGACGGGCGCCGGCTGCGTCCGTCTAGAGAAGCGCGCGGGTGCGCTCCACCAGGCGCACCACCGACGCATCGGCGACGGCGGCCACCTCGTCGTACGGGAACCACCGCAGGTCCAGCGACTCGTCGCTGATCGCCGCCACCGCGCCCGCGGGCGCCAGCGCCGCGTACTGGACGTCCAGATGCCAGGCGCAGGGCGTGTGATGACGGTCCAGCCGCACCGGTCCGCCGGGCAGCAGGGTCAGCCCCTGGGCGATCCCGGACTCTTCCCGGGCCTCGCGCAGCGCCGCGTCCGCCAACGTCGCATCCTCCGGCTCGCAGTGCCCGCCCATCTGGAGCCACATCTTCAGCTTGCGGTGCAAGGTGAGCAGTACCCGGCCGCCGGCCGGGTCGACCACCAGCGCGCTCGCCGTGATGTGCCCGTCCTTGCACGGCTTCCACATGCCGTCCTCGTGGGCGGCGAGATGGTCGAGATACGCCAGCCGCAGCCGCTCCTGGTCGTCCGACGGCGCGGGCCACTCCTTGAGCACCCGCGCCGCGTCCTCATGCAGACTCACTCGCCGTCGTCCCCCTTGCCGTCGTCGGAGGCCTTGGGCTCGTCACCCTTGCCGGCGTCGGACACCCGGTCCGGGCCGTCGGAGCCCTTGGCGTCCCCGGCGGGCTTGGACAGATCCGGCTTGCCGCCGCTCGCCGCCTCGCCCAGCATCTTGTCGAGCTCGGAGAAGTCCAGCTGCTCGTGGTGCACGAACCCGTCCGGGTCGTCCAGGTCGGCCGCCGTCGGCAGCATGTCCGGGTGCGCCCACAGGCCGTCGCGGCCCTCCAGGCCCCGGGCGTCCGTGAGCGAGGCCCACAGCCGCGAGGCGTCCCGCAGCCGCCGCGGACGCAGCTGGAGACCGATCAGGGTGGAGAACGTCTGCTCGGCGGGGCCGCCGCTGGCCCGGCGGCGCCGCAGCGTCTCGCGCAGCTTGTCCGCCGACGGCAGATGCGGCTTGGCGGCGGCGTGCACCACCGCGTCCACCCAGCCCTCGACGAGTGCCAGCGCGGTCTCCAGCCGGGCCAGCGCGGCCTTCTGCTCCGGGGTGTCCTCGGGCTGGAACATGCCCTGCTGGAGGGCGTTCTGCAGCTCCTCGGGATGCTGGGGGTCGATCTGCCCGACCACGTCCTCCAGCTTGCTCGTATCGACCTTGATGCCCCGGGCGTAGCCCTCGACGGCACCGAACAGATGCGAGCGCAGCCACGGCACATGCGCAAAGAGCCGCTGGTGGGCGGCCTCCCGCAGGGCCAGATACAGCCGCACCTCCTCCTCCGGCACGCCCAGGCCCTCGCCGAACGAGGAGATGTTCCCGGGCAGCAGCGCGGCCTTGCCGGCCGGCCCCAGCGGCAGCCCGATGTCCGTCGAGCCGACGACCTCACCGGCCAGCACGCCCAGCGCCTGACCGATCTGGGTGCCGAACATCGCGCCGCCCATGGAGCGCATCATCCCGAGCAGCGGGCCCGCCATGGCCTGCATCTCCCCGGGCAGCACATCGCCCATGGCCGACCCGACGCGCTCGGCGAGCGGGTTCACCAGGTCCTGCCACACCGGCAGGGTCTCCTCGACCCACTCGGCGCGGCTCCAGGCCACCACCGAGCCGGACCCCGACGGCAGCGACGTCACGCCGTCCAGCCACAGGTCCGCCAGCCGCACGGCCTCCTCGACCGCGGAGCGCTCGCCCGGCGACAGGCTCGCGTCCTTGCTGCCGTCCTCGGCGCCCTGCGCGACGGTCTGCCGCGCGATGTCCTTGGCCATCTCCCAGTTCACCGGGCCGCCCTCGTACGAGAGCATCTGGCCGAGCTTCTGGAAGGCGGCGCCCAGGTCGCCAGGGTTCATTTCGCCGCCGGGGCCGCCCATGCCGCCGAAGAGCGCCGCGAACGGATTGTCCGCGCCGCCGCTTCCGCCGCCGAACCCGAAGGGGTCCGCGGGGCCCTGGCTACCTCCCTGGCCGCCCTTCTTCTTGCCGTTGTCGCCGTCCTCCGGCTCCTCCGGCGGAAGGCCGAATCCAAATGGGGTGTCACTCACGGGTTTCCTCGGCTCGTAGGGCCATCGGCAGGGGCCGACGGCGGCTGCCCGACATCACCTCCAGCGTAGACACCCCGCCCGCTTCGGGGCTCGGTGCTTCGCCGGGGCGGTGCCTGCGGCAGGATGGACGGCACCTGGTACGTACGCGTCATCTCGCGTGCGTACTGAATTCAACCGCTGGAGACGCCCGGTGAGTTCCCCAGATCCGACCGTTCGCGCAGCGCGAAACGCTGCGGCCAACGCCGAGCCGACAGGCCACGGCGCAGGCGGCGCCGTGGACCGGCCGCTGCGCCGGCCCGTCGTGGCCGTCACCGGAGCCGCCTCCGGGGTCGGCGCGCTGCTCACCCGTGCCCTGGTGGCGTCCGACGAGATCAAGCAGGTCGTGGCCATCGACGAGCGGCGCGGCGACGTCGCCGAGGCGCGGTGGCACGTCCTGGATGTCCGCGATCCGGCCATTGCCGACAAATTGCGCGGCGTCGATGTCGTCGTCCACCTGGCGCTCGATCTCGACCTGGAGACCGACGCCGCCGCCCGCACCGCCTACAACGTGCGCGGCACCCAGACCGTGCTGACCGCCGCCGCGGCGGCCGGCGTGCACCGGGTGGTGCTGTGCACCTCGGCAATGGTCTACGGCGCGCTGCCCGACAACGATGTTCCGCTGGCCGAGGACGCCGAGCTGCGGGCCACCGCGGACGCCACCGGTGTCGGCGACCTCCTGGAGATCGAGCACCTGGCCCACCGCGCACCCCGCGCCCACCCCGGCCTGAACGTCACCGTCCTGCGCCCCGCCGTCCTGGTGGGCGGCACCGACACCGCCCTGACCCGCTATTTCGAGTCGCCCCGCCTCCTGGTCGTCGCCGGATCCCGGCCCGCCTGGCAGTTCTGCCACGTCGAGGACCTGGTCAGCGCCCTGGAGTACGCGGCCCTGGAGAAGGTCGACGGCGAGCTGGCGGTGGGCTGCGACGGCTGGCTGGAACAGGAGGAGGTCGAGGAGCTGTCCGGGATCCGGCGCATGGAGCTGCCGTCGTCGGTGGCCCTGGGGGCCGCCGCCCGGCTGCACCGCATCGGGCTGACCCCGTCGCCCGCCGGGGACCTCGCGTACACCATGCATCCCTGGGTGGTCAGCGGCAGCCGCCTGCACGAGGCGGGCTGGCGGCCGAAGTGGACGAACGAGGAGGTGCTGGCCGAGCTGCTGGAGGAGGTCGCCGGACGGCACACCGTCGCGGGCCGCCGCCTGGGCCGCAAGGACGCCACCGCCGCCGGTGCCGCCGGCGCCACCGTCGCCCTCCTGGGCACCGCCGCCCTGGTCCGCCGTGCCCGCAAGGCCCGCCGCCGTATCTGAGGCGGCGGGGCCGCGGCCTGTATGAGCCTCCATACGGTGTCCCGGACGCCCGGTGGAATCGGCCATTCCTTCGCGCGCCCCGGTACGGCACGATGGGAGCATGTCAGCCGAAACCTCACTCCCCGGCCGCGACCACCCCGGTGAGCAGGCCGCCGCGGATCCGATCAGGCTCATTGCGATCCGCGACAGCGCGCTGTCCGTGGACGAGGTCTTCGCGGCCGTCGGGGACGCCGCGGCGGGCGGTACGGCGCTGTTCGTCGGCACGGTCCGTTCGCACGACGGCGGTGCGGACGTCGAGGGGCTCGGCTACTCTGCGCACCCCTCCGCGGAGGAGGAGATCCGCCGGATCGCCGAGAAGGTGGTCGCGGAGTACCCCGTCCGGGCGCTGGCCGCAGTGCACCGAGTGGGTGAACTGGCCATCGGCGATCTGGCGGTCGTCGTCGCGGTCTCCTGCCCGCACCGCGGCGAGGCGTTCGAGGCGTGTCGCATGCTGATCGACGACCTCAAACACCAGGTTCCCATCTGGAAGCACCAGACGTTCTCCGATGGGGCAGAGGAGTGGGTGGGGGTTTAGGAGCGGCCCGGGGCACCGTTGCTCCGGTTGCGTAACCCGCCCCCTGGCGTAAGCGTTGACCCATCGGATGGTTAATCTGCTAATCGTCGATTGCGGTCGTGCAAGGGGTTGGGAGGTCGCTGTGGGTGCGCTCCTGTGGTTGCTGGTTCCGGTTCTGGCTGCGCTCGTCGCCACGGTGTGGAGTACCTGGACCCAACGCAGCCGTAAGTCCGGGGACGGCGAGGAACTCGCCGGCTACGCCCGGTTCCGCGAGGCGATGGAACGGGAGCATTCCGCTTCCGACCCCGCCTCCGACGCCGCCTGACGGCGTCCCGGCATACGCATGAGCAACGGCCGTTCCCTGCGTCCCCGTACGGACGGCCCCGCGGGCCGGTTGTCATACCCGTCCCGTACTGTCGTTCCATGCCACGCCGCACCGCGACGCTGCTCGCCTCGACCCTGATGCTGATCGCGCTGCTCTGCACCGCGGTGCTGATCCCCGCGCCGTACTCGGAGATGTCCCCGGGCCCGACGGTGAACACCCTCGGCGATCATGACGGCGCACCGGTGCTGCAGATCTCCGGGCACAAGACGTACCAGCCGACCGGTCATCTCAACATGACCACGGTCCGGGTCACCGGCCCCGACTACACCATGAATCTCTTCTACGCGCTCGTCGGCTGGCTGGACCACGACAGCGCCGTGGTGCCGCACAAGACGCTCTATCCCGAGGGGCAGACGGCCGAGCAGGCCGACCAGGAGAACGCCGAGGAGTTCACCCAGTCCCAGGAGAGCGCCAAGGTCGCGGCGCTGCAGCAGCTGCACATCCCGGTGACGGAGCAGACGGTGGTCGCCTCCGTCCGGAAGGACAAGCCGGCCGACGGGCGGCTGCACGCGGGCGATGTGATCACGGCGGTGGACGGCAAGCAGGTCAAGGCGACCGGCGATGTCGCCAAGTTCGTCACCCGGCACAAGCCGGGCGAGAAGACCGTCTTCACGATCATCCCCGCCAAGGTGGCGGCCGCGGCGGAGAAGAAGGGCAAGAAGCCCACCACGGGACAGAAGCAGGTCGCCATCACCACGGCGGCGGAACAGGGCCGGGCCGTCGTGGGCATCCAGGCCGGGGCGGACCACATCTTCCCGTTCTCCATCGACGTCAAGCTGGCCGATGTGGGCGGGCCCAGCGCCGGGCTGATGTTCTCGCTCGGCATCATCGACAAGCTGACGCCCGGGAACATGACCGGCGGCAAGTTCGTGGCCGGTACGGGCACCATCGACGACAAGGGCAACGTCGGCCCGATCGGCGGCATCTCCATGAAGACGGTCGGTGCGCGGAGCAAGGGCGCGCAGTTCTTCCTGACGCCGAAGGACAACTGCGCGGCCGCCGCCAAGGACACTCCGCAGGGCCTGACCCTGGTGAAGGTCGCCACCATAGGCGACGCCGTCAAGGCACTGAAGAAGATCAGCAAGGGTGACACCGCCGGCCTGCCGAGCTGCAGCCCGGCAGGCCGGTCGTAGGGGAGGGCGTCGGGGGGACGCCCTGGCCCTGTGCTACGCCTCGAAGGTCGCGGCAAGCGCGTCCGCCAGGCCCGGCACCAGGGCCGAGCCGGTGAGGACCTCGGACGTGGAGTCCTTCTCGCGCAGCCGCAGCGCCGATTCGCGCGCACCGTCGCGCAGTACGGCCACGGTCATACGGACCTCCTGGCGGTCCGGGTGCTCGGCGACCCACTTGGCGAGCTGCGCCTCGTCCATGCCCTCGGGGACGGAGTCCTCGGCGGACGGCGGCAGCATCAGCCGCTCCACGGTCAGCGCGCAGCCGGCGACGGCGTCCGGCCAGGCGATGGTGGCGAGGAACTCGTCCAGCGGGGCGCCGGCCGGGATCTCGTCCTGCTCGACGGGGGTCAGGGAAGCGGTGGTGGAGTCGTCGATGCCGAGCTGGGCGGCGAGCGAGGGCTCTTGATCGCGCAGCTTGGCGGTGTCGACGAGGGCGAACAGTCGGGCGGGCTGGTCCCAGCCGAGCCCGGCGGCGTACTCGTCGATTTCGAGTACGGCGCGGGTCAGTGGGTCGGCGGCGAGGGGGGTGCCGTCAACGGGGAGGTTGCTCATGCTCAACATCGTGCCTTGTCCGTCCCGGAAATCGGGAACCGAGTAAAGCCTTCGTAAGTTGCATCACTGGGTCCTACTATCGCCGGGCCTGTTCCACACAACAGCGAACTTCGAGGTGCGCACCTTGGCTTTCCAGATGCCGGACCGCGGCGGAGGCCCCTCCGGGCCACGGATCAGAGTCGGCCGACCGTCCCGGCGGGCGAGGACCCTGCTCATGACGTTGGGCGTACTGGCCGTACTGGCCATGCTCTTCGTGATGTTCTCCGGGTTCTGGACCGACTGGCTCTGGTACCGCTCGGTCAATTACTCCTCGGTCTTCACCACGACCCTGTGGACCAAGACCGGCCTGTTCTTCGCCTTCGGCGCCGTGATGGCGGTGGCCGTCGGCCTCAACATCTGGCTGGCGCACCGGCTGCGGCCGCCGCTGAGCGCGATGTCCATGGAGCAGCAGAGCCTGGACCGCTACCGGATGGGCATTGCCCCGTTCAAGAAGTGGGCGCTGATCGCGATCACCGCGGTGGTCGGACTGATCGCGGGTGCCTCCGCGTCCGGCGAGTGGCGTACCTGGCTGCAATGGGTCAATGGCGTGCAATTCGGGCAGAAGGATCCGCAGTTCGGCAAGGACGTCGCGTTCTATGCCTTCGATCTGCCCTGGTACCGCTTCCTGCTGAGCTTCGGCTTCGCCTGCGCGGTGCTGTGCCTGGTGGCCGCGGCGCTGACGCACTACTTGTACGGCGGGCTGCGGGTGACCAGCCCCGGCTCCCGGGCGACGGCCGCCGCTACCGGCCATCTGTCGGTGCTGCTCGGCATCTTCGTCTCGCTCAAGGCCGTCGCGTACTGGCTGGACCGGTACGGCCTGGCGGTGAAGTCCAGCGGTCTGAAGTCGGCGGAGAACTGGAACGGGCTGCGCTATGTCGACGCGCACGCCTATCTGCCGGCGAAGACCATCCTGTTCTTCATCGCGGCGATCTGCGCGCTGCTGTTCTTCGCCACCCTCTGGCGCCGGACGTGGCAGCTGCCGGTGATCGGTTTCGGGCTGATGGTCCTCTCGGCGGTCCTGATCGGCGGGCTGTATCCGGCGATCGTGCAGAAGTTCCAGGTTCAGCCGAACGAGGCGAACAAGGAAGCGCCGTACATCAAGCGCAACATCAAGGCGACCCGGGACGCGTACGACATCAAGGACTCCGAGGTCACGCCGTACAAGGGCGACTACAAGCCCGACGGCGAGGAGGACAGGCAGCGGCTGCGGGACGCGGCCGACACCACGGCCAGCATGCGGCTGCTCGACCCGAATGTGGTCTCGCCGGCCTTCCAGCAACAGCAGCAGGTGCGGGCGTACTACCAGTTCCCCTCCACCCTTGACGTCGACCGGTACAAGGACAAGGACGGCGCCGAGCAGGACACCGTCATCGGTCTGCGCGAGCTGAACGTCGCCGGGATCTCGGATCACAACTGGATCAACGACCACTTCAAGTACACCCACGGCTACGGCACGGTCGCCGCGAAGGGGACCGAGACGGCCGACGGCGGCGGTCCGAAGTACACCGAGTCGGATCTGCCGGCCAAGGGGCAGCTCCCCAAGCACGAGCAGCGGGTGTACTACGGCGAGAAGACCTCGCAGTATTCGATCGTCGGCGGTCCGCAGCAGGAACTGGACTACTCCGACGACACCGGCGAGAAGAGCTATCGCTACAAGGGCAAGAGTGGGGTGAATCTGTCGAACCCGATCAACCGCGCCGCGTACGCGGTGGCGTTCGGGGAGCCGCAGATCCTCTACTCCGGCGCGATCGGTGACGGCTCGCGGATCCTGTACAACCGCACGCCCAAGGAGCGGGTCGAGGCGGTCGCCCCCTGGCTGACCATCGACGGCGATGCCTATCCGGCGGTCATCAACCACCGGATCCAGTGGATCGTCGACGCCTACACCACCAGCAACGGCTATCCGTACGCCTCGCGCACCACGCTGGGCGACACCACGGCCGATTCGCTCACGGACGGACAGCGGACGGTGGTGGCTCAGGAGAACCAGGTCAACTACATCCGCAATTCGGTCAAGGCGACGGTCGATGCCTATGACGGTTCGGTCAAGCTCTATCAGTGGGACGAGAAGGACCCGGTCCTCAAGACCTGGATGAAGTCGTTCCCCGGTACGGTCAAGAAGAAGGCGGACATCAGCCCCGAGCTGATGGAGCATCTGCGGTATCCGCAGGACCTGTTCAAGGTGCAGCGGCAGCTGCTGACCACCTACCACGTCACGGATCCGGGGACGTTCTACTCCGGCTCCGAGCGCTGGCAGGTGCCCAGCGACCCGACGACCAAGTCGGGCAACTCCGTGCCGCCGTACTACCTGAGCATGAAGATGCCGGACCAGAAGGACCAGGCCTTCTCGCTGACGACGACCTTCACGCCCAACAAGAAGGACAACCTGGGCGCCTTCATGGCCGTCGACGCCAATGCGACGAGCCGCGACTACGGCAAGATCAGACTGCTGAAACTGCCTGCGCAGACTCCGGTGCCCGGTCCGCAGCTGGCGCAGTCGAAGTTCAACTCCGATCCCACGATCGCCAATGAGCTCAACATCCTCAAGAAGGGCGATTCGGAGATCGAGTACGGCAATCTGCTGACCGTCCCGCTGGACGGCGGACTGCTGTACGTCGAACCGGTCTATCTGCGCGGCGCCGGCACCAACTACCCGCTGCTGAAGAAGGTGTTGGTCAGCTACGGCGACAGCAAGCCGGTCCTGGAGGACTCCCTCAAGGACGCGCTGGATGTCGTCTTCGGCAAGAAGGCGCCGAGTACGGGCACCAAACCGCCGGGCGGCGGCGATACGAACCAGCCACCGCCCAACCAGACGGTGCAGCAGGCGCTGAGCGACGCCGAGAAGGCCTACGACGAGGGCGAGAAGGCCCTCGAGCGAAAGGACTTGGGCGCGTACGACGCGGCCAAGAAGAAGCTCAAGGCGGCGCTGGACCGGGCGGCGAAGGCGTCCGAGAAGGCGAAGTCGTCCGGCAAGGACGGCGGCGCCTCGGGCGGCTGAGCCGCCCCGGCGTCAACTGCGGTGCGTGCGGCCGCCGGTGAACCTGCCGGTGGCCGCGCGGCGACCGTGGTCGGGGGGCGCCCCGGCGTCGTGATAGCGTGAGAACACAACGACGCGGGGTGGAGCAGCTCGGTAGCTCGCTGGGCTCATAACCCAGAGGTCGCAGGTTCAAATCCTGTCCCCGCTACTGAAGATGAAGGCCCGGATCTTTCATGATCCGGGCCTTCGTCATGTGTGGTGGTGGGTGATTTCGGCCGGTGTCGGTGAAGGCCGCGTCGAACTGCCGATGTGGTGAACCTGTGTGCTTGAGTTTGGCAAGTCGCCGTGTCGGGAAGTCGACAAACCGCTGAAGTGACCTCACTGGCTGCGGTATACCAGGTGTACGCGGGTTACAGGTGATGCGACGATGGCTGTTATGGGGGACAAGGCAAGGTTGTTGGAGACAGACCGGTTTGTGCATGCGCCCGACGACGGGCGCGAATCCGAGCTGCCGATGGATGCAATGGAGGCCGCGGAGGCCGTGGAAGCATCCGATGCGGTGACCGAGACCGGCCATCGGCGGGCCGCCGAGGCGGGTGACACCGCCGCGATGAGCGCCCTGGGCGCGATGCTGCTGCGCCGCGGTGACCTCGACGGCGCCGAACCGCATCTGCGCTCCGCCGCCGCGGCCGGCGACCGCGCCGCCGCCAACAACCTCGGCGTCCTGCTGCACCAGCGGGGCTACGCCGACGAGGCCGCCGGATGGTGGCGGATCGCCGCCGTCGCGGGTTCCGCCGCGGCCGCGCACGCCCTCGGCCGGCACTACCGCGAGCGCGGCGACGAGCCGGCCGCCGAGTACTGGCTGCGCCAGTCCGCCGAATCCGGCCACTGCCTGGGCGCGTACGCCCTCGCCGACCTGCTCGAGCACCGCGGCGACGTCGGCGCCGAGCGCTGGTTCCGCGCGGCCGCCGAGCGCGGCCACCGCGAGGCCGCCTACCGCCTCGCCCGGACCATCGAGGACGGCCGCGACGGCGACCGCCGTACGGTGCCCGCCTACGGGGAGCTGACCCGGCAGGCCGAGGCCGAGCAGTGGTACCGCCAGGCGGCCGCCCGCGGCCACCGCCGGGCGGCACTCCAGCTGGGTGCGCTCCTGGAGGACCGCGGCGACATCCAGGAGGCGGGCCGCTGGTACCTGTCCGCCGCCAAGGACGGCGAGGCGCGGGCCGCCTGCGCACTGGGCTTCCTGCTGCGCGACGCCGGGGACGAGGAGAGCGCCGCCGAATGGTGGCGGCGGGCCGCCCAGGACGGCGATGGCAACGCTGCCAACGCGCTGGGCGCGCTGCACGCCGACCGCGGCGAACTGCAGACCGCCGAGCGCTGGTACCGCGTCGCGCTGGACGCCGGCGACGTCAACGGCGCCTACAACATCGGCCTGCTCTGCGCCGGGCAGGACCGGGCCGAGGGCGGCGAGCAGTGGTACCGCCGCGCCGCCTACGCCGGGCACCGCGAGGCCGCCAACGCGCTCGCGATCCTGCTGCTGCAGCGCGGCGACGCGGCGGGCGCCGAGCCGTGGTTCTCCAAGGCGGCCGAGGCGGGCAGCGTGGACGCGGCGTTCAACCTCGGCATCCTCTACGCCGGGCGCGGCGAGGAGCGTACGGCGCACACCTGGTACGAGCGGGCGGCGGCGGCCGGGCACACCGAGGCGGCGCTGCAGGTCGCGATCGTGCAGCTGCGGGACGGCGAGCTGCAGGACGCGGAGCGCAATCTGCGCTGTGCGGCCGGCGGCGGCAGCCGGGAGGCGGCCTTCCGGCTCGCGGACCTCCTGGACCGCAGGGCCGCGGCGGTGGGCGAGGGGCTGGCGGACAGCGATCGCACCGCGGACGACGAGAGCACCCAGTGGTACGAGCGGGCCGCGCGGCAGGGTCACCGCCGCGCCCAGGTCCGGGTCGGCATGTTCGCGGCGGCCCGCGGCGATGTGGTGGAGGCCGCGAACTGGTATCGCGCGGCGGCCGAGGCCGGCAGCCGCAACGGCGCCTTCAACCTCGGGCTGCTGCTGGCCCGCGAGGGCAGCCTCCCCGAGGCCGCCCTGTGGTGGCAGCGGGCCGCCGAGGCCGGTCACGGCCGCGCGGCGCTGCGCCTCGCGCTGCTCGCCGCCCGGCGCGGCGCGCTGGCCGAGGCGCAGAGCTGGTGTGCGCGCGCCGTCGAACTGGGCCCGCCGGAGGTGGCCGAGCGCGCGGCACGGCTGCGTACGGCGCTCCAGGAGGAGCTCAGCGCGTAGGAGCGCCCTCGGGGCCCGGCCCCGGGTGCCGGGGCCGGGCCCAGGGGCCGGCCGCCGGGACGCGGGGAAGGGATTTGCGCTGGTCGTCGGGCCGGGGTTAGAGTTGGGACACAACGACGCGGGGTGGAGCAGCTCGGTAGCTCGCTGGGCTCATAACCCAGAGGTCGCAGGTTCAAATCCTGTCCCCGCTACTGAAGGGCAAAGGCCCGGATCCTCAGGGATCCGGGCCTTTGTCGTGTCTCCGGGGTCCGGGGGCGGGGTCACGGACGGTGGCCGACCGCCTCCGCGTAGAACGAGCGGTCGACGAGCCTGTTCTCCGGGAGCGGCGCCCCCTTGGTGACGCCCGCGTCCCGGTAGGCCTTCTGCAGCCGGTCCGCGGTGCCCTTGCGGATCTCCCAGTCCATCCGGAGCGACGGCACCGCGGCCAGGACCTCGGCGTCCACCTCGAGCAGCCTCGCCAGCCCGGCGGTGAACGCCCGGTCGGCCTTGTAGTCCCCGGCGAAGTAGGTGTTGACGGTACGGATGTAGGCGCGCAGGAAGGCCACGCCCGCGCCGGGGTCGTGCTGGAGCAGGTTCGGGCCGTAGAGGGCGCCGCCGAGCGGCTCTCCCTGGGGCTGCCCGCCCAGGAACGCGTACTTCTTGTCGCCGTCGACCCGCCGCCAGACCGGGTCGAGCAGCCAGGCGGAGTCCACGCCGCCGCCGGTCAGGGCCGTCAGCACGTCGGAGGAGCCGAGCTGCTGGAAGGCCACGGAGTTCAGGTCGGCGCCGTGCGCGGCGAACGAGGTGTCCATCGGGTACATGATCACGGAGCCCTTGCCGATCATGGTGCCCATCCTGGAACCCTTGAGGGAGACCGAGGATGCGCTCCGGCCGTCCTTCAGGCGCACCCACAGGCCGCTCTTGGACTTCGGGTCGGGGGAGAAGTTTCCGGCCACCCAGCGGATGTCGAAGCCGCCGGTGATGCCGTTGACGACGGCGGCCTCGGGGGCCGCCCACAGGGCGTCAAGATCGCCCTTGGCCAGCAGGGGCAGCGCCTCCGGGGTGGGCAGCACCTTGAGCCTGACGTCCAGGCCCTCCTTCTTGAACTCGCCCTTGTCGACGGCCAGTCGGAGGGGGGCGACGTATTCGGCGGCGAGGGTGCCGGTGGCGACCGTGAGGGTGCGGTGCTTCTTCAGCGGCCTGGGGGCCGGGGCGCCCTTGTCGCAGCGGGCCGGGGCGCGGGTGGGGGAGCGGTCGGCGGGGTCGGTCCAGGAGGCCTTGCCGCAGCCCGCCACCGGCCTGATGGTGCGGGGCTTTGCACCGGTGCCGGTGTCCTGCTGGGCGGTGCAGCCCGCGCTGAGGGCGAGCGCTGCGACGAGCACGGCGAGGGTGGTGGTGCGGGAGCGCAGCATGGGACCTCCGTGCGGCGGGATCGGGGAGTCGGGGGATCAGTTCTGGGCGCGGCCGCGGTCGCGGGGGGCCCAGGGGGTGAGGAGGCGCCCGGCCAGCCGCACCAGTTCGGAGAAGAGGACGCCCAGGAGAGCGACGCAGACGATGCCGACGAACATCACGTCGTTCTGGAACAGGGCGCGCGAATCGAAGATCAGATGCCCCAGGCCGTCGGCGGCGGCGATCTGTTCGGAGGCGACGATCACCAGGACGGCCACGCCCGCGGCGATCCGGGCGCCCACCAGGACGGCGGGCAGCGAGGCGGGCAGCAGCACATGGCGGAACATCTGCCAGGGACTCGCGCCGAACACCTGCCCGGCGTCGCGGTGTCCGGCGGGAACGGCGAGTACCGCCGCCATCGTCGAGATCCATACGAAGAAGAAGACGGTGGTGGCGACGAGGGCGATCTGCGGTCCTTCGCCGAGGCCGAACATGTTGAGGAAGACGGGCAGGAGGGCGAGTTTGGGGACGACGTAGAGCGCGTCGAGAAGGGGTTCCAGGGCGGCCCGTACGAGGGAGAGGGAGCCCATCAGGAGGCCGAGCAGATAGCCGGCGACGGTGCCGAGGGCGTAGCCGGCCAGGACGCGCTGGAGGGTGGAGCGGACGTCCGGCCACAGCTCGCCCGTCAGGGCGCGGTGCCAGCCGTCGGCCAGGATGGTGGACGGCGCGGGGTAGACGCGGGCGTCGATCCAGGCCTGGGCGGCGGCCAGTTGCCACAGCAGGACGAGGGCCAGCGGCACGGCGACGGCCAGCGCCAGTTCGAGGGTGCGTCGGCGGCGGTGGGTGCGTTCGGGGCGCAGTTCCCGGGGGCCGGGGCGGTGGACCAGGAGGCGGTCGGGGGCGGCCTTGCGCGAGGTGGTGGTCATGCCGGTACGGCCCCCTTTCCGGCGGCGGCGTCCTGCCCGGCGACCTCGCCGCGCAGCAGCTGCCACAACTCGGCCTTCAGGGCGGTGAATTCGGGGGTGGTGCGGACCTCGCCGGTGCGCGGGCGGGCGAACGGCGGGCGGCGTTCGGCGATGATCCGGCCGGGCCGGGCGGACATCACCAGCACCCGGTCGCCGAGCACGAGGGCCTCTTCGAGGCTGTGGGTGATGAAGAGGGTGGTGGTGCGGGTGGTCTGGGTGAGGTCGAGCAGCTCGTCCTGGAGAAGGGTGCGCAGCTGGGCGTCGAGGGCCGCGAACGGCTCGTCCATCAGCAGGAGTTCGGGCTCGACGGCGAGCGCGCGGGCGATGGCGACGCGCTGGCGCATCCCGCCGGAGAGGGCGGCCGGGTAGGCGCCCGCGAAGTCGGCGAGCCCCATCCGGGCGAGCCACGACCGGGCCCGCTCGTCGGCCTCCTTGCGGGGCACGCGCTGGATGTCGAGGCCGAAGCGGACATTGGCCAGGACGGTCTTCCAGTCGTAGATGCCGTAGTCCTGGAAGATCATCGCGGCCGGGCGGTCGGCGCTCGCGCGGATCTCCAGCTCGCCCGCGCTGGGCCGCAGCAGGCCGGCCGCGATGCGCAGCAGGGTCGATTTTCCGCAGCCGGACGGGCCGACGAGGCAGACGAATTCGCCGGGTGCGATCGCGACGTCCACGGGGCCGAGCGCGGCCAGCGCCTTGCTGCCGCGGCCGAAGGAACGGGCCAGGGCGCGGGCGTGCAGGGCCGGCGCCGGGGCGGCCGGCGGGCGGGGGGCTCTGTCGGTGGGCGGGGAAGGGTGCGGCTCTCCCACGGGTGCTCCTTGCGGAGTGCGGAGTGTGCGGGGTGCGGAGTGCGGTTGCCGGGTGGACGAAGGGGTGCGGGGCGCGGTGCCGGGCCCGGTCGGACCCGGTGGCCGAAAAGCGCGGCCCGACGACGATATGACGGGTCGTCAGATTCGGGAAGGGGGCGTGCGGCCCGAGTGCGCGGCGGGAGTGCGGGGGCGCGGGCATGCGAAGGAGCCCGCCGCCGTGGAGGCGCGGGCTCGGCGTGGCGTACGGCGTGCGGCCCCAGAGCGGCCCGGACGGGGGCCGGTGGCCGCAGGGGTCAGGAGTGGTGGGCGCTGCAGTGGGGGCAGATGCCCCGGTAGGTCACCGTGACCTCGGAGACCTGGAAGCCGTAGCGCTCGGGCTCCGGCAGGGCGGAGAGCGGGTCGCCCTGGAGGTGGACGTCCCGGATCGTGCCGCACCGCGAGCAGATGAGGTGCTGGTGGTCGTGGTGGGCGTTCGGGTCGTAGCGCTTGGCCCGGCCGTCCGTGCTCACCTCGAGCACCTCGCCGAGCGAGACCAGCTCGCCCAGCGTGTTGTAGACCGTGGCGCGGGAGATCTCCGGGAGCCGCTCGGTCGCCAGCGCATGCACTTCGTCGGCGGTGTAGTGGACGTGGTCCCCGTCGAGGACCTCGGCGACGACGCGTCGCTGCGCGGTCAGCCGCCAGCCGCGTCCCCGGAGCCGTTCCAGCAGGTCACTCATGCCAATCACCTATCAGTCAGATACAGCCAAGGGTAGCAGCGGCCGGTCCATCACCGGATCAGGTACGAGTTTCGGGCACTTCTTGACTTAGACAATGTCCAATGTAGGATCGTGATCGGCGCAAGCCAAGGGACAGGTGGAACACTTCAGGAGGCGCACGTGTCGGTAGAGAGCAGCACCGGACCGCTGACCACGGAGTCCGGGGCTCCGGTCGGGGACAACCAGAACAGCGAGACGGCCGGCATCGGCGGACCCGGCCTCATCCAGGACCAGCTCCTGATCGAGAAGCTCGCCCACTTCAACCGCGAGCGCATCCCGGAGCGCATCGTGCACGCCCGCGGCGCCGGCGCCTACGGCACCTTCACGGTGACCGCGGACGTGACGAAGTACACCCGCGCCAACTTCCTCTCCGAGGTCGGCAAGGAGACCGAGACCTTCCTGCGCTTCTCCACGGTCGCGGGCAACCTCGGTGCGGCCGACGCGGTGCGTGACCCCCGTGGCTTCGCGCTGAAGTTCTACACAGAAGAGGGCAACTACGACCTCGTCGGCAACAACACCCCGGTGTTCTTCATCAAGGACGCCATCAAGTTCCCCGACTTCATCCACACCCAGAAGCGCGACCCGTACACCGGCTCGCAGGAGGCCGACAACGTCTGGGACTTCTGGGGCCTGTCGCCGGAGTCCACCCACCAGGTCACCTGGCTGTTCGGCGACCGTGGCATCCCCGCCTCGTACCGCCACCTCAACGGCTACGGCTCGCACACCTTCCAGTGGAACAACGCCGCCGGTGAGGTCTTCTGGGTCAAGTACCACTTCAAGACCGACCAGGGCATCAAGAACCTGACCTCGGACGAGGCCGCGGCGCTGGCCGGGCAGGACCCCGACAGCCACCAGCGTGACCTGCGTACGGCCATCGAGCGGGGCGACTTCCCGACCTGGACCGTGCAGGTGCAGATCATGCCCGCGGAGGAGGCGGCCAACTACCGCTTCAACCCGTTCGACCTGACCAAGGTCTGGCCGCACGAGGACTACCCGCCGATCGAGATCGGCAAGCTGGAGCTCAACCGCAACCCGCAGAACATCTTCGCCGAGGTCGAGCAGTCGATCTTCTCCCCGCACCACTTCGTGCCGGGCATCGGCCCGTCGCCCGACAAGATGCTCCAGGGCCGGCTCTTCGCCTACGGCGACGCCCACCGCTACCGCGTCGGCATCAACGCCGACCACCTGCCGGTGAACCGCCCGCACGCCACCGAGGCGCGCACCCACGGCCGGGACGGTGTGCTCTACGACGGCCGTCACGCCGGTCAGAAGAACTACGAGCCCAACAGCTTCGGCGGCCCGGCCCAGACCGGTCGGCCGCTGTGGCAGCCGGCCTCCCTCACCGGTCCCACCGCCGAGCAGGCGGCGCCCTCGCACGCTCAGGACGACGACTTCGTGCAGGCGGGCAACCTCTACCGCCTGATGTCGGAGGACGAGAAGGAGCGCCTGATCGGCAACCTCGCGGGCTTCATCGCCCAGGTCTCCCGCGATGACATCGCGCAGCGCGCGATCGAGAACTTCCGCAAGGCGGATGCGGACTACGGCAAGCGGCTCGACGCCGCGGTCCAGGCCCTGCGCGGCTGAATGAGCCTGCCCGCCGGGCTGCTCAGCCGTCGCTTGCCGTAACAACCGAAGAGGCCGGATGCCATGGGGCTCCGGCCTCTTCGTGCGTGCCGGGCCGGCTTCAGGCGGGCACGACGCCGGCCCGCTCCAGCACGTCCGTGCGGCAGCGCATGATGTCGCGTACGGAGACGATGCCGACGGGTTCGCGGTCGTCCAGCACGATCAGATGGCGGAAACCGCCGCGCACCATGGCGGCCGCGGCGTCGTCGAGGGTCCAGTCCGGCGCGGCGAAGACCACGTCCGAGGTGGTGTGGGTCTGAGCGGTCTCCCGGTCGGGGTTCTCGCCCGCGCCGAGGGAATTGAGGATGTCGCGCTCGGTGAGGATGCCGAGGCCGCTGGTGTCGGTGTCGAGGACGACGGCCGCGCCGACCCGCCGGGCCGCCATCAGCTGTGCGGCCTGGCGGAGGGTGTGTGCGGGCCCGATGGTGAGGACCACCGTGCTCATGGCGTCTTTGACGAACATGGGCATGGAGTGGAGCCACCTCCTTGGTGAATGTGCTTGCGAAGAGATTCACAAGTTCACAAAGTGGGGGATTCTCATGTTCACATGCCTTCGCCGACACAACAAGGTGTCGCAAGGGGTAAGTCGGGGACGCTTGTCCGAAGATGCACCCCTTCGCAGGTCAGCGGCGCGCGTCACCGAGGTAGGTCAGCAGGTCCTCGTGCAGCAGACCGTTGGACGCCGCGGCGTTCCCGCTGTGCGGGCCCGGCCTGCCGTCCAGGCCGGTGAACCGGCCGCCCGCCTCCTGCACGACCACCGCGCAGGCCGCCATGTCCCACAGCGACAGCTCCGGCTCGGCGCAGATGTCCACCGAGCCCTCGGCGACCATCATGTACGGCCAGAAATCGCCGTAGGCCCGGGTGCGCCAGCAGTCCCGGCTCAGATCGAGGAAGCCGGGCAGCTGGCCGCGCTCCTCCCAGCCGGTCAGCGAGGAGTACGCGAACGACGAGTCCTGGATGCGGCCGACCTGGGAGACGCGCAGCCGGCTGGCGGAGGTCAGGCTGCGGCCCGTGAAGGCGCCCAGGCCCTCGGCGGCCCACCAGCGGCGGTTGAGGGCCGGGGCGGAGACGATGCCGACCACCGGGCGGTCGCCGCCCTCGCCGCGTTCCATCAGGGCGATCAGGGTGGCCCAGACCGGTACCCCGCGGACGTAGTTCTTCGTGCCGTCGATCGGGTCGATGATCCAGCGGCGCGGCCCGGCACCCTCGCTGCCGAATTCCTCGCCGAGCACCGCATCGCGCGGCCGGGCCCGCTGGAGCTGACCGCGGATCAGCTCCTCGGCGGACTTGTCCGCCTCGCTCACCGGCGTCATGTCCGGTTTGGTCTCGACCTTGAGGTCGAGGGCCTTGAACCGTTCCATGGTGGCGGCGTCCGCGGCGTCCGCGAGGACGTGACCGAGGCGGAGATCATCGTGATAGTCGGGCATGTGCGAACAGTATCTACTGGTATACGCAGGAGCCACACGGCCATGCCCGGCCCGCCGTGCGGGGTCATTCCACTGGCCGTGTGAGCGCTTCCGTCCGGCGCACCAAGGGCGTACGGACGGGGCGTGCGATGACCCTTGACAGCCCCTGGTGCCCCGTCAATTCTGTGCGCACAGCGGCCATTTGGGCCGACGGCCGGGGAGGCGACGGATGCCCGCAGCGCGCGAATGCTTGCTGGATGCCGCGTACACGGCGCTGCGGCGGCGGGCGTGGGCCGACGTCCGCATGGTGGATGTCGCGGCCGCCGCCGGGGTCTCCCGGCAGACCCTCTACAACGAGTTCGGCAGCAAGGAAGGGCTGGCCCGCGCCCTCGTACGGCGCGAGACCGACAACTATCTGGCCGGGGTCGAGCGGGCGCTGACCCGGCGCCCCGCGGCCGGGCCGGGCGGTGACGCGGCGGGCCGGGTGGTGGCCGCGGCCGCCTGGACGGTCCGTACCGCGCGGACGAATCCCCTGGTCAGGGCCGCTTTGACGGGATGCTGGAGCGACCGGCTGCCGGCCCCGCCGCGGCCGGGTCCCGCCGAGCTGGTCGGCCGGTTCTGCGACCGGGCCGTCGCCGCGCTGGAGCCGGACTGGCCCGAGGGGGAGCTGCCCGCCCTCGGCACCGCCTGCGAGACCGCGGCGCGGCTGACGCTGTCCTGCGTCGTCGCCCCGGCGGAGACGTCGGACCGGGCCGGGCCGGAGGCGATGTCACGGCTGGTGCGGGGCGCGTTCGTCCGGGTGCGGGGCGGGTGAGCGTCAGGCGGCGCGGAGCGGATTCCGCCGTGCGAAGGCCGAAGAACGGGCCCCGGCGCCCGGCCTGTGGCGCGGACGGCGGGGCCCGTTTCCGTTACTTGCCGACGCTGTTGTTGCAGCCCATGCTCGAGCCCATCGTGGTGGACTGGGCGCCGGCGGCGCCCTCGCCGCCGCCCAGGTTGCCGCCCAGGCCGTTTGCGATCCCGACCTCGCCGAGGATGTCGACGTTCGTGTCCTCCGACCTGCAGGAGGTGCCCTGGCGGATCTCGATCTTGTCGCCGCCCGACTCGCCGTGGCCGCCCTTCTTGCCGTAGCCGCCGTGCTTCTCGCCGTAGCCGCCGCTCTTCGCGCTGTGGTCGTCGCTCTTCTCGCCGTAGCCGCCGCCGCTCCTCTCCCCGTAGCTGCCGCACCCCTCGTCGCACGACACGGCCTGGGGGTGGCCGGCGTAGGCGGAGGCGGTGCCGGCGCCGAAGAAGCCGACGCTGCCGAGGAGGGCGGCCACGACGGCAGCCTTGCGAAGCTTGTGCATTTCTTCTCCGTTGAATTGAGCGAATGCGATCTGTAAGCGATCGACTCCGTACAGTTACGGGAGGGTAATACGAACTTTCCCGCAGCCACTCGGCAACGCGCCGGACTGCGTGGTCGCAACGGAAGGAAGGCGCCTCAGCGCGCGGCGCTCAGTGGGCCGAGCCCGACAGCTGCAGCCCGATGACGCCGACGATGACCAGGCTGATGGAGACCAGCTTGAGGGTGGAGACCAGATCGCCGAGGAACACCATGCCGTAGATCGCGGTGCCGGCCGCGCCGATGCCCGTCCACACCGCGTACGCCGGGCCGACGTCCAGCTTGCGCAGTGCCAGCGTCAGCAGCCCGAAGCTGCCCAGCGCGAAGACCGCGAAGGCGATGGTCGGGAAGAGCCGGGTGAAGCCGTGGGAGAGCTTGAGGCAGACGGCGAACCCGGTCTCCAGGATTCCCGCCACCACCACGAGCAGCCACGCCATGTCCCATTGCCTCCGTCAGGTCCGTCAGGTCCTTCAGATCGGTGAGCGCTTCGCCTGCCCTGGTGTGATTATGCAGTTGTGTCGGACGGGTGGCAGCCCGTTCGCGCGATCAGTCGCCCTCGCGTCGCTCCCGGGTGGCGAGCAGCCGGCGCAGGGAGTAGAGGCGGGCCGGATCGGCGTGCCCGTCGGCGACCCACTGGTCGAGCGCGCACTCCGCCTCGTCGTGGCTGCAGGCGCGCGGGCAGCCGTCGGTGCCCGGTTCCAGGTCGGGGAAGGCGTGGATGACCCGCGACGGGTCGACGTGGTGCAGGCCGAAGGAGCGCACGCCCGGGGTGTCGATGACCCAGCCCGAGTCGCCGGGCAGCGGCAGGGCCAGCGCGGAGGTGGTGGTGTGCCGGCCGCGCCCGGTGACCGCGTTGACATGCCCGGTGGCCCGACGGCGCTCCGGTACCAGGGCGTTGACCAGCGTGGTCTTGCCCACCCCGGAATGCCCGACGAACGCCGTCATCCGGCCCGTCAGCTGCTCCCGTATGCGCTCGGCGGCGACGCCGTCGGCCAGTTCGTCGCGGTTGGTGACGACGTACGGGACGCCCAGCGCGCCGTACGACTCCAGCAGGGCGTCGGCGGGCGCCAGATCGGACTTGGTCAGGACGAGGAGCGGGTCCAGGCCCGCGTCGTAGGCGGCGACCAGGCAGCGGTCGATCAGGCGGGGACGCGGTTCGGGGTCGGCGAGCGCGGTGACGATCGCCAGCTGGTCGGCGTTGGCGACCACCACCCGCTCGTACGGGTCGTCGTCGTCGGCCGTCCGCCGCAGCGTCGACGTGCGCGGCTCGACCCGGACGATCCGGGCGAGGGTGTCCTTGGCGCCCGTCAGATCGCCCACGACCGCGACCCGGTCGCCGACCACCGCGCTCTTGCGGCCCAGTTCGCGGGCCTTCATCGCGGTGACCTTACGGCCCTCGATCAGGCAGGTCAGCCGGCCCCGGTCGACGGTCAGGACCAGGCCCTCGCCGGCGTCCTCGTGTTTGGGGCGGATGTTCGTGCGGGGGCGGTTGCCCTTGGGGTTGGGGCGGACGCGGATGTCGTCCTCGTCCGGGTTCTTGCCGTAGCGGCGCATGGCGGCGTTACCCCTCAGCCTCTCCGGGCGGGGACGGCCGCGGGATCGAGCATGTCCGTCCACAGCGCGGGGAAGTCGGGCAGGGTCTTGGCGGTGGTGGCGACGTTCTCCACCTCCACGCCCTCGACGGCCAGGCCGATGATCGCCGCGGCGGTGGCCAGGCGGTGGTCCTCGTAGGTGTGGAAGATCCCGCCGTGCAGCGGGCGCGGCCGGATGTGCAGGCCGTCGGCGGTCTCGGTGACATCGCCGCCGAGCTCGTTGAGCTCCTTGGTGAGGGCGGCCAGCCGGTCGGTCTCGTGCAGCCGCAGATGCGCCACGCCGCGCAGCGTCGAGGGGGAGTCGGCCAGCGCGGCGACGGCGGCGATGCCCGGCGTCAGCTCGCCGACCTCGCTCAGGTCGACGTCGATGCCGTGGATGCGGCCGCTGCCGGTGAAGGTCAGGCCGTGGTCGGTCAGCTCGCAGGAGCCGCCCATGGTGGTGAAGATCTCGCGCAGCGCGTCACCGGGCTGCGTGGTGTGCTCGGGCCAGTCGGGGATGGTCACCCGGCCGCCGGTGACCAGCGCCGCGGCCAGGAACGGCTGGGCGTTGGACAGGTCCGGCTCGACGACGAGATCGCGGCCGAGCAGCGCGCCCGGGGTGACCCGCCACACGTCGGGTTCGCCGCCCGCCTCGGGGGTGTCCACCTGGGCGCCGACGCTGCGCAGCATGTCGACGGTCATCCGGATGTGCGGCATGGAGGGCAGCGCCGCACCGACGTGCCGGACCTCGACGCCCTGGTTGAAGCGCGGCGCGGACAGCAGCAGGGCGCTGACGAACTGGGAGGACGAGGAGGCGTCGATCTCGACCGGGCCGCCCTCCAGGGCGCCGCCGCCGAAGACCGTCATCGGGAGCGCGCCGCGCTTGTCGTCGTCGATCCGGGCACCCAGGGCGCGCAGCGCGTCGATGACGCCGCCGAGCGGGCGCTCGTAGGAGCGGGGGTCGCCGTCGAAGCGGATCGGGCCGTCGGCCAGGGCCGCGACCGGCGGCAGGAAGCGCATGACCGTTCCGGCATTGCCGACGTCGACGGTGGCCGGGCCGTGCAGCCCCGCCGGGATGATCCGCCAGGCCTCGCCGCCGCCGGGCAGCGCATCGGCGCCCGCGGAACCGGCGGAGCTGGAGGAGGCGGTCTCCTCGATGCCGACGCCCAGGGTGCGCAGCGCCTCGGCCATCAGGAGGGTGTCGCGGGAGCGGAGCGGGCGGCGCAGCCAGCCGGGCTCGGAGGACAGGGCGGCCAGGACCAGGCCGCGGTTGGTGACCGATTTGGAGCCGGGCACGGTGACGGTTGCATCGACGGCCCCAGGGGCGAGGGGGGCGGGCCACAGGGCGGGGAGTGCGGGGCTCTCGGTCATGCCCTTACTTTAATGGCTGGGCAAGGGTCCCGATCTTGATCAAAAGTGGCGCAACCTGTGCGAAACATGGCGCTGGTAGTGCGCTCGCGCGCTACAGGGGCTGCCGACAGGCCGGGCAGGGGCGGTGCGGAGGCGGCTCATATGCCGAGCAGCCAGCGCCCGCCGCCTATCAGGGAGCACAGCGTCACCACGTGGAAGAGGCCCAGCCAGACGGCCGCCGGGACATGGGTGAGCCGGGCCAGCTGGTCCGGGTCGGAGTCCCCGGCGCCGCCCCGGCGCCGCTTGCCCATCAGCTCGAAAGGCGGCCGGACGCCGCCCAGCAGCAGGAACCAGACCGCCGCGTACGCGAACGCCGCCTGCACCTCCGGCGTCGTCAGCCAGGAGACCAGCAGGAAGGCGGCACCGGACAGGACGACGGTGAGCACGCCGTACGCGTTGCGGATCATGACCAGCATGGCGATCAGCAGCGCGGTGGCGCCCCACAGCAGGGCCGTGATGTGCCCCGCGGCCAGCAGCGCGGCGCCCGCCAGGCCCAGCAGGGAGGGCGCGGTGTAGCCGGCCGCGGCGGTGAGCACCATGCCCAGCCCGGTCGGCTTGCCGCGGGAGACGGTCAGCCCCGAGGTGTCCGAGTGCAGCCGGATGCCCTGCAGGCGGCGGCCGGTGAGCAGGGCGATCAGCCCGTGCCCGCCCTCGTGCGCGATGGTCACGGCGTTCCGCGACAGCCGCCAGGCGGTGCCCGGTACGACGGCGGCCAGCGCCAGCACCCCGGTGACGATCACCAGCCAGAGGGACGGATCCGGCTGGACCCCGAAAACGCGGCTCCAGAGGTCGGTGATGTGGTCGGTATCCATGTCTCCCCTTCCGGTGGCATGGCAGTGTGGCATGCATGTGCGGTAGGTATGCAGCGAGTCGTAAGCCCGAGGACCTGGTGGGCCTCTTCGGTGTCCAGCAGTGGGATCCGCAGGAGACCCTGGCGCCCAGTTGGAACGTCGCCCCGACGGCCAACGTGCACGCGGTGCTCGAACGTCCCCTCAAGGGCGAGGCGGCGGATGCCTTCCCGCCCGGACCGGTGCGCCAGCTGCGGACCCTGAAGTGGGGCCTGGTCCCGTCGTGGTCGAAATCACCCGAGGCCGCCGCGAAGATGATCAATGCGCGGGCCGAGACGGTGCACGAGAAGCCGTCCTTCAAGCGGGCCTTCGGCGCCCGCCGCTGCCTGCTCCCCGGTGACGGCTACTTCGAGTGGGTCACCGCCGCCGCCGAGCGGGAGCTGGAGGAGCGGGGCAAGAAGAAGCGGCCCCGTAAGCAGCCGTATTTCGTGACGCCCGCCGACGGCTCCGTGATGGCGATGGCCGGGCTGTACGAGTTCTGGCGGGACCCGACGCTGCCCCAGGACCACCCCCTGGCCTGGTGGGTGACCTGCACGGTGATCACCACCGAGGCCGAGACCACGCCGCTGGCCGGGGCCGGCGGCGAGGGCCCGCAGTCGCTGGCCGACATCCACCCCCGGATGCCGCTGGTGCTGACCCCCGACCGCTGGGACGCCTGGCTCGACCCGGCCCGTACGGACCCCGACGACCTGCGCCGGCTGCTGGAGCCTCCGCCCGCCGGGCTGATGCGCGCCTATCCCGTCCCCACGGAGGTCAGCAACGTCCGCAACAACGGGCCCGAGCTGCTCGAGGAGCTGGCGGCACCGGAGGTCGGCACGCTGTTCTGAACGCCGTGCCGAGGGAGACGGGGCGCGAAGCTCGTTGAGGGGCGGTGGCCGGGTGACGGGTGGGCTGGGCGCGAAGCTCGTTGAGGGGCGGTGGCCGGGCGACGGGTGGGCGGCCGCGCGGGGCAGGATGGAGCTATGAGCACGACGGCGAACGAGAGCGAGACGGTCGCGACCCCGGTGGGCGACGCCCGCATCACCTGGTACCGCGAGGTGACCCCGGCCCGGGCCGTGGTGGCCGTCAGTCATGGCGCGGGCGGCGGCATCGAGGCCCGCGACCTGCGCGCCCTGGCCGCCGCGCTGCCCGCCCGCGGCTATACCGTCGCGCTGGTCGAACAGCCGTGGCGGGTGGCGGGGAAGAAGCTGGCGCCCGCCCCCAAGACCCTGGACGCCGGGTGGACGGCCCTGTGGCCCGCCCTGGAGAAGCCGGGGCTGCCGGTGGTGGCGGGCGGCCGCAGCGCCGGTGCCCGCGTCGCCTGCCGCACGGCCCGCGAGCTGGGCGCGCACGCCGTCCTGGCCCTGAGCTTCCCGCTGCACCCGCCGGGCCGGCCGGAGAAGTCCCGCGTGGACGAGCTGACCGGTGCCGGTGTGCCGACGCTGGTCGTCCAGGGCGGCCGCGACCCGTTCGGCAGGCCCGGGGAGTTCCCGTCCGGGACGGAGATCGCCGAGGTGGCGTACGGGGACCACGGGTTCGCGGTGCCGAAGTCGGCGGGGGTCGCCGAGACGGAGTCGATGGCGGTGATCACGGACGCCGTGACGGGGTGGCTGGACGCACTGTTCGGCTGACGGCCCGGGGGCGGTCCCACCGCACGGACCCCACCTGCGAAATACCTGCGAAATAACTCGCCGAGCGGGAATGAGGCGCCCAACGCGGCTGTTGTGCCAGGCGTAAGGATCAAGTACGCAGCGCGCGCACAGCACGAGGAATGGGAGTCCGCCGCATGGGAATCGCTTGCCCGTCCCGCCCGACCGCTGACCTGCCGTGGTCGCAGATGCAGGTGGCGCAGTCCCCTCTGGCTGGAGCGGCGGCGGCCCCGGATCGTCGTCTATTCTCCGATTCGAGGGGGTCCGCATCCGGATCCGTCATGGTGTTGGAGGAGGTGGGTCCGGTCACCGGTACCGACGCAGGGACCGACGGCACGGCTGGAGAGAAGACCGCCGGCCGGCGGGAGAGCGACGCCGAGCGCAATGCGCGCTTCGAGCGGGACGCGCTCATCTTCCTGGACCAGATGTACTCCGCCGCCCTGCGCATGACGCGCAATCCGGCCGATGCGGAGGACCTGGTGCAGGAGACCTACGCGAAGGCGTACGGGTCCTTCCACCAGTTCCGGGAGGGCACCAACCTCAAGGCGTGGATGTACCGCATCCTCACCAACACCTTCATCAACTCCTACCGCAAGAAGCAGCGGGAGCCGCAGCGCAGCGCCGCCGACGAGATCGAGGACTGGCAGCTCGCCCGCGCCGAGTCGCACATGTCGACCGGGCTGCGTTCCGCCGAGTCGCAGGCGTTGGACCATCTGCCCGATTCGGATGTGAAGGCCGCGCTCCAGGCGATCCCCGAGGAATTCCGCATTGCGGTCTATCTCGCGGACGTCGAGGGCTTTGCGTACAAGGAGATCGCGGACATCATGGGGACACCCATCGGCACGGTGATGTCCCGACTGCACCGTGGCCGCCGCCAGCTGCGCGGGATGCTGGAAGATTACGCCCGTGAACGCGGGCTGGTCCCCGCGGGTGCGACGGCCGCGGACCCGCAGGCCGCGCGGACAACGGAGTCGCACGACCGGAAAGGCTCGGGATCATGAGCTGCGGAGAGCCGCACGAGAAGGACTGCTCAGAGGTCCTCGATCACCTCTATGAGTATCTCGACCGTGAGATGCCCGCCGGTGACTGCGCGGATTTCCAGGTGCATCTGGACGAATGCTCGCCGTGCCTGGAGAAGTACGGGCTGGAGCAGGCCGTCAAGAAGCTCGTCAAGCGATGCTGCGGCCATGACGACGTCCCCACCGACCTCCGCTCGAAGGTCATGGGCCGGATCGATCTGATCCGGGCCGGGGAGGCCGTCCCCGAGGTCAGCGTGCTCGACCAGGCCAAGCACGAACAGGCCCAGCGGGAGCAGGCGGCGAAGGGCGCCGGCGTCCGCAGCGCGGGCTCCGGGGCGGCGGACGCCGAGAAGGCCGCCGACCCCTCCTAGGGCCCCTGGCCCCCAGCACATATTCGGCCCGCGCGGGCCGAATGATGCGGCAGACCACCCCAAGGGGTGAGCGGTGGGGCTGTTCGTCCCGCTCGATCCGCTGATGCGCCTTCTTCGGCGCCCCGCCCCCTCTATTCTCACCGGACCCAGGCATGCCGCAGAGGGCACGCAGGGGGATTCCCCGGCTCCGCAGGAGCGTGGGGGAAGCGTGAGGAGGGCGCGATGCGGGAACTTCCGGTGGCCGCGCGCGGGTATATCGGCGGCGCCGCCGTGGCCGCGGCGCTGTGTGCGGCCCCTGCCGTGACGCTGGGCGCCGCCTCCTGGACCAGCACCCTGGTGCTGACCGCCCTGTACGGGCTGTGCGAACAGCTGCGCCGCTGCCCGCTGACCGGCGGGCTCACGGCCGAGCGGGCCGCGCTCGCCACGGGCGGCGGCAACGGCCGGCCGGACGCGGCGTCCTCCGCACCACCGGGGGCGTTTCCCGCCGGCTGGGCCAGTCCCGTCCTCCTCGCCGCGGCCCTTCTGCTGCCGCCGCCGCTGGTCGCGCTGGTCGCCGTACCCGGCGCGCTGACCGCTCCGGTCGAGGCCCGTCCGCAGGCCGCCCGCAGGATCTGGCACGCCGCCGAACTCGCCCTGGCCTGCTGGGCCGCCTCCTGGCTCGGCCACGCCCTCTTCGGCGCGCTCGGCGCCCGCCGGCACCCGCTGTCCGCACCGGAGTTCCCCCTCGTGCTGCTGCCGGCCGTGGCCGCCGCGCTCGCCTTCTGCGCCGTGCTCGCCGCGCTGGACGGCGGGATCCTGATCGCCGCCGAGCGCCACCCGCCGCGTACCGCCTGGCGCGGTCTGCTGCCCCGTTCCCTGGGCCCGTACCTGGTGCACGGGCTCGCCGGGCTGATGATGGCGGTGCTGTGGCGCAGCGTGTACGGGCCGCCGGCGGCGCTGCTGGTCCTGCTGCCGATGTGCCTCTCCTGCTGGGTTTTCGCCCAGTACCACCGCGAACGCGCCGCCCACCAGGCCACCATCCGCGCCCTGGTGCAGGCCGTGGACCTCAAGGACCGCTACACCCGCGGGCACAGCGAGCGGGTGGGCCGCGCGTCGGTGATGATCGCCCGGGAGCTGGGCATGGCGGAGGACCGGATGGAGGTGCTCCGGTTCGCCGGGATCCTCCACGACGTCGGCAAACTCGGCGTCCCCACCCGGCTGTTGCGCAAGGACGGGCCGCTGACCCCGGCCGAGCGCGGGATCATCGAACTGCACCCCGAGTACGGCCATGAGATCGTCCGCGGCATCGGCTTCCTCGGCGAGGCGCGGGCGGCGATCCTGCACCACCACGAGCGGCTGGACGGCCGCGGCTATCCGTACGGCCTGTCGGGGCGGCAGATCCCTGAGTTCGCCCGGGTGGTGGCGGTCGCCGACGCCTTCGACGCGATGACCTCCACCCGGTCCTACCGCCGCGCCCGCCCGGTCCCGGCCGCGGTCGCGGAGCTGCGCAAGTGCGCCGGGGAGCAGTTCGACCCGCGGATGGTGGCGGCGCTGGCGGCGTCCCTGGAACGGTACGGCTGGCACCCCGATCTGGTGACGGCGGCGGACGCCGGACCGGGCCGCGCTGCGCGGGCGCCCGTCGCCGCGCGGCCCGGTAGCGGAAACGTCCCTCCAGCGCGGCCGACGGCGGACGTGCCGGGGGCGGCGCCCACCGCCCGCCCCCCGCGGGCACCCGGCCGGGACGGCGCACCATGAGCCTTCCCCGTGGCCTCAAGGGCGCGGGCAGCGCCCCCACCGTCGTCGCCGTCCACGCGGCCGCCGCCGCGCTGGCCGCCTGGGGCCTGGGCCGGACCCTGTGGGACGGCCTGGCGCAGCCCGGCGCGGCGCTGGCCTTCGGGGTGCTGATCGCGGCCGGTGAACTGCTGAGCCGGGGGGCCGCGTACACCACCGGGCCCGGCGAGCGGGAGGGCGCGCCCCTCGGCGCGGCCGGCGCGCTCGCGTATGCGCTGCTCGGCGAGGCCGGCGGCCGGCCGACGACACACGGCGTCCCGCAGGTCGTGGCGGTCGTGGTCGCGGCCGTCCTGGTGGGACTCGTCCCGCATCTCGCGCTCGGCCGGCGCCATGCCCTCGACCACCTCGCCCGCCGCGTGCTGACCGCCGGGTTCGCCGCCACCTGCTTCCAACCCCTCTACAACACCGGCACGTTGGCGCTGTGGGGCGCCGACGGACGCCTCCACCCCCTGCTCCTGATCGGCCTGCTGGCGCTCACCGTGCTGTGCGACGCGGTGCTGGCCGCCGCCCTCGCCCGCGCCCGCACCGGCTGGCCGTACGGGCCGCTGCTGCGCGACGAGTTGCGGGCGCTGCTCGGTATCGGCACGGCCATCTGCGCCACCGGTGTGGTCGTCTCGCTGGCCACCGCCGCCGCCGGGCTGTGGGCGCTGCCGGTCTGCGCGCTGCCGCTGCTGCTGACCCAGTTCGCCTTCCGCCGGTTCGCCGCCGTACGGGCCACCTACCGCCAGACCATCGCCTCGCTGGCCCGCGCCACCGAGATCGCCGGCTACACCCCGCCCGGCCACGCCCGCCGGGTGGCCGCGCTCAGCTGCGCCGTCGGCCGCGAACTGGGCCTGAGCGAACCGGACCTGGACGTCCTGGAATACGCCGCGCTGATGCACGACATCGGCCAGCTCTCGCTCCTGGACCCGGTCCCGGCCGGCGCGACCGCCCCGCTGCCGCCCGCCGAGCAGCGCCGGATCGCGCTCCTGGGTGGCGCCGTTGTCCGGCAGACCGGCGTTCCGGCGCAGGTCGCGGTGATCGTCGAACGGCAGGCGGATCCGTTCCGGGACCAGCCGGTCACCGCCCGTATCGTCCGTACGGTCAACGCCTACGACGATCTGTCGCGGTCCGCCGCGGGTCCCGGCGGCGGGCTGCGCGCCCTGGAGCGGCTGCGGCTGTCCACCGCGCAGGACCATGAGCCGCGGGTCGTCGAGGCGCTCGCGCGGGTGCTGGCGGCGGCCGGGCGGCACGAGGTGACGGGGAGGTGCTGACGGCATCACGCGCGGTGAGGAGACGGGCGGTTCCGGGCCGTCCCACGTCGTGGAACCCATGGGTAATGAGCGCCCTGCGAGATGGGCATGGTTGGATGCGAAGGAAGCCCCCCGTAGGGGGATTCAGGGGGTCGGCGGAGGGCAAGGAGCCGCAGGGGGCGCAGCAATCGGGCTGAGCCCGACGGCAATCTGTGGCAGGTTGTCGAGTGGGCCCCCGCAAGGGCCCCGGGCGCCGCTCGGGACACCACCGGCGGCGGCATCAAGAGCAACCAGCAGGCGGGAATCGTGAGGATCTTCGGCAAGGTACGGCACCGGCCCTCCGCCTCGTGGCGGCAGGCGACCGACCGCGCTTTCACGCTGATCGGCGACGGCCGTTACGAGGACGCGGGGGCGCTGCTGACCCGCGCCGCGGACATGGAGCCGTGGCTGTCGGAGTCCTGGTTCAATCTCGCGCTGCTGCACAAGTTCCGGCACGACTGGGAGCAGGCACGGGCCGCCGGCCTGCGCGCGGTGGCCCTGCTGGACCGCGAAACCGGGGCGCCCGACTGGTGGAACGTCGGGATCGCCGCCACCGCCCTGCAGGACTGGCCGCTGGCCCGCCGCGCCTGGCAGGCGTACGGCCTGAAGGTCCCCAGCGAGGGCTCGCCGTCCGGCGAGCCGGTCGGGATGGCCCTGGGGAGCGCCGCCGTGCGGCTGTCGCCGGAGGGCGAGGCCGAGGTGGTCTGGGGCCGCCGCCTGGACCCGGCCCGTATCGAGGTGCTCTCCATCCCGCTGCCGTCCTCCGGGCGCCGCTGGGGCGAGGTCGTGCTGCACGACGGCGTCCCGCACGGCGAGCGGACCACCGCCGCGGGACCCGCCTACCCGGTCTTCGACGAGATCGAGCTGTGGGCGCCTTCCCCGGTGCCCACCTGGGTGGTGCTCCTGGAGGCCGCCTCGGAGGACGACCGGGACGCCCTGGAGCGGCTGGCGGCCGATGCGGGCTTCGCCGCCGAGGACTGGTCGTCGTCGGTGCGGCTGCTGTGCCGTACGTGCTCGGAGAGCCGGATGCCCAGCGACGAGGGCGACGGCGAGCATCTGGACCCGCACGACCACAGCGAACCAGGCCACCCGGGGCCGCTGGGGCACCGCACCGCGGGCTCGGGCTCCCTGTGGGTCCCGGAGCGCGAATGCGGCATCGCGGCCCCCGCAGGCCTGGTGCGCGGCCTGCTGGACGGCTGGGTCGCGGACAGCCCGGACACCCGGGAGTGGCGCGATCTTGAAGAGGTCTGCTGAGCCGCTGCCCGCGTCGCCGTAGGCTGTAGGGCGACTAATCAGGGTTTTGAAGGTTTTCAGGAAGGCGTACGGCGGAAATGGCCCAGCAGCCTGTGTTTGATCAAGACGGTGAGCAGCAGGTGGACGAGACGTTCATCGACGATGTGACGGACGCGGAAGCGCGGGAGGCCGCCCACCGCGAGCGCGGCACCTCGCGGCCCATCACGGTCGTCGGCAACCCGGTGCTCCACAAGGAGTGCAAGGACGTCACCGCGTTCGATGACGAGCTCGCCCAGCTCATCGACGACATGTTCGCCAGCCAGCGCACCGCCGAGGGCGTCGGCCTGGCCGCGAACCAGATCGGCGTGGACCTCAAGGTCTTCGTCTACGACTGCCTGGACGACGAGGGCGTCCGCCACGTCGGCGCGGTCTGCAACCCCGTCCTCGACGAGCTGCCGGCCGAGCGCCGGGTGCTGGACGACTCCAACGAGGGCTGCCTGTCGGTGCCCGGCGCCTACGCCGAGCTGGCCCGCCCCGACCACGCCGTGGTGCGCGGCCGGGACGCCAAGGGCGAGCCGATCACGGTCCGGGGCACCGGCTACTTCGCGCGCTGCCTGCAGCACGAGACCGACCACCTCTACGGCTACCTCTACATCGACCGGCTCTCCAAGCGGGAGCGCAAGGACGTGCTGAAGCAGATGGCCGAGAAGGAGCCGCGCTACCCCGTCGTCGCCAACGACTGAGCCTTGAGCACGGGAGACCCCGCGGCGGCCACCGCGGGGCTCCTCAGCCCGACGCCTCCTGGTAGGCGGCCCAGATCTGCGGCGGGATGGTCGTCCCCAGCCCCGAGTTCGGGCCGCCCACGCCGTTCATCGGCAGCAGCTCGGGGGCGCCCGGCTTGTTGCGGAACATCGTGATGGCGGTGGTCGGCCCGTTGTCGTCCCGCAGGGGCTGCTCCTTGGAGGGGCCGCTGGTCACCGGCCCGCGCTCGGGCGCGAGGGGCATGGCGGACGGGCTGCCGATGAACCACGCCGACTTCATCCGGTCACCGGGCTCGCTGAGGCCCGCGGCGACCGGCCGGTAGGCGGTCCGGCCGTCCGGGGTGCCCAGGGTGCGCCAGCCCAGCCCCACCAGTATCCCGTTCATCTGCTGGGCCACGTCGGGCGTCAGGACCTGCTCGGGATCCGGGCGGTCGAAGCCGTCGAGGGGCTTGCCGTCGAGGGTCATCCTGGACACCGCGTAGGGATCGGCGTGCAGCCCGCCGTTGCCGAAGACGGTGTAGGCGCTCGCCATCCGGATCGCGCTGGGGGCGGAGGTGCCGAGCGGGAACGTCGGCTCCAGCTGCGCCAGGCTCTCCTCGCGCAGCCCCGCGGCCACCACGAGGTCGCGGATCCGCTCCAGCCCGATGCGCTGCCCGGCCTGTACGAACGGCGGGTTCTGCGCCGACATCAGGGCCTCGCGCAGGTCCTGCGTCCGGTTCTCCCCGACGTCCGGGCGCGCCGCGGCGCCCCACGCCTCGGTCTCCTGCTGCAGGGACGTCGCCAGCACGAACGGCTTGAACGCCGATCCGACCGGGACGGCGGTGGTGTCGGCGTTGTTGCTGAAGTGCTTCGTCGCGTCCGCGCCGCCGTACAGCGCGACGATCGCCCCGTCCTTGGGACGCACCGAGGCCGCACCGAATTCCACAAAGGTGTCGGTCGTGCGCCGCTTCGGGTCGATGGTCTTCTTACGGACGCTGTCCACGGCCTTTTCCAGGCGGTGGGTGAGCGTTTTGTCGAAGGTGGTGTGAATGCGATAGCCGCCGCGCGCCAGGTCCTTGTCGGTCAGCCCGGTGCTGCTCTGGACGAACTTGTTGGCGACATCGACGAGATATCCGGTCTGGCCGGCCTGGCTGGTGGGCTTCGCCAATGCGCGGGGCTCCGGGAATTTGGTGTACTTGGCGCGCTCTTCCTTGCTCATCTTGCCGGTGGCGACCTCCCGGTCGAGAATCCACCGCCAGCGCTCCACGGCCCGCTGGTGATTGCCCTTGCTCAGCGTCGGGTCGTACTGCTCCGAACCCTTGAGCAGGGCGGCCAGCAGCGCTCCCTGGCTCGGGTTCAGCCGGTCGGCGTCGATGCCGTAATAGGCGTGCGCGGCCGCCTGGATGCCGTTCGAACTGCGGCCGAACCAGCTGGTGTTGAGATATCCCCGCAGAATGTCCCGCTTGGACTTCTGATTGCTCACCTTCAGCGAGATGATGAATTCCTTCGCCTTACGGGTGACCGTTTGGTCCTGCGAAAGGTAGGTGTTCTTCACATACTGCTGGGTGATGGTGGAGCCGCCCTGGGTGTCCCCGCCGGAGAGCATGTTCACCAGGGCCCGGCCGATTCCCTTGAGGGAGACGCCGGAATCGCTGTAGAAGGTGGCGTTCTCGGCCGCGATCACGGCGTTCTCGACGGAATCCGGAACCTTGTCCAGGCCGACGTTCTGCCGGTTGACGGCGCCGACGCTGACCATCTGGCTGCCGTCCGCCCAGTAGTAGATGGAGGCTTCCTGGGCGGCCAGCTCGTTCTCGTTCGGGATGTCGACGGTGACGTAGACGACGGCGAACAGCGCCGCCAGGCCCGCTATGCCGGCCCCGAACGTGCCGAGCAGCAGCTTCCACGACGGCAGCCAGCGGCGCAGTCCCGCTCGCCCCTGCCGCGGATAGTCGATGATGCGGCGACGCGGCGTCCACGACGGCAGCCGGCGGCGCAGTTCCGCTCGGCCCTGTCGAAGATGGTCGACGATCCGGCGACGCGTTCGGCGACGCCCCCTGTTCCCCTTCATACTTCCGTAGATAGTACGGAAGGGTGCGCCGGTTGCCGCCGCGGCCGCCCGCTAACCGAATGCTCATAATCGGCGGGCGGCCGCTGGCCGGATGGGGTAATGCGCGGCTAGAAGTCGTCGTCGAAGGAGACCGAGCCCTCCACGGCGACCTGGTAGGCCGAGGCCCGGCGCTCGAAGAAGTTGGTCAGCTCCTGGACGTTCTGCAGCTCCATGAAGGAGAACGGGTTCTCCGAGCCGTAGACGGGCGCGAAGCCGAGGCGCTGCAGCCGCTGGTCGGCCACGCACTGGAGGTACTCGCGCATCGACTCGGTGTTCATGCCCGGCAGGCCGTCCCCGCACAGGTCGCGGCCGAACTGGAGCTCCGCCTCGACGGCCTCCTGGAGCATCTCGGTGACCTCCCGCTCCAGCTTGTCGTCGAAGAGGTCGGGCTCCTCCTCGCGGACGGTGTCCACCACGGAGAACGCGAAGTCCATGTGCATGGACTCGTCGCGGAAGACCCAGTTGGTGCCCGTGGCCAGCCCGTGCAGCAGACCGCGCGAGCGGAACCAGTAGACGTAGGCGAACGCGCCGTAGAAGAACAGGCCCTCGATGCAGGCCGCGAAGCAGATCAGGTTGAGCAGGAAGCGGCGGCGGTCGGCCTTCGTCTCCAGGCGGTCGATGCTCTCGACCGAGTCCATCCACTTGAAGCAGAATTCGGCCTTCTCCCGGATGGACGGGATGTTCTCCACGGCGGCGAAGGCGGCCGCGCGGTCGTCCGGGTCGGGGAGGTAGGTGTCCAGCAGCGTCAGATAGAACTGGACGTGCACGGCCTCCTCGAAGAGCTGGCGGCTGAGGTACAGCCGCGCCTCGGGGGAGTTGATGTGCTTGTAGAGGGTCAGGACGAGGTTGTTGGCGACGATGGAGTCACCGGTCGCGAAGAACGCCACCAGCCGGCCGATCATGTGCTGCTCGCCGGGCGAGAGCTTGGCGAGATCGGCGACGTCGGAGTGGAGGTCGACCTCCTCCACGGTCCAGGTGTTCTTGATCGCGTCGCGGTAGCGGTCGTAGAAGTCCGGGTACCGCATGGGGCGCAGCGTCAGCTCGAAGCCGGGGTCGAGGAGGTTCTTCTTGCCGGTGGTGGCGGTGTGCGCGGCCGCGGCGGCATTCACTTCGGTGGACATTACTGGCAGGCCTCGCAGGACTCGGGGTTTTCCAGGGAACAGGCGACGGCCTCGGGGTCGGCCACCGGCTGCTGGGCGGGGATGGACGCGGCACGCGCGGACTGGGCGATCCGGGTCGCCGGCCGCGACCGCAGGTAGTACGTCGTCTTGATGCCGCGCTTCCAGGCGTAGGCGTACATCGAGCTGAGCTTGCCGATGGTCGGCGACGCCATGAAGAGGTTCAGCGACTGGCTCTGGTCGAGGTACGGCGTACGGGCCGCGGCCATGTCGATCAGGGCGCGCTGCGGGATCTCCCAGGCGGTGCGGTACAGCGCCCGGATCTCCTCGGGGATCCAACCGACGTCCTGCACCGAGCCGTTGGCCTCGCGCAGCGCGTCACGGGTGCGCGCGTCCCACATCCCCAGCGCCTTGAGCTCCTCGATCAGATAGGCGTTGACCTGCAGGAACTCGCCCGACAGGGTCTCGCGCTTGAAGAGGTTGGAGACCTGCGGCTCGATGCACTCGTAGACGCCCGCGATGGAGGCGATGGTGGCGGTCGGCGCGATGGCCAGGAGGAGGGAGTTGCGCATCCCGGTGCCGGCGATACGGGCGCGCAGCGCCGCCCAGCGGTCGGCCCAGCGGGGCTCGGCGTTGGGGTAGTGGTCGGGGTGCAGCACCCCGCGGGCGGTGCGGGTCGCGGACCAGGCCGGGTGCGGGCCGTGCCGCTCGGCGAGGTCGGCGGAGGCCTCGTACGCGGCGAGCATGATCCGCTCGGAGATCCGGGTCGACAGCTCCTGCGCCTCGGGCGAGTCGAAGGGCAGCCGCAGCCGGAAGAAGACGTCCTGCAGGCCCATCAGGCCCAGACCGACCGGGCGCCAGCGGGAGTTGGAGGTGCCGGCCTGCTCGGTCGGGTAGAAGTTGATGTCCACGACGCGGTCGAGGAAGGTGACGGCCGTACGGACCGTGGCGTCCAGCCGCTCCCAGTCCATCTCACCGTTGTCGCCCAGATGGGCCGCGAGGTTGACCGACCCCAGGTTGCAGACCGCGGTCTCCCCGTCGTTGGTCACCTCCAGGATCTCCGTGCACAGGTTGGAGGAGTGCACGACCTGGCCGGGCTCGGCGGTCTGGTTGGCGGTGCGGTTGGCGGCGTCCTTGAAGGTCATCCAGCCGTTGCCGGTCTGCGCGAGGGTGCGCATCATCCGCGAGTACAGCACCCGGGCCGGAATCTGCTTGAGCGCCCGGCCCTCCGCCTCGGCCTTGCGGTACGCCGCGTCGAACTCGTCGCCCCACAGGTCCACCAGCTCCGGCGCGTCCGACGGCGAGAACAGCGACCAGTCGGCGTCCGTCTCGACCCGGCGCATGAACTCGTCCGGGATCCAGTGCGCGATGTTCAGGTTGTGCGTACGGCGGGCCTCCTCACCGGTGTTGTCGCGCAGCTCCAGGAACTCCTCGATGTCGGCGTGCCAGGTCTCCAGGTAGACGCAGGCGGCGCCCTTGCGCCGGCCGCCCTGGTTCACGGCCGCGACCGAGGCGTCCAGCGTGCGCAGGAACGGCACGATGCCGTTGGAGTGGCCGTTGGTGCCCCGGATCAGCGACCCCCGTGCGCGGATCCGGGAGTAGGAGAGACCGATGCCGCCGGCGTGCTTGGAGAGCCGTGCCACCTGGTGGTAGCGGTCGTAGATCGAGTCCAGCTCGTCCAGCGGAGAGTCCAGCAGATAGCAGGAGGACATCTGCGGGTGGCGGGTGCCGGAGTTGAAGAGGGTGGGGGAGGACGGCAGGTAGGACAGCGTGCTGGTCAGGCGGTACAGCTCGGCGACATCCGCCAGCGCCCGCTCGGAGCGGTCCTCGGCCAGGCCGCAGGCCACCCGCAGCAGGAAGTGCTGGGGGGTCTCGATGACCTGACGGGTGGTGGGGTGGCGCAGGAGGTAACGGGAGTGCAGGGTGCGCAGCCCGAAGTACCCGAAGCGGTCGTCGGCGCCGTCCTCCAGGGCCTTCGCCACGAGCGCGTCCAGCTGGTCCGCGTGGGTCCCCACGAACTCGGCGGTCTCATCGGCGATCAGGCCCTCGCGCCGGCCGACCGCGACCGATGCCGAGAACCCGGTGGCTCCCTGGCCGGCGGCCTCCTCGGCGATGGCGAGGGTGAGGAGACGGGCGGCGAGCTTGGAGTACTGCGGCTCGTCGCCGATCAGTCCGGCCGCGGCATCGATGGCCAGCGAGCGCAACTCGGCCTCGTCCGAGCCCGGGTGGCGGCCGCGCAGCGCGGCGGCGGCCACCTTGCCGGGGTCGGTCGCGGTCAGGTCCGCGGTCAGCTCGGTCAGGGTGCGCAGCAGCGCGACGCCGGGTCCGTCCTCGCGACGCCCGCCGTCGGCGGGGGCGGCAGGAGTGGTCACCGCAGGCTGCACGACCTCGGCGTCTGACGCGGGCTCCGTTGGCGCGATGGTCACGTGATGCTCTCCCTCACTCGGCGGGGGCCGGGAGGGACGCGGCGCGACGGGCGCTCGCGGGCATACCGCACCCCGTGGCGTCAGGGGTGCGCGGGCATACCGCGCGGCGTCCACCGGCCCAACCCTCGGGGCCCGGACGTATCGACGTCCGCACCGATGGCGGTGCGGGCGTACTGTCGGCAGGTCCTCGGACTTCACGGGCGCGCGAGAGGGCGGCGAGGCCACCGGGGCGCACTTTCATACCGTTGCGGGACAGTTCCGGATTCTCACCGGATTCCCCTGCGACGACAGCGAGCACGAGCATACATCTTGTGTCGCTCCCTACGTGCACCCCCACATCTTGTGTCGCTCCCTCGTGTCGTCCTCATACCACCCCTACAGGTGTGCGAGCGGCCGCGGGCCCCGCAGGGGCGTCCACCGCCCCGCAGGCCTCTCCCTGCGCCTCTCCCCGGGACCCGCCCCCGGGCCCCTTCCCGGGCCTCTCCCGGGCGCTCTCAGACCGGCTCGCGGATGAAGGCCCAGAGCGTGACACCCGGTATCGGGTCCCAGTCCCGTTCCCGGGCGCGCGCGAACCCCAGGCGGCGGTAGAGCCGGTGGGCGGGCAGCAGATGCGGCTGGCTGGAGAGCACGATCGCCCGCAGCCCCAGCGCGCGGGCTCGCTCCACGCAGGCCGTCACCAGCGCCTCCCCGATTCCCTGCCCGCGCCCCTCCGCCCGCACCGCCAGCATCCGGAACTCCCCCTCCCCGGGCCCCGCCAGATCCGCATACGGGCTTCCGTACGCGGCGAAGGTGACCGCCCCCAGCACCCGCTCACCCGCCGTCTCCACGGCGACCAGCACCTCGGCGTGCTCCGCGCGATGGGCGACCTTGCGCAGCTCCGCCGCGTACGTGTCGTTCTCCCCGAACGTCAGCAGCCCGTCGGCCAGATAGACCTCCACCAGAAGGTCGCCGACGGCGCCGAATTCGGCCGGCCGTGCGGGCCTGATCGTGATGTCCATGCGCTTCAGTGTGCGGGACGGGTCCGACAATCGGCCGCGGGTCCTCGCGGTCTCCGAGTGGACGGCGGGGAGCGGCCCGCTACGGGCCCATCCGGAGGGTGCCGTTCGGGGCAAGCAAACGGGCCGCCGCGCCCCGAGGGGGACGCGACGGCCCGAAGCCGTGAAGTCGGCCGCCGGCTCAGTGCCCGGCCGGCGCCTCGGCCGTGGCCGGCGGCAGGTCCGCGGTCACGGCCTTGTCGCCGGCGTCCGCCGTGTAGTCCGAGGGGCTGGTCTCATCGACGCCCTCCGGTGCCTTCACGGCCTTCAGGACGACGGTCAGCACGACCGAGACCACGACATTGAGCACAAATGCCGTCAGACCGATGTAGCCGATCTCGCCGATGCCGGGGATCTCCTTGCTGGAGCCGCCGAAGTGGGCCTGGGTGGGGCTGGCGACGCCGTACGCCGCGAGGGTGCCGTAGAGCATGCCGACCGCCCAGCCGGCCAGCAGCGCCCAGCGGTGGAACCAGCGGGTGAACAGGCCGCCGACCAGCGAGGGCATGGTCTGCAGGATCCAGATACCGCCCAGCAGCTGGAAGTTGATGGCGACGGTCTTGTCCATCGTGAGGACGAAGACGAGCGCACCGACCTTCACCAGCAGCGAGACCAGCTTCGCGACCTTGTGCTCCTGCGCGGCGGTCGCGTCCGGCTTGAGGAAGTCCTTGTAGACGTTGCGGGTGAAGAGGTTGGCCGCGGCGATGGACATGATGGCCGCGGGCACCAGCGCGCCGATGCCGATCGCGGCGAAGGCGACGCCGGAGAACCAGCTCGGGAACATGTCCTCGAACAGCTGCGGAATCGCCAGCTGCGGGTTGCCCTTGATGTCCGTACCGGCCTTGATCGCCATGAAGCCGAGCAGCGCCAGGAAGCCCAGCATCAGGGAGTACAGCGGCAGGATGGTGGTGTTGCGGCGTATGACGTTGCGGCTGCGGGAGGACAGCGTGGCGGTGATGGAGTGCGGGTACATGAAGAGCGCCAGCGCGGAACCCAGCGCCAACGTGGCGTACGCCCACTGGGCGTGGGGGCCGCTCGTCAGCTCGCCGCGCGGTTTGCCGGGGACGGCGCCGGGCTGGGCGAACGCCTTGCCGGCCGCGTCGAAGATCGCGTCGAAGCCGCCCAGTTTGATGGGGATGTAGATGATCGCCACGGCGATGACCAGGTAGATCAGGCCGTCCTTGACGAAGGCGATCAGGGCCGGCGCGCGCAGGCCGGAGGAGTAGGTGTAGGCGGCCAGCACGGCGAACGCGATCAGCAGCGGCAGGTCCTTGACGAACCAGTTGGTGTTCTCGCCGCCGCCGATGCCCATCACGTCCAGGACGGCCTGGATACCGACCAGTTGGAGCGCGATGTACGGCATCGTGGCGAGGATGCCGGTGAGCGCCACGGCCAGCGACAGGCCCTTGGAGCCGAAGCGGCCGCGCACGAAGTCGGAGGTGGTGACGTATCCGTGCTTGTGCGAGACCGACCACAGGCGCGGAAGGAAGGTGAAGATCAGCGGGTAGACCAGGATGGTGTACGGGACGGCGAAGAAGCCGGCCGCGCCCGCCGCGTAGATCGCCGCCGGGACGGCCACGAACGTGTAGGCGGTGTAGAGGTCACCGCCGAGCAGGAACCACGTCACCCAGGTGCCGAAGCTGCGGCCGCCCAGGCCCCATTCGTCGAGGTTGGCGGATTGTTCGGCCTTGCGCCAGCGGGCGGCCAGGAAGCCCATGACCGTCACGGCCAGGAAGAAGAAGACGAAGACGGCCAGTGCGATGCCGTTGACGCCGTCGGTCGGGGCGGCGGCAAGGCGGGTGGCGGAGGCGAGGGCGGTCACTTGGCCACACCACCCTTGCGGGCGCGCTGCTCACGCTGCACCAGCTTGTACGCGAGCATCGTCATCGCGGTCGAGATCAGCACCCACAGCATCTGGTACCAGTAGAAGAACGGGATCCCGATGAGCGTCGGCTCGATCTTCGCGTACGAACTCACCCACAGCATCGCCACGAACGGAGCGAGCAGACACACCCCGGCCACCACACGGGTGGGCGTGACGATCCGTCTGCGCTCCGGGGCTGCCGACGCTGGCTCTGGTCCTGACATGGCGGGGCTCCGTCCGTGGCAATTTCTCCTGGGTGATCGGCTGGAAATCTAAGCCAGGGTCGTGGCGCGCGTCACTAGGTGTCCGCATATCGGTATGACATACCTGAGTTACGGGCTTCCGCGGAGCCGGCGGTGGCGCCCTCAGTCCGCGGGGCGGCGCAGCCGGGCGACGAACTTGTAGCGGTCGCCGCGGTAGACCGAGCGCACCCACTCCACCGGCTGTCCCTGCGCGTCGAGGGAGTGCCGGGAGAGCATCAGCATCGGCAGGCCGACATCCGTACCCAGCAGCCCGGCCTCGCGAGGGGTGGCCAGCGAGGTCTCGATGGTCTCCTCGGCCTCCGCCAGGCGGACGTCGTAGACCTCGGCCAGTGCGGTGTAGAGGGAGGTGTATTTGACGAGATTGCGGCGCAGCGCGGGGAAGCGCTTCGCCGACAGATGGGTGATCTCGATGGCCATCGGCTCGCCGCTGGCCAGCCGCAGCCGCTCGATGCGCAGTACCCGGCCGCCGGTGGTGATGTCCAGCAGCCCGGCGAGGCGGTCGTCGGCGGTGACATAGCCGATGTCCAGCAGCTGCGACGTCGGCTCCAGGCCCTGCGCGCGCATGTCCTCGGTGTAGGAGGTCAGTTGCAGCGCCTGGGAGACCTTGGGCTTGGCGACGAAGGTGCCCTTGCCCTGGATGCGCTCCAGGCGGCCCTCGACGACCAGCTCCTGAAGGGCCTGACGGACCGTCGTGCGGGAGGTGTCGAACTCCGTGGCGAGGGTGCGCTCGGGCGGTACCGGGGAGCCGGGCGGCAGCGTCTCGGTGATCTCCAGCAAGTGCCGCTTGAGGCGGTAGTACTTGGGCACCCGAGCGGTGCGGGTGGTGCCGCCACCGCTCTCGGTGCTGCCGCCTTCGGTCTCCATGACCCGCCTCTCCGACCCTTGTCGCGCTGCCGTCACCGGCTCCTCCGTACGTAGCGGCTCACATCGTGGCACGAGTGCGTTCCCCGTGCTCCCTCGCAGGTCCCGGCCCACCAGATGTCGGTCCGGTAACGGACCTGACAGCGACTCTTATACACCCTTGACACTCCTAAAGGTCTAGGCCAAGCTGCGGGCACTGGTCTAAACCATTAAAGACCACACCCGGCCTTTAGGGGAGAGCGCAATGAAGCGTGGGCTCATAGCGGCGACGGCGGTCGCGGGAATGCTGGTGAGTGTCGCTGCTTGTGGGTCGAGCGACGGCAAGGCGGGCGCGGACGGTTTCAAGGGACAGAAGCTCACCGTATGGGTGATGAGCGGTTCCAATCCGGCGCAATGGACCAAACAGGTCTCCGCGCAATTCAAGAAGAAGACCGGCGCCACGGTCGAGTTCAAGGTCCAGCAGTGGAACGGAATCCAGCAGAAGCTGAGCACCGCGCTGTCCGAGGACACCCCGCCGGACGTCGTCGAAATCGGCAATACGCAGACCGCCGCCTACGCCAAGGCGGGTGCCCTGGCCGACCTCGGTGACCTGAAGAAGGAAATCGGCGCCGACTGGAACGAGGCCTTCAACAAGGCGTCGCTGGTGGACGGAAAGCAGTACGCGCTTCCGTGGTTCGCCGGGAACCGCGTCGTCATGTACAACAAGAAGATCTGGGCCGAGGCCGGCCTCAAGGGCACCCCCAGGACCCGCAGCGAGCTCTTCAAGGCGTTCGACACCATCAAGAAGAAGACCGATGCCGAACCGCTGTATCTCCCCGGTCAGAACTGGTACTTCTTCGACGGCCTGACCATCGGCACCGGCGCCGACCTGGTGAAGAAGCAGGGCGGTAAATGGGTCTCCAATCTCGGCGACCCCAAGGTCGCCAAGGCCATGGACATCTACAAGCAGTACCAGGCCTTCAGTACCGCCCCGAAGAACAAGGACGAGGCGACGCCGCAGCAGGGCGAGGTCTTCGCCAAGGGGAAGACCGGCGCCGTCATCGCCATGGGCTACGAGGCCGCCACCGCCGTCAATGCGAACCCGGGAATCAAGAAGGACATCGGCTTCTTCACCATTCCCGGTGAGACCGCTGCACGGCCCGAGGGCGTATTCCTCGGCGGGTCCAACTTCGCGGTCGCCGGAATGGGCAAGAACCAGGAACTCGCCAAGGAATTCCTGAAGATCGCCCTGTCGAAGGCGAACGACGCCCAGATGGTCAAGGAGGTCGGCTGGAGTCCCAAGTCCCCCGACCTGGCCGCAACCGCCAAGGGGAACCCGGCCGCGGCGGCCGCCGCACCCGCCGCGGAGAAGTCCGGCGGTACGACTCCGCTGATTCCCCAGTGGGCCGCGGTGGAGAACACCCCGAACCCGATCAAGAGCTATATGACGGCCGTGCTGGGTGGTAAGTCCCCGGCCGACGCCGCCAAGGACGTCGCGTCCGAGATCAACGCGCGGCTCGCCAAGGAGTAACACCACCGGCGGCGTACGGGGCCGGCCGTCCCCGGCCCCGTACGCGCACACCGGGAGCATCCGAGAGGAACGAGGGGGAGCAGGGCCCATGGCAGTGCAGCTCGACGGCGCGGCGGCCGCGACGGACCGGACCGCGACGCGGACCGGCCGGGGAAGCGCGCCACCCGGCCGCCAAGGGCCCGGAAGACGGCGGGCCACCCCGTATCTGCTGCTGCTCCCGGCGCTGCTCGCGACCGCGGTCCTCCTGGGCTGGCCGATGGTGCGCAACCTCCTGCTCTCCTTCCAGAACCTCAATATGAAGGAGCTGATCCAGCACCTCACCGAATGGCGGGGGACCGGCAACTACCAGGAGATCCTGGGCAGCGAGCAGTTCTGGCGGGTGACCCTGCGCACCCTCGTCTTCACCGCCGTCAATGTCGCCCTGATCATGGTCCTCGGCATACTGATCGGGCTGCTGCTCGCCCGGCTCGGCAAGAAGATGCGCCTGACGCTGTCCGTCGCGCTGGTGCTCGCCTGGGCGATGCCGGTGATCGCCGCCACCACCGTCTTCCAATGGCTCTTCGACTCCCGCTACGGCGTCGTCAACTGGCTGCTGGACCGGCTCGGCCTGCACTCCATGGCCCACTACGACTGGGTCGGCACCCAGCTGTCGACCTTCTTCGTCATCACCGTGCTGATCGTCTGGCAGTCGCTGCCCTTCGTGGCGCTCAACCTCTACGCCGCCACCACGACCATCCCCAAGGAGCTCTACGAGGCGGCCCGGATGGACGGCGCCGGCACCTGGAAGGTCTTCACCTCCGTCACCTTCCCCTTCCTCAAGCCCTTCTTCCTCGCCACGACGTTCCTGGAAGTCATCTGGGTGTTCAAGGCGTTCCCGCAGATCTTCGCGATCAACGAAGGCGGCCCGGACCGGCTCACCGAAACCCTTCCGATCTACGCCTTCACCGAGGGCGTCGGCAACCTCCACTTCGGGATGGGCGCCGCGATCTCGCTGCTCACGATCGTGGTACTGCTCGCCATGACCGCGTACTACCTGCGTCTGACGATCAAGCAGGAACGGCAGGAGGAGAACGAGCTGTGAAGCGCTCCGCTCTATCGACGGTCGGCCGCATCTGGCCCAACGCCACCGCGGTGGTGCTCACCGTAGGCTTCGTCTTCCCCGTCTACTGGATGTTCAGCACGGCCTTCAAGCCGACCCGGGACATCGTCACGGAAGACCCCGTGTGGTTCCCCTTCCACGGCACCCTCGAGCACTTCGCGACGGCCGTGAACGCCCCCAACTTCTGGTCCCTGGCCGCGAACTCGGTCGTCGTGACCGTCCTCGCCGTCGTCCTGTCGCTGGTCATCGCGCTCTGCGGGGCGTTCGCCCTCACCCGGATGCGCTTCAAGGGCCGTAAGGGCATTCTGCTGACGTTCATGGTCGCCCAGATGGCGCCCTGGGAGGTCATGGTGATCTCGATCTATCTGATCGTCCGCGATGCCGACATGCTCAACAGCCTCCTCCCGCTCACCTTCTTCTACATGCTGATGGTGCTGCCCTTCACCCTGCTGACCCTGCGCGGGTACGTCGCCGCGGTGCCCAGGGAACTGGAGGAGTCCGCGATGGTCGACGGCTGTTCGCGCTTCCAGGCCTTCCTCAAGGTCGTCTTCCCGCTCCTCGCACCCGGGCTGATGGCCACCTCCCTCTTCGGTTTCATCACCGCCTGGAACGAATTCCCGCTCGTGCTGGTCCTCAACAAGGAGCCCGACGCGGGCACCCTGCCGCTGTGGCTCTCGCAGTTCCAGAGCCAGTTCGGGGACGACTGGGGTGCCACCATGGCAGCGGCTTCGCTCTTCGCCGTCCCGATCCTGCTCCTCTTCCTGTTCCTGCAACGCAAGGCGGTCGGCGGTCTCACCTCCGGCGCAGTGAAGGGATAACGCATGACTGCCTCTGTTGGCCCCGTACGGTCCACCGACACCCTCACCCGCGACGCGCTCGCCGTCCTCCAGCCCGGCTTCACCGGCACCACCGCACCCGACTGGCTGCTCCGCCGCCTCGACGAGGGCCTGGTTTCGGTCGGCCTCTTCGGCCGCAATGTGCACAGCCCGGACCAACTCGCCGCCCTCTCCGCCCAGCTGCGCGGCGTACGCGACGACCTCCTCATCGCCATCGACGAGGAGGGCGGCGACGTCACCCGCCTCGAGGTGCGCGGTGGCTCCTCCTTCCCCGGCAACCTCGCACTCGGCGCCGTCGACGACACCGCCCTCACCCGCGACGTGGCCCGCGAACTCGGCCGCCGCCTGGCCGACTGCGGCATCAGCCTCAACTGGGCGCCGTCCGCCGACGTCAACTCCAACCCCGCCAACCCCGTCATCGGCGTCCGCTCCTTCGGCGCCGACCCGCAGCTGGTCGCCCGGCACACCGCCGCCTACGTCGACGGCCTCCAGTCCGCCGGCGTCGCCGCCTGCACCAAGCACTTCCCCGGCCATGGCGACACCGCCGTCGACTCCCACCACGACCTGCCGCGCATCACCGCCGACCTGCCCACCCTCCAGGAACGCGAACTGGTCCCCTTCCGCGCCGCCATCGCCGCCGGCACCAAGGCCGTGATGAGCGCGCACATCCTGCTGCCCGCGCTGGACGGCGACCACCCGGCCACGCTCAGCCCGGCCGCCCTGCACGGCCTGCTGCGCGCGCCGGTCGCCGAGGGCGGCCTCGGTTTCGACGGGCTGATCGTCACCGACGGCATGGAGATGCAGGCGATCTCGGCCACCTACGGCATCGAGCGCGGCAGCGTACTGGCCCTCGCGGCCGGCGCCGACGCCATCTGCGTGGGCGGCGGACTGGCCGACGAGGACACCGTGCTGCGGCTGCGCGACGCCCTGGTGGGGGCGGTGCGCGACGGGGAGCTGTCGGAGAAGCGGCTCGCCGACGCCGCGGCACGGGTGCGCGCCCTGGCGCGCTGGACCCGGAGTGCGGGCGCGGCGGTGGGGACCGCGCCCGCACCCGGCATCGGCCTCACCGCCGCCCGCCGCGCCCTGCGCATCACCGCCGGCGGTCCGTACGAGCCGCTGACCGGCCCCGCCTACGTCGCCGCCTTCACCCCCCTCGCCAATATCGCTGTGGGCGACGAGACCCCCTGGGGAATTGCCGCCGAACTCACCCGCCTCCTTCCGGGCACCCGGACCGCCACCCATACCGCCGAGTCCGCGGTCACGCTGGGCACCCCCGCCCTGATCGACGGCCTGCTCGCCGAGGCCGCCGACCGCCGCCTCGTCGCCGTCGTCCGCGACGCCCACCGCCATCCCTGGATGGCCGAAGCCCTGCGCCTCCTCACCGCGGCCCGCCCCGACACCGCCGTCATCGAGATGGGCGTCCCCCAGGCCCCACCCACCGGCGCCGTCCACATCGCCACCCATGGCGCGGCCCGGGTCTGCGGCCAGGCGGCGGCGGAAGCCCTGGTGGGCGCGGCCGAATGAGAGGCGAATGACGGGCAGGCCGGGCCGGACGACGGGCAGGACGGGGAACGGCGCGGCGGCCCACGGACAGGCGCGCCCCGCCGACCTGCGCGCATGCGCGTCCGTACGCCCAGACCGCACCGATACAACCGGTCTTCGACCGGCCGGGCATCGGCCTGCGCCAGGCCGCCGGGACGCCGCCGCCCCGCCAACCACCACTCCCCGCCAACCACCACTCCCCGACGAGCCGGACGACACCCGACCGCCGGGGCCGAGCGGCCCGGCCGATCCCCACGGCCGACCGCCCCGCCGACCGCCGAGCCCCGACGAGCCGGACGACGCCCGACCGCCGTGGCCGCCCCGACCGACCGTCCCGGCCGATCCCCAGCAGCCGACAGCCCCGGCCGCCCCCCCGGAGGCCCAGAGCCCCCAAGCCCCGAAGTCCTAGATCCCCTGCCACTCCGGCTTCGCCGCATACGTGGCCCGGAAGTATCCGGCGAGCTTCAGCTTGGCGGCTGCGGCCTCGTCGACGACGACCGTCACATGCGGGTGGAGCTGCAGGGCCGAGGCCGGGACCAGCGCGGCGACCGGACCCTCGACGGCGTGGGCCACCGCGTCGGCCTTGCCCTCCCCGGTGGCGAGCAGGACCACATGGCGGGCCTCCAGGATGGTGCCGATGCCCTGGGTGATGACGTGATGCGGGACTTCGTCGAGGCTGTCGAAGAAGCGGGCGTTGTCCTCCCGGGTCTGCTGGGTGAGCGTCTTGATGCGGGTACGGGAAGCAAGCGACGAGCACGGCTCGTTGAAGCCGATGTGTCCGTCGGTGCCGATCCCGAGCAGCTGGAGGTCCACACCCCCGGCCTCGCTCAGCGCCCGGTCGTACGCCTCGCACGCGGCCTGGACGTCCTCCGCCGAGCCGTCCGGCCCCATGAAGGAGTCCTCACCGAGACCCAGCGGCTCCACCACTTCCCGCAGCACCACCGAGCGGTAGGACTCGGGGTGTCCGGCCGGCAGGCCCACATACTCGTCGAGCTGGCAGATGCGGGCCCGCGAGGCGTCCACCGCGCCGGCCCGAACCTTCGCCGAGAGCGCCTCGTAAATGGGCAACGGGGTCGAGCCGGTGGCCACGCCGAGCAGCGCGTCGGGCTTGCGGCGGATCAGGGTGGCGATGGCCTCCGCGATGAGCTCGCCGCCTGCCGTGGCGTCCGGGACGATGACAACTTCCACGCTTGGCCTGCCGTTCTGAAGAATGGGCTATGTGGTATAGACCAATCTAGCAGAGGGCGGCCCGTCGGACCGGGTGCTGCCGTGGAATGGCGGGGCATGTTTTGCCGTCGGCCGGATGACCGCCGGGCCACCCGGCAGTGTCGGCGTTCGTCAGAGCAGCGCACCCCCCGTCGCATCGATCCACTGACCCGTCACCCAGCGGCTGTCGTCCGAGGCGAGGAAGGCGGCGATGTCGCCGACGTCGGAGGGTTCCGCTACCCGGCCGAGCGGGGATATCGCCCCGAGCGCCTCCCGCGCCCCGGAGTTGCCCTCGCCGCGCAGCCACCCGGCGTTCATGTCCGTATCGACCGCACCGGGCGCCACCGCATTGACCGTGATGCCGCGCCGGCCCAGGTCCTTGGCGAGCGTCGAGGTGAACACATCGATCGCGCCCTTGCTCATGGAATAGGCGATCAGCTCGGGCTTGGCCGCGCCATGCGTCAGTCCCGTCGAGACATTGATGATCCGGCCGCCGTCCCGCAGTCGGGTCAGTCCCTGCTGGACGATGAAGAACGGCGCCTTGGTGTTGACCGCGAAGAGCCGGTCGAAGTCCTCCTCCGTCACTTCGCCGACACGCTTGAGCGTCCCGTCGACCGCCTTGTTGATCCCGGCGTTGTTGACCAGGATGTCCAGCCCGTCGGCCTGCTCGTCGAACGCGGCCCACAGCGCCTCGACGCCTCCCGGCACCCCCAACTCCGCCCGGACCGCGAAGGCCTGGCCTCCCGCTGCCTCGATCGCCGAGACCGTCTCCTTGGCCGCCGTCTCGCCGCGCCCGTAGTGGACGGCCACCCGCGCCCCGTCCCGCCCCAGTCGCTCCGCGATCGCCCGGCCGATCCCCCTGCTGCCGCCCGTCACCAGTGCCGTCCTGCCGCTGAGTGCATGCATGACCGTGCCCCTCCCCATTTCGTATGTGCCGCTCGCTACGGGCGCACGCGCACGTCCGTCCCGCACCGAGCTCTTTCTGTATCGCTCGCTACATAAAAACCGTAGCACGGCTTTCGTATCGTCCGCTATAGAATTCACTCCATGGCGACCAAGGAGACGAAACAGCGCGGCCGGCCCCGCTCCTTCGACCGGGAGACGGCCCTCGAGCAGGCGATTCGGTCCTTCTGGGAGCAGGGCTACGAGGCCACTTCCATCTCCGACCTCACCCGCACCATGGGCATCAGCGCCCCCAGCCTGTACGCCGCCTTCGGCGACAAGCGGGCCCTGTTCGACGAGGTGGTGGTCGAGTACGGCCGGCTCTACGGCGGCTTCATCTCCCGCGCCATGGCCGAGGAGTCGACCGCCCGCCGCGGCGTCGAACGGGCGCTGCGCGAGGCCGCGGTCGAATACACCCTGCCCGGCCGCCCCCGCGGCTGCCTCGTCATCAGCGCCGCCCAGAACACCGCCCCCGCATCCGCCGAAGTCGCCGAGTCCCTGAAGGAGATGAGGGACCGGAACCGCCGGGACTACGAGCGCGCCATCGCGGCGGACATCGCCTCCGGCGGGCTCCCCGCCGATACGGACCCGGCCGCGCTCGCCCATTACGTGGCGGCCGTCGTCCAGGGCATGTCACAGCAGGCGCGGGACGGCGCGGACCGGGCGACGCTGGAGGCCGTCGCCGAGCTGGCGATGAAGGCCTGGCCGGAGAGCGGGCGGGAACCGGGAAGCGCGCAAAGTGCTCGAAGCGCTCAGAAAAAGGGCGGCCGTTCCGCCGGAACCCCCTGAAACACCCGCGGGCCGCGGCGCCGGGACAGGACCCTCAACCTGTCCGGCACCGCAGCCCGGAGCTGACATCGGCCGACCCCGTGTTCAGCCGGGATGTGCCCCACGTGCGGTGGAGGCACGGTCCCGGCCGGGGGCCGGTCGATCGGAGGCCTTGGCGCAGTCAGGGCAGAGAGCGCCTGGGGCCTCGTTCCGCTCTCCTGTGCGGGGAGGGCGGAGGATCGGGATCTGGGGCATCCCCCAGGAGGTGTGGTGCACCCAGCATTGTGGACTAGACCATTCTCGGTTGTCCATGCCCTTGCAGAGACCACGAACGGTCGCCGGCAGGGGAGTGGACAAGAGATACGCCTGAACACCAGGTACACCGTACGCCGGTAGGCTCCAAGATGTGCCCTCCATGAACGATCTCGTACGCCAGCACACCGCTCTGAGCGACTCCGACCTCGAGTGGCTGCATCTGCTGGTCTCGGAGTGGCAGCTGCTCTCCGACCTCTCCTTCGCCGATCTCGTGCTGTGGGTTCCCACCCTCGACGGCACCCGTTATGTCTCCGTCGCCCAGATGCGGCCCAACACCGGGCCGACCTCCTATCAGGACGACATGGTCGGCCATCTCGTTCCGCGCGGCCGCCGGCCGATGCTGGACTCCGCCCTGGACGAGGGGCGGATCGTGCGCGAGGGCGATCCGGAGTGGCGGGAGGAGGTGCCGGTCCGGGTCGAGTCCATCCCGGTCCGCCGCGAGGGGCGGGTGCTCGGTGTGATCGCCCGGAACACGAACCTGCTGACCGTACGGACGCCGAGCCGTCTGGAGCTCACCTACCTCCAGAGCGCCTCCGACCTCGCCCAGATGATCGCTGCAGGATCGTTTCCTTTCCCCGGCCAGCAGGTCGACATGGACGCCTCGCCGCGCGCCGGCGACGGACTGATCAGGCTCGACGCCGACGGGGTGGTCCAGTACGCCAGCCCCAACGCGCTCTCCGCCTACCACCGGCTCGGCCTCGCCGCCGACCTGGTGGGACACCACCTCGGACAGTCCACCGCCGAACTGGCGCCCGCCCGCGGTCCGGTGGACGAGGCGCTGGTCAAGCTCGCCAGCGGCTGGGCCCCCCGGGAATTCGAGGTCGAGGGCAATGACGGCGTGATCCAATTGCGCGCCATTCCGCTCAAGCCGAAGGGCACGCACATCGGCTCCCTCGTCCTGCTGCGGGACGTCACCGAACTGCGACGCCGCGAACGGGAACTGATCACGAAGGATGCCACCATCCGGGAAATCCACCACCGGGTGAAGAACAATCTCCAGACCGTTGCCGCATTGTTGCGTCTGCAGGCCCGCCGAATGGATTCCCCGCAAGGCCGCGAGGCGCTCAACGAAGCGGTGCGCCGGGTCGGTTCGATCGCGATCGTGCACGAGACGCTGTCGCAGAATCTCGACGAGCGGGTCGAGTTCGACGAGATCGCCGACCGGGTGCTGGCCATGGTCGCCGAGATCTCCCCCGGAAAGGTGACCACCCGGCGCACCGGCCGGTTCGGCATTCTGGACGCCGAGGTCGCCACGCCGCTGTCGATGGTGCTCACGGAGATCCTGCAGAACGCCCTGGAGCACGCCTTCGACCAGGCGGAAGGCGGCATCGTCGAGGTCGGCGCGGTGCGCGGCGGGAGTCGTACGGAGCCGCGGCTGCTGGTCACCGTCCAGGACAACGGCCGCGGACTGCCCGAGGGATTCGACCCGCAGCGCGCCGGCAACCTGGGGCTGCAGATCGTCCGCACCCTGGTGGAGGGGGAGTTGGGCGGAACGTTCGACATGGTACGGGCGCCCGAGCGCGGCACGCAGGTCCTCCTCGACGTGCCCGTACGGGCCGAGAAGCAGCACTGAGCAGCGGCGCCGGGCAGCGGCGCCGAGCGGCAGCGAAGGAAGCACCGGACGAAGCAACGAGAGGATGCGGCGGGCGGCGCAAGGCCCCTGAACAGCAGCAAGCCCCGGACCCATCCGGTCCGGGGCTCAAAGCTATTGCGATGCGATAACGACCGGGCTTTTCAGCGCCGGGGCTGCATCGGGGGTACTGCGCGCTGCGGCTCGGGGGCCACGGGGCGGCTGGCTCAGGCGCTGGCGTTGCGCGCCCGGTTGCGAGCTGCACGGCGCTTCATCGCGCGGCGCTCGTCCTCGCTCAGACCACCCCAGACGCCGGAGTCCTGGCCGGACTCGAGCGCCCACTGCAGGCACTGCTCCATGACGGGGCAGCGGCGGCAGACGGCCTTGGCTTCCTCGATCTGCAGGAGCGCAGGACCGGTGTTGCCGATGGGGAAGAAGAGCTCGGGGTCTTCCTCGCGGCAAACGGCGCGGTGACGCCAGTCCATGGCTGCTCCATCTCCTCGTGTGACGGGATCGTTGCTTGTGAATGTGAACGCTTTCACGAATCCCTCCACAAGGGAAGGGCCGAAATCCAGTCGTGAACTGGCGCGGTCCTGTGGAATGAGGAGGAGGATTCGGGCTCTCAAGGGGGCCGGTGAAGCGGCCGTCCCGATCGCCATGAAGAGACTCGCAAACCTCGGCTGCGGATACAACCCCTTCCGGAAACTTTTTTTTGATTCCTTGGTGTCGCCTCGGTCACAGCCGTCATTCCAGGGGGTGGAAGGCAGTCTAAACGTTCGAGTGAAAGGACTTTGGTCCCTACTGCTCACACAATCACACGCAGTGCACGGCGAACGCCTGTGAACGTCACACTCGTACGCGGTCCCAGGTGGTCCCCGTCCATCTGAAACGGCAGTGGCGCCTGCGAATGCAAGGTGAACTCGGTGAGGTCGTGGAGTGAGACCGCGTGCTTGCCCCGGGGTCCGCGATGCGGCGTTGACGTCAGCAGCTGGGTGCCGTACCGGGCCACCGCGGGGGCCGAGAGCCTGCCCAGTGCGAACAGGTCCAGCCCGGCGTCGAACGATGCCCGGGGGGACGGGTAGATCGGACGATTGCCCAGGTAGGTCCAGGGTGCGGTGTTGCAGATTATGGACATCACGAGGTCCTCGACGACCTCCGTCGCGCCGCTCGTACCGACCGGGCGTTCGAGGGTGACGGACCCGCGCCGGCGGTTCTGCTCGCCCAGGTACTGGCGTACGAACTGCCGCACGTACAGGGCATGCGTCGAACGCTTGCCGCGTTCGCGCTGCTGCTCCACGCGGCCCACGACGCCCGCGTCGAAGCCGAAGCCCGCACAGAAGGTGAACCAGCGGGGCGGCGCGCCCTCGTCCTTGCTGCCCGGGGTGCCGGAGGCCAGGCCCAGGCTGACCGTGCGCTCGCTGCGGTCGCGCAGTGCGTCCAGGAGGGCGCCGGTCGCCTCCACCACGTCGTTGGGCAGACCGAGCGCGCGGGCGAAGACATTGGTGGAGCCACCGGGGACGACGGCCAGCCGGGGGTGCGAGTCCGGGTCGGGGCCGTTCGTCAGCAGGCCGTTGACGACCTCGTTGACCGTGCCGTCGCCGCCCAGCGCCACGACCAGTTCGGTCTCCCCGCCCTCGGTGGCCTCCCGGGCCAGGTCACGGGCGTGCCCGCGGTACTTCGTCTCGGCGACCTCCAGCTTGAGGTCGCTCGCGAGGGCGTGCGTGAGCACTTCACGGGTGCGGGCACTGGTGGTGGTTGCTGCGGGATTGACCACGAGAAGTGCGCGCATATGAAGCAGCGTACCTACCTGCAGGTACTCGCTTCACGCCCCGTCCAGGGTTCGGGCGGCCCCGGAGGCGGGTGGCGCCGGCGCTACCCTGCTGGGGTGAGCAGCAAGCAGAAACAGTCCGCGGACCGCGCCGCCGGCACCCCCGCCGTACCCGAGCCGACCGGGCCGCGGCCCGCCCGGCTGAGCGCCGCCGCGGCGCTCACCGCGGGCGAGGGGCTGGCGCTGGCCGCCATGGGTGCGTACATGTTGATCATGGGCCTGGCCGGGTCGCCGGACAGCCCGCAGCAGGCCGAGATGGGTGGCCTGACCGTGCTGGCGCTCGCCGCGCTGCCGCTCGTCGCCGCGCGCGGACTGTGGCTGCGCCGCCGCTGGAGCCGCGGCCCCTCGCTGATCACCCAGATCGTGGCGTTGCCGGTGGCCTGGACGCTGATCAAGGGCGGCGGGGCGCTGATCGCCGCCGGGGCCGGGCTGGCCGTCGTCGCGGTCGGGGTGCTCGCCCTGCTGGTCAACCCGACGGCCACCGAGGCGCTGGGGATCGGCCCCCGGGAAACGGAATGAACGCCGGCAGGCAGTGAACGTCAGTGGGCGGGGCCGTTGTGGCCCCGCCCACTGTGTGCGGTCGTCTACTCCTCGACCAGGAGCTTGTCCCGTAGCTGTGCGAGGGTGCGGGCCAGGAGGCGCGAGACGTGCATCTGGGAGATGCCGACCTCCTGGGCGATCTGCGACTGGGTCATGTTGCCGAAGAAGCGCAGCAGCAGGATCTTCTTCTCGCGCGGCGGGAGATCCTCCAGCAGCGGCTTGAGCGACTCGCGGTACTCCACGCCCTCCAGCGCCTCGTCCTCGGCGCCGAGGGTGTCGGCGACGGCCGGGGACTCGTCGTCCGTGTCCGGCACGTCCAGCGAGAGCGTGCTGTACGCGTTCGCCGACTCCAGGCCCTCCAGGACCTCCTCCTCGGAGATCCCCAGATGCTCGGCCAGCTCATGGACCGTCGGTGCCCGGCCATGGCGCTGGGAGAGCTCCGCGGTCGCGGTGGTCAGCGACAGCCGCAGCTCCTGGAGGCGGCGCGGGACGCGGACCGCCCAGCCCTTGTCGCGGAAGTGCCGCTTGATCTCGCCGACGACCGTGGGGGTGGCGTACGTGGAGAACTCCACGCCGCGCTCCGGGTCGAAGCGGTCCACCGACTTGATCAGGCCGATCGTGGCGACCTGGGTCAGATCGTCCAGCGGCTCGCCGCGGTTGCGGAACCGCCGCGCCAGATGCTCGACGAGCGGCAGATGCATCCGTACGAGGGTATTGCGCAGCTCGGCGCGCTCCGCAGAGCCGTCGGGGAGCTTGCGCAGCTCGTAGAACATCGCCCGCGCACCGCTGCGGTCCTGTGGGGCATGCGGCTCGTGGTGATGCTGTTCTTCCTGGGGCTTCTGGTCGGGGCCGGGCGGATCGTGCCGATCCGTTTGCTGCCCCTGCTGCTCGCTCTGGTCCATGTGGTCCGCCCGCTCTGCCTGCTCCGCCGCATCCAACCGGCCGCCGTGGTCGTCCGTGCCCACCGGATGCGGCCGGGCCTGCTGCTCGGGAATGGCCACACCGGGCGCCATCCGCGTGCCGCGTTCGAGATCTTTCACGGGGCCCCCTGTTCGGTCATGACGGTCCGGGACCGGCGCCGCGCTCCTTGTACAGGCTGATGGTGACCGTACGGTCCTCGGCGACGGTGGAATCGACCTTGCCGGCCAGTGCGGAGAGCACCGTCCAGGCGAAGGTGTCGCGCTCCGGGGCACGGCCGTCGGTCGTCGGAGCCGACACGGTCACCTGCAGCGCGTCATCGATCAGACGGAAGACGCAGCTCAGCACACTGCCGGGGACGGCCTGTTGCAGCAGGATCGCGCAGGCCTCGTCGACCGCGATGCGCAGATCCTCGATCTCGTCGAGGGTGAAGTCCAAGCGGGCTGCGAGCCCGGCCGTGGCCGTACGCAGCACGGACAGGTAGGCACCCGCAGCGGGCAGACGGACTTCCACGAAGTCCTGAGTCCCGGGCTCGCCTGCGATCTGGGACACCCTCACCTCCAAGGTGGCACAAGCTGGTTGAGCTGGAATGCTGGATGTTCCGAGGGCTTCGGGACATCCGCGCCGACTGCGTTCTCCCCTCGGGTGAAAGGAGAACGAACCTGCGCAGCACATGGTTCGGCTGTGACGCTATCGCGATCCGTGGGCCGATGTCGCCCGGAAGGAGCACCGCTGCCCTCCGGACGACGCTCCGGGCCGTGATCGCCTCGCGCCGTCACTGTCACTGACTGTTACTTATTGTACGGCCATGAGTACGGACGGTGGCTAGAGGTCTGCGCTGCCAAATCCATTCCGATTACGCTCCGTTGACGCGCGCGGAGCCGGCAAGGTTGTGCAGCGCATCTCCAGTGAGCCGGAAGACCGTCCATTCGTCCATGGGCTGCGCACCGATCGACCGGTAAAAACCGATGGACGGTTCGTTCCAGTCCAGGACTGACCACTCGAAACGCGCATAACCACGGGCCACGCAGATCTCGGCGAGGGCCGCGAGCAGCGCCTTGCCGTGGCCGCCGCCGCGCGCCTCGGGCCGTACGAACAGGTCCTCCAGGTAGACACCGTGCGTGCCCGTCCAGGTCGAGAAGTTCCGGAACCACAGGGCAAAGCCCACCGGTGCGCCGTCCGCGTCCTCCGCGATCAGGGCGAAGACCGCCGGGTGGGCCCCGAAAAGAGCCTCCTTCAGCTGCGGCCCGGTGGCCTGCGCGGCTTCCGGGGCGCGCTCGTACGCGGCCAGTTCGCCGATCATGGCCAGGAGGACGGGGACGTCGTCGGGTGTCGCTTCGCGGATCATGCCGCAAGGCTAAAGGGGCCGCCGCCGTCGCCTCCCGACGGGAGGCTCACGCCGGACGGAGGGCTCACACCAGAAGCTGGTCGACGAAGCACCAGCGCCAGTCGTCGCCCGGCTCGAACGACCGCATCACCGGGTGGCCGGTCTCCTTGTAGTGCGCGGTCGCGTGCCGGTACGGCGAGGAGTCGCAGCAGCCGACATGGCCGCAGACCAGGCACAGCCGCAGCTGCACGGGGTGGCTGCCGGCCGCCAGGCACTCCCGGCAGGTGGCGCTCAGCGGGGCCGGTTCGGCGCGCGGCAGTTCAGGAACATGCGTGCACTCGGTCATGCCGACCAGGTTAGATCGCCGGGACGGCCGGCGAAGCGCTCACCGGCGAAGGTGCGGGGACGGGACGGGGACCATGGACGTGATGCCGCTGTTGTTGCTGGTCGCGGGGAGCGCGGCGGTCGCCGGACTGGCGCGGCGCACCCCCGTCCCGGCACCTCTGCTGCTGGTCGCCGCCGGGATCGCGGCCTCGTACGTCCCCGGCATCCCCGACTACACCCTCGACCCGCACATCGTGCTGCCGCTGGTGCTGCCCCCGCTGCTGCACACCGCCGCACTGGACAGCTCGTACCTGGACCTGCGGGCCAACCTGCGGCCGGTGGCGCTGCTGTCCTTCGGCTACGTCCTCTTCGCGACCCTGGTGGTGGGCTACGCCGCCTACCTGGTCATCCCGGATCTTCCCCTGACGGCGGCGCTCGTGCTGGGCGCCGTCGTCGCGCCGCCCGACGCCGTGGCGGCCACCGCCATCGCCCGCAAACTCGGGCTGCCGAGCCGGATCACCACGATTCTGCAAGGAGAATCCCTGGTCAACGACGCCACCGCGATCACCGCCTACAAAGTGGCGCTGGCCGCGGCCGTGGGGGTCGGGGCCACCTGGTCCGACGGCATCCGGGAGTTCGCCGTCGCCTCCCTCGGCGGCATCGGGATCGGCGTCGTCCTGATGGTGCCGCTGCACTGGCTGCGCTGCCGGCTGCGGGACTCGGCGCTGCTGGAGAACACCCTCTCGCTGCTGATCCCGTTCACGGCGTACGCGGCCGCCGAACAGGTCGGCGCCTCCGGGGTGCTCGCCGTCGTCGTGGTCGGCCTCTATCTGGGGCACCGCTCCTGGCAGGTCGACTTCGAGACGAGGCTCCAGGAAGAGGCCGTCTGGAAGGTCGTCTCCTTCGTGCTGGAGTCCGCGGTCTTCGCCCTGATCGGGCTCCAGCTGCCGGTGGTGCTGCGGGAGCTGGGGGAGTTCAGCACGGCACAGGCCCTCTGGTACGCCCTCGTGCTGTTCGTCGTCGTGGTCGTCGCGCGCTTCGTATGGGTCTTTCCCTCGACGTATCTGCCGCGCGCCCTCTCCGTGCGGATCCGGTCCCGCGAGCCGGACACGAACTGGACCGCGCCGGTCATCGTCGGCTGGGCCGGGATGCGCGGCGTGGTGTCGCTGGCCATCGCCTTCTCCATCCCGTCGGCCGTGCACGGCGGCGGGACCTTCCCCGCCCGCAACCTCGTCCTCTTCCTGACCTTCACCACCGTCATCGCCACCCTCGTCGTCCAGGGCCTGACGCTGCCGCCGCTGATCCGCGTCCTGAAGCTGCCCGGCCGCGACGCACAGGCCGAGACGCTCGTCGAGGCACAGGCCCAGAACGACGCCTCGCGGGCCGCCGAGGCGCTGCTCGACGAACTCCTCGAGGACCGCCGCAACGCGCTGCCGGGGCCCCTCGCCGACCGTCTGCGCACCGTTGTGGAGCGGCGCCGTAACGCGGTGTGGGAGCGGCTCGGCACGGTCAACGAGGAAACCGGCGAATCCGCCGACGAGACCTACCGGCGCCTCGCCCGCGAGATGATCGACGCCGAACGCCAGGTCTTCGTCGAGCTGCGGGACGCCCGCCGCATCGACGACGAGATGCTGCGGACCCTGCTGCGCAGGCTGGACCTGGAGGAGGCGGCGGCGTACCGGGAGCGGGCCTAGGTGGTGTCCGCAAAGTCCCGTCGTCCGCCCGGAGGGCGGGGCTCGCGGCGTCTGGTGCGTGCGATCGCAAGGCGGAGGGTCGTCCTCGTAGTGGGCTACGTGGACGATCCCGACAACGCAGCGAGCGTGCGTGCCAGGCGCCGCGAGCCAGGCGGGACTTTGCGGACACCACCTAGGGCGCTCTACGGCGTGCCGGTGATCACGGCCGCCACGGTGCTGCCCGGGGCGAACGCGTCCTCCTCGGCCAGCGCCGTCAGTCCGTACAGCAGCTTGGCGACATAGACGCGTTCCACCGGGAGGCCGTGGCGGTCCTCGAAGGCGGCGGCGAACGCGTCCAGTTCGGGGGTGGTGCGGGCGTATCCGCCGCAGTGGAAGCGGCCGTCCAGGCGCCAGTCGCCGCGCGGACCGCCGAAGGCCGCGCGCTGGAGCTCCTCGACCGTTTCCTGGAGGAAGTGCGGGCCATCGGGGCCGTCGCCGCCCTTGAGGACGGGGAAGCCGATGGCGCGCTGAGCCGGGCCGAGCCCCGCTGCCAGCCCCGCCAGCGTACCGCCCGTCCCGCAGGCCACCGCGACCGTGTCCGCGGCCCCGCGCAGCTCCCGGCCCAGCTCCGTACAGCCTTGTGCGGCAAGGGAGTTGCTGCCGCCTTCGGGTATGACGCGGAAGGCGCCGAAGCGGTCGTGCAGGGCGGCGAGCACGTCCGGGTCGGTCTTGCGGCGGTAACGGGCCCGGTCGATGAAGTGCAGCCGCATGCCGTCGGCGGCGCAGCGGGCCAGGGACGGGTTGAGCGGTGTGGCGGCCAGCTCGTCGCCGCGGACCACGCCGATGGTGGCGAAGCCCAGGAGGCGGCCGGCCGCCGCGGTGGCGCGCAGGTGGTTGGAGTACGCGCCGCCGAAGGTCAGCAGCGCGCGCTCACCGGCCGCGGCGGCGGCCCGCAGGTTGGGCGCGAGCTTGCGCCACTTGTTGCCCGGCAGGTCCGGGTGGATCAGGTCGTCCCGCTTGAGCAGCAGCCGGACGCCGCGGCGCGCGAACGGCTCGTCCTCGACCTCCTGGAGGGGGGAGGGGAGGCGGGGCCGCAGGGCGTCGGGGCCGGGGTGGGGGCGGGACATGCCGTCCATTGTCCCGGGTACCCGGGGTGCCCCGCGTGGCCCGGCGGCCCCCGTGGTCACTTCAGGCGTTCGCGGATGCGCTCGCGCAGGCCCTCCATGGTGAAGCCCCGGGGGTCGACCTTGCCCGGCTGCCACTCCAGATGGCCGATCACCGAGCGCTCGGTCCAGCCGTGTGCCCGGCACAGCGCCGCCGCGGCCTTCTCCAGGGCGGCCATCTGGGCGGCCGGCCAGGGGTCCTTGCCGTCGCCGAGGTTCTCGCACTCGAAGCCGTAGAAGACCTGATTGCCGTCGGTGTCGGTGTCGTTGTCCGGCGGCAGCCGCTTCTCGGCGATCACCGCCCGCAGGACGTCGCCGTCACCGAGCCCGGCGTGGTTGGCGCGGCCGCAGCCGACCAGATGCACCGTGCCGTCCTTGGTGATCACTCCGTGGCAGAGCGGGCCCGGCAGATCGGTGTGGCCGTTGTAGCAGAGCCGTACGGTGCTCTCGGCGCCGGACGTCGCGGTGTGGTGCACCACGATGCCGTGCACGGGCCCCCAGGGGCCCATGTGCTCGCGGTTGTGCGTCCTCCAGTCGCCCACTTCGGCCACCCGCAGGCCCTCGGCCTCGAGCGCTTCGAGAAAACGGTCAGCGGACAGCGGTACGGCCATCACCGACTCCGATCGGTACGCGGCGGTCGCCGACCGCGCACCGCCTCATGCCTCGCTTCTACGGGATGGGTCGGGAGCGATGGAGTGGAACGGCATAAAACGGACCGGGTGTTCGGTGGGTGTGCGAGCGATTCCGGCCGGGCGCCCGCTCCGTACCTGCTGCCGCAGGAATGCGCCGCCACCTACTGCCGCAGGAATGCGTCTCCGTGGGCGTTGATGTGTGCCTCCAGCGCGCCGAGCGCCTCCCGGGTCGCGTCGGGTGTGCCCGTGCCGCTGCGCTCGGCGTAGTACGCGGCGCCCAGCTTCTTCAGGAGATCGGACCCGGCGCGGTGCGCCTGGACCTCGTCGACCTTCTGCTTCCCCTGCGCCAGTCCGCGCTGCGCCTGCTCCTTGGCCCGGTCGAGAAACCCTGACATTGCTGCCTCCGTGAAGGTCGGTGCCGTAAGGGACCAAATCGATCAATGCGATCAAAGCGATCAATGGAATCAACGGCGCGGACGGCCGTGGGGTTCCCGTGCCAGGCTGGGGGATGTGGGCGAAGAGCGCGACATGGATGGGCCGCACGGCGCAAGCGGCTACCGCGAGCGGAGGTCCCGGCTGGCCGGCGCGGTGCTGTGGACCAACACCATGCTGCCCTCGGCGCGGCCGGTGCTGCCCGACGGCTGCACGGATCTGATCTGGACCGAGGGCCGGCTCCTGGTGGCGGGACCGGACACCGGGCCGTATCACCCGGGCCAGGGCGGCGCGCGGCCCGGGACCCTCCCCCATGGCCTCAAGGGCATGGGAGGCACCCCCGTCACAGGGTTGCGGTTCGCGCCGGGCCAGGGGCCCGCCGTCTTCGGCGTACCCGCCCATGAACTGCGGAATCTGCGGGTCCCGTTGGAGCAGCTGTGGGCCCCGGGCCGGGTCCGGGAGCTGGCCGGGCGGGTGGCCGCCGAAGGGGCGCGCGCCCTGGAGGACGCCGCCGGGGCCCGCCTGGCGGAGGCCGCACCGGGGACGGCGACCAGGACCGCCGCCGTCGCCGCGGCGCTGGCCCGCGGCCGCCCCGTCGCCGAGGTCGCCCGCAGCGTCGAGCTTGGCGCGCGCCAGCTGCACCGCCTCAGCCTGGACGCGTTCGGCTACGGCCCCAAGACCCTCACCCGGGTGCTGCGCTTCGTACGCGCCCTCGACCTGGCGCGCGCCGGCATGCCGTACGCCGAGGTCGCGGCCCGCGCGGGATACGCGGACCAGGCGCATCTCGCGCGCGAGGTGAAGTCGCTGGCGGGGGCTCCGATGGGGGTGCTCCTCGCGCCGGGTTAGCGTGTGCGTCATGGACTACCAGGCCGTGATCGAAGAGGTAGCGGCCCATGCCCGGCCCTACGTGGGACAGGGACAGGTCGCCGACTACATACCGGCGCTGGAGAAGGTGGCCCCGGACCGTTTCGGGATCGCGGTGGCCGACATCAACGGCAAGGTCTACGGGGCCGGGGACTGGGAGGAGCCGTTCTCCGTCCAGTCCATCTCCAAGACGTTCTCGCTGGCGCTGGTGATGGCCCAGAGCCACGGCAGCCAGGGTGGCCGCGATGCGCACGGCGTCGACGAGATCTGGCGGCGGGTGGGCCGCGAGCCGTCCGGTACGCCGTTCAATTCGCTGGTCCAGCTGGAGGCGGAGAACGGCATTCCGCGCAACCCGTTCATCAACGCCGGCGCCCTGGTGGTCACCGACCGGCTGTTGACCCTCACCGGTGACGCCAGCACCGCGCTGCTGGACTTCCTGCGCGAGGAGAGCGGCAACCCGGACCTGGCCTTCGACCAGGCGGTCGCCGACTCCGAGGCCGACCACGGCGACCGCAATGCCGCGCTGGCGCACTTCATGGCGTCCTTCGGCAACCTGGAGAACCCGGTCCCCAGCGTCATCGAGCACTACTTCTGGCAGTGCTCGATCGTGATGAGCTGCCGCGATCTGGCCACGGCCGGCGGCTTCCTGGCCCGCCACGGGCTGCGCGCCGACGGCAGCCGGCTGCTGGAGGCCCGCGAGGCCAAGCGGATCAACGCGGTGATGCTGACCTGCGGGACGTACGACGCGGCGGGAGAGTTCGCCTACCGGGTGGGGCTGCCCGCCAAGAGCGGCGTCGGCGGCGGCATCGTGGCCGTGGTGCCGGGCCGCTGCACGCTGTGCGTGTGGAGCCCGGGGCTGGACGCCCGCGGCAACTCCGTCGCCGGTGCGGCGGCCCTGGACCACTTCACGACGCTGACCGGCTGGTCGGTGTTCTAGAGCCTGGTGCGCCCCGGCGGCGAGCCGCGGGCACCCGGTCCGCCCGCCTGCGTTGTGGGCGGCCCCCGCTCGGCGCATCGTTGGGCTAGGAGGTGCACCGCCATGGACCACGAGATCCGTGCCGAATACGACGAAGGCGTGCTGCCGCACGAGGACACGCCGGTCAAGCTCTGGCACATGTGCCGGGTGAGCGACCCCACGGCCATGTGCGGGCGCCAGCTGGCCCCGGCCGCCGCCACCCTGCCCGTCGAAGCCTGGAGCACGTCCGAGGCCGAGCCGTTCTGTTTCCTCTGCGGCGCGCAGTACCTGCGGGAACAGCCGTGAAGCGGTCGTGCACGGCCATGAGCGGCGGGTCCTAGGCCAGCGGCGCGAAGAGGTCCACGCCCCGGCCGTCCGGGTCCTGTACGACGGCGTAGCGCTGCCCCCAGAACGCGTCCCAGGGGGCCTTTTCGCCTGCGTAACCGGCGCCGGTCAGCTCCGCGTAGACCGCGTCGACCCCGGCCGGCCCGTCGCAGGCGAAGGCCAGCCCGGTGGGCGAGGAATCCTTCGGCGGGGTCCACTCCGGGTCGATGGCGCGGGCGGTCTCGTACGAGTCCCACATCAGGCGCAGGCCGCCGGGGAGCTGCGCCTCGGCGTGCGGGGCGGAGTCCGCGTCGGCGGGGACGTCCAGGCCGAGGCGGCGGTAGAAGGCGAGCGAGGCGGCCATGTCGGCGACGACCATGCCGAGGGCCGCGAAGCGGGGGGAGGGGGAGACGGAAGGTGTGTTCATGCAGCGAGCGTAGGGAGGGCGCCGCGCCGCGGTCTTGAACGAATCGGACGCGGACGAATCGGACGCGGACGGATCGGATGCGAGCGGCTCGGACCGGCGAGGGGGCGCGGGCGGCCGCCCGCCTCTCGCCTCACGGGCAGCGGATGACCTGCCCCGCGTACGAGAGATTGCCGCCGAAGGCGAAGAGGAGAACGGGCGCGCCGGAGGGGATCTCGCCGCGTTCCACCAGCTTGGCCAGGGCCAGCGGCACCGAGGCGGCGGAGGTGTTGCCGGAGTCGACCACGTCCTTGGCGACCACGGCGTTGACCGCGCCGATGCGCTCCGCGACGGGCTCGATGATCCGCAGGTTGGCCTGGTGGAGCACGACGCCGGCCAGGTCCTCGGGGAGGATGCCGGAGCGTTCGCAGACCTGGCGGGCGATGGCCGGGAGCTGGGTGGTCGCCCAGCGGTAGACGGTCTGGCCCTCCTGGGAGAACCTGACCGGCTCGCCCCCGATCCGTACGGCGTTGCCCATCTGCGGGACCGAACCCCACAGCACCGGGCCGATCCCCGGCTCCGGCTCCTCGGACGCGGTGACGACCGCGGCGCCGGCCCCGTCGCCCACCAGGACGCAGGTCGAACGGTCCGTCCAGTCGACCACGTCGGTGAACTTCTCCGCCCCGATGACCAGCGCATGCCGCGCCGAGCCGGCCCGGATGGCGTGGTCGGCGGTGGCCAGCGCATGGGTGAAGCCGGAGCAGACGACGTTGATGTCCATGGTGGCCGGTGCGCCCAGGCCGAGCCGGGCGGCGACCCGGGCCGCGGCGTTCGGGCTGCGGTCGGCGGCCGTGCACGTGGCGACCAGGACGAGGTCGATGTCCTGGGGTGCCAGCCCGCTCGTGGCCAGGGCCTTGGCGGCGGCCGCGGCCGCCATCGAGTCGACCGTCTCGTCCGCCGCGGCGATGTGCCGGGTACGGATGCCGACACGGCTGCGGATCCAGGCGTCATCGGTGTCGACGAGTTCGGCGAGGTCGGCGTTGGTGAGCACCCGGGAGGGCTGGTAATGGCCGAGCGCCAGGACGCGTGACCCCGTCATGAGTTCCCCTGTAGGTACGTGGGTGGGCGGGTATGCGACCAGTGTCACCCCTCGGTGCCGGACGGCGGTTGCGCGATCCGCCAATCTTCCGCCGTCAGAACTGGAGACATCCAACCGCCGGGCCGGTCCGCGGGCGCCCGGCACCGTGCCGGGACGTACACGGTGCCGGGCGGGCGCGTACGGACAGGGGACAGCGGTCCCGTCCGCCCGATCCAACGGCAGGGCCGCGGCACGCCGGGGGGATTGCGCCGCCGGCGGGCGCGGCGCCCGGCGCGCCGCGGCCCCGGCAGCGGGGTGCTGCCGGGGCCGCTGCCGGGGACGGTGCCGTCAGCCGGTGGCCCGCTCCTGCGTCAGCGCCCGGAAGCGCCGCAGCCGCAGGCTGTTGCCGACCACGAAGACCGACGAGAAGGCCATCGCGGCGCCCGCGATCATCGGGTTGAGCAGGCCGGCGGCGGCCAGCGGCAGCGCCGCGACGTTGTAGCCGAAGGCCCAGAACAGGTTGGTGCGGATGGTGCCGAGGGTGGCGCGGGCGAGACGGATGGCGTCCGCCGCGGCGCGCAGATCGCCCTGTACGAGGGTCAGGTCGCCGGCCTCGATGGCGGCGTCGGTGCCGGTGCCCATCGCCAGGCCCAGGTCGGCGCGGGCCAGGGCGGCCGCGTCGTTGACGCCGTCGCCGACCATCGCGACCGAGCGGCCCTCGCCCTGGAGGCGTTCGACGACGGCCACCTTGTCCTCGGGCAGCACCTCGGCGATCACCTCGTCGATGCCGACCTCCTTGGCGACCGCCTCGGCCACGGCCTTGTTGTCGCCGGTGAGCAGCACCGGGGTCAGGCCCAGGGCGCGCAGCCGGCGCACCGCGTCGGCGCTGGTGGGCTTGACCGCGTCGGAGACGACCAGCACCGCGCGGGCCGCGCCGTCCCAGCCCACGGCGACCGCGGTGCGGCCCGCCGCCTCCGCCTCGGCCTTGGCTGCCGCCAGCACGGGCGGCAGCTGCTGGCTCCAGTCGGTCAGCAGCCGCTCGCGGCCGACCAGGACGGCGTGCCCCTCGACGATCCCCTGGACGCCGAGGCCGGGGACGTTCGCGAAGTCCTCCGGGGTGGGCAGCGTCCCGGCCGCCTCCTCGGCGGCGGTGGCGATGGCGCGGGCGATCGGGTGCTCGGAGGAGTGCTCCAGGGCGCCGGCCAGCCGCAGCGCCTCGTCACGGGAGACGCCCTCGGCGAGGTGGATGCCGGTCAGGGTCATCACGCCGGTGGTGACCGTGCCGGTCTTGTCCAGGACGATGGTGTCGACCTTGCGGGTGGACTCCAGGACCTCGGGCCCCTTCAGGAGGATGCCCAGCTGCGCGCCCCGGCCGGTGCCGACCATCAGCGCGGTCGGGGTGGCCAGGCCCAGGGCGCACGGGCAGGCGATGATCAGTACGGCCACGGCGGCGGTGAAGGCGGCCACCGCGCCCGCGCCGGTGCCCAGCCAGTAGCCCAAGGTGCCGACGGCCAGCGCGATGACGATCGGGACGAAGACCGCGGAGATCTTGTCGGCGAGCCGCTGGGCGGCGGCCTTGCCGTTCTGCGCGTCCTCCACCAGGCGCGCCATCCGGGCGAGCTGGGTGTCCGCGCCGACCCGGGTGGCCTCGACGACGAGCCGGCCGCCCGCGTTGACGGTCGCCCCGGTGACGCCGTCGCCGGGCGAGACCTCCACCGGCACGGACTCGCCGGTGAGCATCGACGCGTCCACCGCGGAAGCGCCCTCCACCACCCGCCCATCGGTGGCGATCTTCTCGCCGGGCCGTACGACGAACCGGTCCCCGACGCTCAACTCGGCGATGGGGATGCGCACTTCGCGCCGGTCGCGCAGTACGGCGACGTCCTTGGCGCCGAGTTCGAGCAGTGCCCGTAGCGCCGCGCCCGCCTTGCGCTTCGAGCGGGCCTCGAAGTAGCGGCCGGCCAGGATGAAGGTGGTGACCCCGGCCGCCGCCTCCAGATAGATGCTGCCGCTGCCGTCCGTGCGGGCGATGGTCAGCTCGAAGGGGTGCGTCATGCCGGGCATGCCCGCGGTCCCGAAGAACAGCGCCCACAGCGACCAGCCGAGCGCGGCGAGGGTGCCCATCGAGATGAGCGTGTCCATGGTGGCGGCGCCGTGCCGCAGATTCGTCCAGGCGGCCTTGTGGAAGGGCCAGGCGGCGTAGGCCACCACCGGGGCGGCCAGGGTCAGCGACAGCCACTGCCAGTTGGTGAACTGCAGGGCCGGGACCATCGCCATCAGGACGACGGGGAGGGAGAGCGCGAGGGAGAGGATCAGCCGCCGGCGGAGGGCGGCGAGGGAGTCGTCCTGCCCGGCGGGCCGGTCGTCGCCCTCCTGGGCGGGTGCCGGGGCCGGCGGCTCGGGGAGCGCGGCGGTGTAGCCCGTCTTCTCCACGGTGGCGATCAGATCCGCGGTCCCGACCGCACTGCCCTCCGCGACCTCCACCTTCGCCTTCTCGGTGGCGTAGTTGACGGTGGCCGTGACCCCCTCCATGCGATTGAGCTTCTTCTCGATCCGGGCGGCGCACGAGGCGCAGGTCATCCCGCCGATCTCCAGCTCGACGCGGTGCTCTGTGATCGCGGTCGTCATGGCTGCTCCTTCGTGTGCCGGGTGCTCGGTGCGGGACTGCGGGCCGGGCGGCGGAGAGTCGTCCGGCCTCCAGTACACAGAACTATATACCCCCTAGGGGTATTCCGTCATTCCGTCATCTCGGCCCGGTTTCCTGCTTCCTCTCCTCGGCCCCCGCACCGCGCCGTGCCCGGCCGCCCATCGCGCGCAGATACGCGACCAGCTCCGGCGGCTCGTGCACCGCGAACTCGCGCCCCAGCAGGGCCAGCCGCATCGCCAGCCACTCCAGCGAATCCGGCGAGCTGCGCCACCGGCACGACTGCGCGTCGATCGCCTCCACCTCGCCCGCCCGGCCGCCCAGCCGCGCCGCCACCTCCGCGGCCGGCGCGTACACCGTCGCCACCGCCCGCTGCGGCGCCGGGGCCATCCCCTGCATCCGCTCCTGGACATAGGCCGCGGCATCGGCGGCGGGCAGTTCGCGCGGCGCGGTCCGTACGCCCGTCGGGAACGCCTCGGTCAGCCGGTCCACCCGGAAGGTCCGCCAGTCCTCGCGGTCGTTGTCGTATGCGACGAGGTACCAGCGCCGCCCGGCCGCCACCAGCCGGTGCGGCTCCACCAGGCGCTTGGTGCGCTCGCCCGCGCCCGCCTGATAGCGGAAGCGCACCCGCTCATGGTTGGTGATCGCGGCGGCGAGCACCGTCAGCTGTTCCGGGTCGACGGTCGGACCGTTGCCGGCCGGCAACGGCACGGTGGCGCTGCCGAGCGAGCCCACCCGCCGCCGCAGCCGGGCCGGCAGCACCTGCTCCAGCTTGGCGAGCGCCCGTACGGACGCCTCCTCGATGCCCGCGATGGTGTTCCCGGCGGTCGAGCGCAGGCCCACCGCGATGGCCACCGCCTCCTCGTCGTCGAGCAGCAGCGGCGGCATGGCCGTGCCCGCGGCCAGCCGGTAGCCGCCCACCGCGCCCATCGTCGCGTGCACGGGATAGCCCAGCTCGCGCAGCCGCTCGATGTCGCGGCGGATGGTCCGGGAGGTGACCCCCAGCCGGTCGGCCAGCTCGCTGCCGGGCCATTCGCGGGGGGTCTGGAGCAGGGACAGGAGATTAAGGAGTCGCGCCGATGTCTCACTCATGCCCTCGATGATGCGCCAGCAAATAGGACGGGTGCTGTCCTATACGACTCCTATCGTCGAAGACGCCGCAGGAGGACCACAACGGGACTTCGTAGCCGGCCCCGTACGCAGACAGGAGAACGCCCGCCATGACCACGACCGTCCCCGCCCCCGCAGAGGCGGCCGACCCGGCCCCCGCGCAGGCCGACGCGGCTCCCGCACCGGCCGATACGGCCCCCGCACCGGCCGACCGCAGACGCTGGATCGCCCTCGCCGTCGTCCTGACCGCGAGCTTCATGGACCTGGTCGACGCGACCATCGTCAACATCGCCATCCCGAGCATCCAGCGCGACACCGGCGCCTCCTTCAGCGCCCTGCAGTGGGTCACCGCGGGCTATGCGCTCGCCTTCGCCATCGGCCTGATCACCGGCGGCCGCCTCGGCGACATCTACGGCCGCAAGAAGCTCTTCCTGCTCGGCATGGCCGGCTTCACCCTCGCCTCCGCGCTCTGCGGCCTCGCCGCGACGCCCGGGATGCTGGTCGGCGCGCGGGTGCTGCAGGGTGCGATGGCCGCGCTGATGGTGCCGCAGGTGCTGGCGATCATCCACGTCAGCTTTCCCGCGCACGAGCGCGGCAAGGTCTTCGGGATGTTCGGCGCGGTGATCGGCCTCGGCGCGGTCTGCGGCCCGCTGATCGGCGCCCTGCTCACCGAAGGCGATCTCCTCGGCCTCCAATGGCGCCCGATCTTCCTGATCAATCTGCCGGTGGGCATCGCCGGCATCCTGCTCGGCGGCCGCTTCGTCACCGAGTCCCGGGCCCCGCGCGCCCTGCGCCTCGACCTCGTCGGCACCGCGCTGGCCACCCTCGGCCTGCTGATGGTCCTCTACCCGCTCACCCAGGGCCGCGAGTCCGGCTGGCCGCTGTGGGGCTTCTTCTCCATGGCCGCGAGCCCGCTGGTCCTCGCCGCTTTCGTCCGCTACGAGCGCAGCAAGGCCCGCAAGGACGGCTCGCCGCTCGTCGAGCTCTCCCTCTTCAGGATCAAGACCTTTGCGGCCGGCATCGGCGTACAGCTCACCTTCGGCGCCGTCAGCGGCCTGTTCTTCCTGATCTGGACGCTCCACATGCAGCTCGGGCTGGGCTGGGGGCCGCTGCACGCCGGGCTGACCGGGGTGCCGTTCTCCCTCGCCTGCTCGGCCGCGGCCGGCATGTCCGTGCAGAAGCTGGTGCCGCGCTTCGGCCGCAAGGTCCTCCAGGCGGGCGCGCTGATCATGCTCTGCGGAGCGCTGCTCTACGTCTGGGAGGCCGGGCACTACGGCACCGCCATGCAGTCCTGGCAGATGGTCCCCGCGATGCTCCTGATGGGGGCGGGCATGGGCCTGATCGTCGCCCCGATCACCGACTCGGTGCTCTCCGAGGTGCCCACCGACCACTCCGGCTCGGCCTCCGGCATCTTCAACACCACCGGTCAGCTGGGGATGGCGCTGGGCCTGGGCCTGTCGTCGGTCGCCTTCTTCGGGGTCACCGACGGCATGGGCAGCGGTGGCGCGCCGGGCGCCTCCTTCGTCTCGGCCACCACCCACGCCCTGTGGTGGGTCTCGGGCGGCCTGGTCATCGTCTTCGGCCTGCTGTTCCTTCTGCCGCGCCGGGTACGGACGCAGGACGCCGCGGCCCACTGACGCAGCGGCGGCCCGCTGCCCCCCACCGCATCCCGCATTCGCACCCGCATCCCGCACCGAAGGAGCCGACCGGCCGTGCCGACACCCACTCTCACCTGGTCCGAAGTCAGCGCCCGCCGCCTGGAGCGCGCCGGGCTCGCCGGGGCGCCGCTGGCGCCGGACCCGGCCGGGATCGCCGCCGCGATGTGCGGGGCGCATGCCCAGGTGCTGTCCGGCGCCGAGCTCTCGCTGATGCTGCGCACGGACCGCGGCACCCGTAGCGCCGTACGTGAGGCCCTGTGGACCGAACGCACCCTGGTCAAGACCTACGGCCCGCGCGGCACGGTCCATCTGCTGCCCACCGACGACCTGCCGATGTGGACCGGCGCGCTGTCCGCCGTACCGTTCGGCAGCAGTCCCTTCGCGGCGGACGTACGGCTCACCCCGGACCGGATCGAGCAGGTCCTCGCCGCCATCGAGGACGCGGTGGGGGACGCCGAGCTGACCATCGACGAGCTGAGCGAGGCGGTGGTCGCCGCCACCGGGTCCTGGGCGGGCGACCTGGTGATGCCCGCCTTCCAGGGGATGTGGCCGCGCTGGCGCCAGGTCATGCACCGGGCCGGCCAGCGCGGCGCCCTCTGCTTCGGCCCCAACCGGGGCCGCAAGGTGACCTACACCAGCCCCCGCCGCGCCCTGCCCGGCTTCCGCCCGCTGGACGGCCCGACCGCCCTCGCCGCCCTCGTACGGCGCTATCTGTACGCCTACGGACCGGCCACCTCCGCGGACTTCGCGACCTGGTTCGGCGCCCCGCCCCGCTGGGCGGCGGACCTGTTCGCCTCCCTGGCCGACGGCCTCCAGCAGGTCGACTTCGCCGGCTCGCCCGCCTGGATCCTGGCCGGCGACACCTCGGGGCCCACCGCGGACCCCGCCGGCATCCGCCTTCTCCCGTATTTCGACGCCTACGGCATCGCCGGCCGCCCCCGCGACCTGCTCTTCCCCGGCCGGGCGGCGGAGCGGGCGCTGGCCGGGCGACAGGCCGGGAACTACCCGGTGCTGCTGATCGACGGGGTCGTCGGCGGCGTCTGGCACCAGCGCCGCGCGGGCCGCCGCATCCATGTCACGGTCGAGCCGCTGGCGCCGCTGACCGCCGGGCAGCGGCGCGCCCTGGAGACCCAGGTGCGCCGGACCGGCGAAATCCTGGAGGGGAACGCGGAGTTGACGATCGGCACGGTCACGGTGGGCCCGCACGCGTAGTCGGTCGGGGCATCACCGGAGAGGTCGACGAGCCGGGGGATCGGGCGTCCGATCGCGGCAGGGCCGAGCCGGGCACCGCCGCGGGGCGCCCCGGCGTGACGTAAAACCTGGGCCTTTCCCGTACCGTTCCCGGGCCCCGGCCCGACATACTGGCGCAGTGTCGATGATCAGCAATCTCCGCAAGGCCGTCCGGCTGCCGCAGCCGCGCACCCGGGGCGTCGACCTCAGTCACCCGGCGCGCTCGCCGCTCGGCACCGCCGTGGTGAACTGCGCGGTGTACGTGGACGGCGTGCGGCAGGACGGCAACCACCCGGCCGATGTGGCGATACGCCGGGTCCGTGAAACCGGGACCGGTTTCGTCTGGATCGGGCTGCATGAGCCGTCCGAGAAGGAATTCGCCGGAATCGTCGAGTTGTTCGGGCTGCATCCGCTCGCCGTCGAGGACGCGGTCTACGCCCACCAGCGGCCCAAGCTCGAGCACTACGACGACTCGCTCTTCACCGTCTTCAAGACGGTCCGCTATGTCGAGCACGACCGGCTCACCGACACCAGCGAAGTGGTGGAAACCGGCGAGATCATGGTCTTCACCGGCGCCGATTTCGTGATCACGGTGCGGCACGGCGGACACGGCTCGCTCGGCCCGCTCCGCGAGCAGCTGGAGTCCGTCCCCGAGCAGCTGGCGCTCGGCCCGTCCGCCGTCCTGCACGCCGTCGCCGACCTCGTCGTCGACGACTATCTCGACGTCACGGCCGCCGTGCAGGTGGACATCGACGACGTCGAGAGCGAGGTCTTCTCCGTACGGGGCGGCGGCGGGGCCGGCCGGATCTACCAGCTCAAGCGCGAGCTGCTGGAACTCCGGCGCGCGGTGGCCCCGCTGGACCGCCCGATGCAGGAGTTGGCGACCCAGCCGATGGCGCAGGTGGACGCCCGGATCAAGACGTACTTCCGGGACGTCGCCGACCACCTCGACCGGGTCACCGAGCAGATCACCGCGTTCGACGAACTGCTCAACTCCATACTCCAGGCCCATCTCGCCCAGGTCACCGTCGCGCAGAACGAGGACATGCGCCGGATCAGCGCCTGGGTCGCGATCCTGGCCGTACCGACCATGGTGTGCGGCGTGTACGGCATGAATTTCGAGTACATGCCGGAGAAGCACTGGACATTCGGCTATCCGCTGGTGATGGCGCTGATCGTGGCCATCTGCTGGGTGATCCACCGCGGCTTCAAGCGGAACGGGTGGCTCTAGGGTCTGTCCGGTGTCCGTGGGCCTCGGCCCGCCACCTGCCGGGGCCGGGCCGCGCCCCAGCCCGCCGCGATCTGCGGGAGCAGCAGCGCCAGCAGTACGGCCAGCGGGACGGTCCAGCCGCCGGAGGCGTCGTGCACGGCGCCCAGGACGGCCGGGCCGGTGGCGGCCAGGATGTAGCCGAAGCACTGGGCCATGCTGGAGAGCTGCGCGGCGTGCCGGGCGTCCGGCGCGCGCTGGACGATGAACAGCAGCGCCAGGCTGATCGCCGCGCCCTGGCCCAGGCCCAGCAGCGTCATCCAGACGTAGCCGCCGCCGACCGGCGCGACCAGCATCCCCACCAGGCCCGTCGCGCACAGCACCGCACCCAGCGCCGCCAGGACCCCGGCGCGCAGCCGGCGGCCGACGACGACGGGGGAGAGGAACGAGCCGGCGATCCCGAGGAGGGAGGAGAAGGAGAGCATCCAGCCGGCGTCGCCCGCGCTCATCCCGGCGTCCTCGAGCATCGTCGGCAGCCAGGCGGCGGCCGCGTAGTAGCTCAGCGACTGCAGGCCCATGTAGCCGGTCACCTGCCAGGCCAGCGGGTCGCGCCACAGGCCGCGCACCGGATGCGCCGCCTGCCGGGCCGCGGCCGCCGGCACCCGCGTACGGGAGCGGATCTGCGGCAGCCAGACGACCAGCGCGACCACCGCGAGCGAGCCCCAGCAGGCCAGGGTCGCCTGCCAGCTGAGACGGGCGGCCTGCTGCACGGGGACGGTGATCCCGGCCGCGAGGGCCGCGCCGCCGAACAGCGACATGGAGTACAGGCCGGTCATCAGCCCGGCGCGGGCCGGGAAGTCCCGCTTGATCAGGCCGGGCAGCAGGACATTGGCGACGGCGATGCCCGCGCCGATCACGACCGTTCCGGCGAACAGCGCCACCACCGAGTCCAGCAGCCGCAGAGCGGTGCCCGCACAGATCAGCGCCATGGTGCCGAGCAGCGACCGCTCCGTCCCCAGCCGCCGCCCCAGCCGCGGCGCGAGGGGCGCCAGCAGCCCGAAGCAGAGCAGCGGCAGCGCGGTGAGCAGGCTGGTGGCCGCCGCCGACATCCCGCTGTCGTCGCGGATGGTCCCGGCGAGCGGCGACACGGCGACCAGCGCGGGGCGCAGGTTCAGGGCCAGCAGGACGACGCCGATGCCGAGCCAGAGAGCGTGGCGGCCGGTGACGGGGGAGGCGGGGGAGGGCGGTGCGGTCGCGGGGGCGGCGGCCGCCTCCCGGGTGGCTATCGGTCCTTCGTCAGGCATGGGTGGCGTCCCCCGGGATCCGGTCGTCCGTCCCGCGCAGGGCGTCCATCGCCTCCGTGAGGTGCGCCAGCGCCGCCCGTTCGGCGGCCTCCGGGTCCCGCGCCTCGATGGCGTCGACGATGGCCGCGTGCGAGGCGTACTGATTGCGGACGGAATCGGGGACGGGGGCGCCGACGACCGACTGGAGCGTCGCGCGCAGGGCGTCGCTGAGGTGCTCGTACAGCTCGGCGAGGACGCTGTTGTGGGCCGCGGCGGCGATGGTGCGGTGGAAGTCCATGTCCGCGTCGACGAACGCGGTCAGATCGCCGCTCTGCCAGGCGCGGGCGCGCTCGGCCAGCGCGCCGCGCAGCGCGGCGAGGTCCTCGTCGGTGCGGCGCAGCGCGGCGTGGCGCGCGGCATCCCGTTCCAGGCAGGCGCGGACCTCGTACGCCTCCAGGTTCTCGGCCCGCCGCAGCCGGCGCTGGACGGCCGCGCCGAAGTCGCTGCTGGCGCGGACGTAGGTGCCGTCACCCTGCCGGGGCTCCAGCATCCCGGTGTGCACCAGGGCGCGCACCGCCTCGCGGACGGTGTTCCGGCCGACGTCGAGCCTCTCGACGAGCACCGGCTCGGCGGGGATCTTCGTCCCGACCGCCCACTCGCCCTCGGCGATCAGGTTCTCCATCTGCTCGATGACCAGGTCCACCAGGCTGGTGCGGGCGGTACTGCGCAGCGGCATAGGGGCTCATCCTCCGTCGTGATTCCACCGGTGATGGGAACATCCCATGTTTCGCGCTGTCAAGCGGCGAGGGTTAGCCTGAGCCCGCCGATGATCTCGGGAACGCTGCGGGAGAGAGCCGAACCACCCATGGACATGCGAACCCGGCGGGCGGCGCCCTGGCAGGGCCAGTGGCCGGTGATCGGCGCGGTGGCGGTGGGCGGCGGCATCGGTGCCGCGGCGCGTTACGGCGCCTCGCTGCTGTGGCCGACGGCCGCGGGCACCTTTCCCTGGACGATCCTGGCCGTCAATGTCGTCGGCTGCGCACTGATGGGCGTACTGATGGTGCTGATCACCGAGCTGTGGTCGCCGCACCGGCTGGTGCGCCCGTTCCTCGGCACCGGCATCCTCGGCGGCTTCACCACCTTCTCGACGTACGCGGTGGACATCGAGCGCCTGGTCAACGCCCGGCAAGCGGCGCTGGGACTGGTCTATCTGGCGGCCACCCTGCTCGCCGCGCTGGCGGCCGTGTGGGGTGGGGTGGCCCTGACCCGCAGGTCTCTCGGACTCCTTGCACTCCTCGGACGAAGGCGGCGGTCGGCATGACACGGCTGAGCGGTCCGGCGCTGCGGCTCACGGTGATCGTCGGCGAGCACCAGGTGCGGCACCACAGGCCCCTGTACGCGGAGATCGTGCACCGCGCCCACGCGGCCGGGCTGGCCGGCGCGAGCGTCTTCCGCGGCATCGAGGGCTTCGGCGCCTCGTCCCTCATCCACACCCAGCGGCTGCTCTCCCTGAGCGAGGACCTGCCGGTCGCGGTCGTCGTCGTGGATGCGCCGGAGCGGGTACGGGCCTTTCTGCCGCAGGTGACGGAACTCGTGGGGGCGGACGGCCTGGTGACCGTCGACCGGTGCGAGGTGCTCGCGCCCGGCGAGCCGGACGGTACGGACGACGGCGGTACGGACAGCGGCGCGGCGGCGGGCGGGCGCGGGTGAACTGGTTGCTGGTGGTGGCCGGTGCGGTGGTCGGGGCGCCGCTGCGGTTTCTCACCGACCGCCTCGTGCAGTCCCGGCACGACAGCGTCTTCCCCTGGGGGACGTTCACCGTCAATGTCGCCGGCTCGCTGATCCTCGGGCTGCTGACCGGCGCGGCCACGGTCGGCGCCGCCTCCTCGCACGTCCAGCTCCTCCTCGGCACCGGGCTGTGCGGCGCCCTGACGACCTACTCGACCTTCTCCTACGAGACGCTCCGGCTGGCGCTGGACGGCGCCCGTTTCTATGCCGCGGCCAACGCCGTGGCGAGTGTGGTGGCCGGGCTGGGCGCCGCGTTCGCGGGGGCGGCCTGCGCACGGGGGCTGTGGGGCTGACCGGTACCCGGTACTTCCCGCGGCCGTGCGGGTATCCTCCGCCTATCCGGCGTGATCGGCGGAACGGGGGAGGGCCCATGGCAGAGGTGTTCCTGCGGCGTCTGACCAGGTGGCAGGCGGAGACCCAGCGGGAATCGGTCGCCGATCTGTACGTCGCGGCGCATGGCGATCCGCCCGCCGCCGGCGCGGCCCCGGGCCGTCCCGACCGGGAGGAATTCCTGCGGCGGTTCACCGGGCACGACATCCAGCGCCCCGGCTTCGAGATGGTCATCGGCAGCGATCCGGCGCTGGCCGGCTGCTGCTACGGCTATCCCGCCGACCGGGAAGGCGACTGGTGCCGTGCGCTCTTCCCCGGACCGTCGGGCGGGGCACCGGGGGAGCTGCCGGGGGAGCTGCGCGAACCGGCCGCGGCCGGGCGGCTGTTCCTGATCGCGGGGCTGATGGTGCTGGCCGCGCACCGGCGCACCCGGGTCGCCACCCGGCTCCAGGAGACGCTGCTGATCCGGAGCAATGCGGACCTGGCGCTCGCCCTGGTCCCGGCGGACAACGCACCGGCGAGGGCCGCGTTCCGTTCCTGGGGCTGGCGGCCGCTGGACGGCCGGCCGCTCCCTGCCGACGGCGCGGGGCCCCAACGGGAGGCATGGACGCGCCCGTTGCGGTAACCGCCCTGACCGTGACCGCCGCAACCCTGACCGCCGCAACCGTCACGGCGCACCGCGGCTCGGCGGATCGCCGCGCGCCGCATCACCGGAGACGGCAAGAAGCGGTGGGGCCCGGGAAGTAGGCCCCACCGCTGTCGCGAACGCGTGGGAGGAAGGCGTTCCCCGCCAGCGCCGCCCTTGCCGCTGGCGCCGGCCGTGCCCCCGTTGCCGGCGCCGAGGAATCCGAGGGCCGGCCGCCAGGTACCGGCCCTCGGCAGCCACGCCGCAGTCGTGGCCTCAGCCGCTGTTGCAGCTGGTCAGTGGGTGGTTCAGTGGCGCTTCAGACCGTTGGCCCAGAGCTGGTCCACCTGAGCGCGCTCGTTCGCGTCGGGCTGGGTGTTCTGGCAGGACGTGCCGGGCCCGCCGCCGGACATCAGCTCGCTGCACGGGCCCTCGTAGTGGTCCGGCAGACCCAGCACATGGCCGGTCTCGTGCGCCGTGACGCGGGTGGAGTTGTACTCCTGGTTCTGCTGGTAGTCCAGGAAGACGAAGCCCTTGCCGTGGCCGTCGGTGCTGGCGTACGAGCCGCGCGGGTCGTTGCCCTCCTTGTACTGGAAGTCGCCGCCGCTGCCTTCCTGCAGCTTCACGTTCTGCACGGCGCCGTTCCATATGGACGCGCTCTCGGATATCTGGCTCTTGAACGTCGGGGCGGCGCTCGCGTCGTAGGTCACGGTGACCGACTTCAGGCCGGGGTGCGCCTTCATCTTCGCCATGGCCGACTTCATGACGGCGTCGAAGAACGCCTTGGTGTCGGCCTTCTCGGCGGCCGAGCCGGTGTACGCGGCGATGGAGGCCCGCGTGCTCTGGTGGGAGGAGGTGTGACCGGAGGGGGAAGCTGCCGATACCGGCGCCGCGGCTGCGAGCGCGGCGGCGAGGCCCAGGCCGAGCGCCGCCGACAGCGCCGTCTTGGGAGATCTCATGTGGGGGGCTCCTTAATTTCCGAGGGCCGCGGTCGCCGTGTGGGGCGGCGACCGGGGCCCTGCGGATTTCTTGGTGCCGTTGAGTCTGGACGGAGTTCACCCGTGGGGCGGAGATGCTAAGTGGCGATAGCGCCAGGCAATACCCCGGCGATACCCGCACCAATGCCGCCGGAAAAAGAGCGAGTTCGGACGGGTTTGAGAGTCTGGTGTGACCGATGCCGACGTTTTATGCTCCGCAGGTGGAGCTCGAGGTAAGGCATCTTCGCGCATTGTGCGCCATCGCCGACTCCGGCAGCGTACGCAAGGCGGCCCGGCAGTTGGGGATGACCCAGCCTTCCTTGACGACTCAGCTACGGCGCATCGAGAAGGCCCTCGGCGGCCAGCTGTTCTTCCGGGAAGCGACCGGCAGCCGCCCCACGCCGCTGGGGCACACGGTGCTGTGCCGGGCCCGCCCGATAGTGGCCGAAATGCGGGCGCTTGTCGACGAGATCGCCACCGCATCCGTACGCGAGCGGGGTGCGCGCCTGCACATCGGCAGCACCAACAGCCGCGCCGTCGCCGGCTGGCTGCGCCGCCTGCGCATCCGGCTCCCGGAGACGGACACGACCATCAGGACCGACGTCTCGGCCAATGCGCTGCTGCACATGGTCGCGTCGGGCCAGCTCGACGTGGCGTTCGTGCACGAGGTCGAGGGCGCGCCGCTACGGGTTCCCGACGGTCTGGTCGAGCATGAACTGATCGCCAGGGAACCGCAGTTCATCGCGCTGTCCGACGCCCATCCCGCGGCCGCCCGCGCCGTCGTCCGGGTGCGGGACCTCGCCGACGACCAGTGGATGGTCGACCCGACCGTCGACGGCGAGTGGGCGGGCCTGCGCCGCATCTGGACCGCCGCCGGGATCAACCCCCGCGTGGTGCACGGCGACTACCTCACCGCCGTCGACCTGGTCACGGCCGGCGAGGTGGTCACCCCCTGCCAGCCGACCGCCCGCTCCCGCCCCGGGATGGCCGTCCGCCCGCTGCACGGCGACCCGCTCGCCGTCCGCCTCTTCATGGCCTGCCGCCCCGACGGCACCCCGGCCGTCTCCGCCGACGCCCTCTTCGCCGACCTGACCTCGTCGTACATGGAGATCGCCTGGGCCACCGAGGCCTATCGCGACTGGCTCATACGGCACGACGGCCCGCTGCCGGTGCCGGTCGCCGCACCCTGACCGGCCGCGCCCGCTACGGCGGCCGGCCCTCGTCGTCCTGCTCCGCCGCCCGCTCCTCCAGCAGGGCCCGCTCCCGGGCATTGCGGGTCAAGGACGCCGCCCGCAGGAACTCCTGGCGCGCCTCCGCCGTCCGCCCCAGCCGCGCCAGGAGGTCGCCCCGTACGCTCGGCAGCAGGTGGTAGCCCGTCAGCGAGGGCTCCGCCACCAGCTCGTCCACCAGGGGCAGACCGTGCTCCGGCCCGAACGCCATCGCCACCGCCACCGCCCGGTTCAGCTCCACCACCGGCGACGGCGCGATATGCGCCAGAGCCCCGTAGAGCACCGCGATCCGCGGCCAGTCCGTCGCCTCCGGCGTCCGCGCCCGCGCATGGCAGGCGGCGATCGCGGCCTGCAGCGCGTACGGGCCGATGGTCCCGCCCAGCTCCTCGGCGCGCGCCAGGGCGGCCAGCCCGCGCCGGATCAGCAACCGGTCCCAGCGCGACCGGTTCTGCTCCAGCAGCAGCACCGGCTCACCGGCCGGCCCGGTCCGCGCCGCCGACCGCGAGGCCTGCAACTCCATGAGCGCCACCAGGCCGTGTGCCTCCGGCTCCTCCGGCAGCAGCCCGGCCACCATCCGCCCCAGCCGCAGCGCGTCCTCACACAGCGCCGGCCGCATCCAGTCGTCCCCGGCCGTCGCCGCATACCCCTCGTTGAAGACCAGGTAGACGACCTCCAGCACCGACGACACCCGCGCGGCCAGCTCCTCCCCGGCCGGCACCTCGAACGGCACCTCGGCCGCGGCGAGCGTCTTCTTCGCCCGAACGATCCTCTGGGCGACCGTCGCCTCCGACACCAGGAACGCCCGCGCGATCTCGTCCGTCCGCAGCCCGCCCAGCAGCCGCAGCGTCAGCGCCACCCGCGCCTGCGTGGACAGCACCGGATGGCAGGCGATGAACACCAGCCGCAGCAGATCGTCCTCGATCTCCGCGCTCTCCACGACCCGCGCGAAATCGGCCTCCGCCCAGCCCGGCTCGCTCTCCGCCGCGCGCCCCAGGGCCTCGACCTTGCGGGCCAGCCGCTCCTGCCGGCGCAGCAGATCGATCGCACGGTGCTTGGCGGTGGCCATCAGCCAGGCGCCCGGCTTCTCCGGAACACCGGTTTCCGGCCACCGTTCCAGCGCGGCGACGAGGGCGTCCTGCGCCAGCTCCTCGGCCGCCCCCACGTCTCGTACGATCCTCGTCAGCCCGGCGATCAGCCGCGCCGACTCGATCCGGAACACCGCCTCGATCGCGCGGTGCACCTCGCCACTTCCCGTCACGGACACCCATCAGAGCACCTGGCCCCCGCCCCGGCAATCCGCACCACGGGGCGGGGCCGCGGCCGGCTCAGCCGATGTCCTCCCCGGGCTCCTCCACCTGCCGGATCTCGGAGGTCAGCTCCCACTCGTCCCCGTGCACCCGCAGGAACCGCGTCGCCCACTCGACCGCCTCTTCCTTCGACGCGGCCTGGATGAGCGCGTACCCGCCGATGACCTCCTTGGCCTCGGTGAACGGCCCGTCGGTCGCGGCGATCTTCCCGCCCTTCAGGTGCAGCCGGGTGCCCTCCGAGGTCGGCCGCAGCCCGGCGGTGTCCAGCAGCACCCCCGCCTTGGTCATCTCGTCGAGCAGCTTGCCCATCTCCGCCATCAGCTCCGGGCTGGGGCCGCCGGCCGGTACCGCCCGCTCGTCGATGTTCAGCAGCATCATGAAACGCATCGCGCTCTCCTGTGTAGTGGTGTGAGCAGTGAGGTGAACCGCTCTCTTGCTTACGCGACGAACGCACGACGCCGGAATCGACACCCGGTCCGAAAACTTTTCCCGACCGCCCCGGATGGGCCTTCCGGGCCCAGGAGGACGAACGACGCGATGCCCCTGCCCCACGTCCACCGCATCACCAAGTACGACCCCCGCGACCGCGACGCACGCGGCCGCTACACCGGTCCCGAGGACACCGACAGCGATCACGGCCCCGTCGAAGCGGCGTATCTGAGCGCCGTCGCCGCCTTCGCCGAGGAGTCCGGCGTCCGCCGTCTGTCCGTACGCGAACCCGAGCACGCCGGCCGCCCCGTCCCGCCCGGCTTCCACGACGGAGCGGAGGTCTCCCTCCCCGCCGCCCTGGAACTGGTACGCGGCATGCTCCGCGGGTCCGGCGGCTGGTGCCGCCTGGAGCGGGAGGGGACCTTCTTCGTCCACGTGGGCTGGGACCAGTACCTCTATGCCGGCAGCCACCGTCCCTGCCCCCGGGCCCTCGCCCGCACCCGCGAACTCGGCCTCTTCCCCGAACCTCTTGCCGCGTCCCCGTACGCCTTCGGCCCCGCCGACGAGGCGTGCGGCCCGCAGCGCCCCGCCGACGACACCTTCTGGGACCGGCTGGCCTGGCTGCTCACCTCCGGCGGCGACCTCGTCCTGGAGGAGTACCCCGTAGCGAACGCCTGCCGCCGGCACCGGCTCACCCGCGCCACCCTCGACACGGTCCGCGCCGCCCTCGCCCCCCGCGCCCGGCTCACCGTCCTGCGCGACGAGCGGCCCCTCCTCACCGCGGTCCTCCCCGACAGCGACGGCGTCCTCAGGGCCCGTTGGCGGCCCGAACCGGCCCCCGAAGACGCCCGCTGGGCCGTGCTCAGCACGCTCCACCGCGGCCGGATCCGTCGGGGCACGGTGACCCGGATCGCCCCCTTCGGCGCGTTCGTGGACCTCGGCGGCCTCGAAGGGCTGATCCGCATCCCCGAGGTCTCCCGGCGGCATGTCGACCACCCCGGGGACGTGCTCGAGGTGGGGCAGGAGGTCACGGCGAAGATCATCGACGTCGACCGGGTACGGGAACTGGTGTCGCTGTCGCTGAAGGCCCTCGACGCCGACGCGGGACCCGTGGCGCCGGAGCTGCGCGGCGACTGGCTGACGTCCTGGGTGCGCGGCACGGCGGCCGAGCTGGGGGAGCGCATGACGGACTTCGAGGCGACGTACGGCTACCCGCCCGCGCCGAACGGGATACGGCCGGCCGCCCCTGACCGCGACCCGGCCGTCGCCCTGCGACTCGCCTCCCACCCGGCCGTGGCGCCGGACCTGGCCACGCTGTACGCCACCGTCCAGGAGGTGTCCCTGCCGGACATCGGCAACGGGTACTTCATCCACTCCGCCGAGCATGTGCTCAGGGACCTCACTGCCGAAGGCCCCGTCCGGCCCGGCCCGGACCCCGGCGACACCGCCGTCGTCTTCGGCAGCGACGGCGGCGGCATCCTCTTCGCCCTCGACGGCCGCGGCCGCGTGCACCGTTCCCGCACCGCCTCCCGCGACGGCGCCTTCGAGGAGTACTGCGCCGGCATCCAGGAATTCCTGACCCGGCTGCGTACCGCCGTCGCCGGCGGCCGGCCGGGCGAGGGGGCGTGAGGGCCGGGAGCCCGTGGGGGAAAACGACCGCACCCGGTCCGCGGGACTCCGTGCTCGGAGTACCGCGGACCGGGTGCGGACAGCGGCCGACCAACGGTATTTCCGCTGGTCAGGCAGCCTAGGTCAAGATCAGGCCTTCTTGGTCTCCCAGAAGATCCGGTCGATCTCGGCGATGAGCTCCAGGGCCTTCTCGCCGGTCTTGGGGTCGTTGGAACCCTTGGCGGCGCTGAGGGCCTTGAGGGTGTCGTTGACGAGCTGGTGCAGCTGCGGGTACTTCTCGAAGTGCGGGGGCTTGAAGTAGTCGCTCCACAGCACCGAGACGTGGTGCTTGGCCAGCTCGGCGCGCTGCTCCTTGATCAGGACGGCGCGGGTGCGGAAGTCCGCGTCCTCGTTGGCCTGGTACTTCTCCTGGACGGCCTTGACGGACTCGGCTTCGATACGGGCCTGGGCCGGGTCGTACACGCCGCAGGGAAGGTCGCAGTGGGCGCTGACCTTGACCTTGGGGGCGAACAGGCGGGAGAGCATGTGCAGTCCTTCCTCGTGATCGTCTTCTCGGGTGCGAGATTACTCGGTGCGGGAAGGCTTTTCTCGGGCGGCCCGGGGGTCTTAGGGCAAAAGTCCAGTGCCGGGCCGGGACTGATGGAGGATGGACCGGTGAGCGGGTCGGACCGGGGCTGGACCGGGAGGTACGGGATGCCGGAGCGGGTGCACGAGCGCGAGCCGGAGCGGGAGCAGGAGCCTCCCCCATGGCCGGAAGGGCACGGGGGCTACCCCCGAGGCGGCGCCGGTGAGCCGGGCGGCGGGCGCGGCGGGCCGCTGCGGGCGTGGGGGCTCGCCGAGGTCTACAACCCGTCGATGGTGCCGACGCTCCGGCCGGGCGACCAGTTGGTGGTGCAGTACGGCGCGGTGGTGCGCCCCGGTGACGTGGTGGTGGTGCGGCATCCGTTCCGGCAGGACCTGCTGATCGTCAAGCGGGCCGTGGAGCGGCGCGACGGCGGCTGGTGGGTGCGCGGCGACAATCCGTATGTCACCAACGACAGCCGGGAATTCGGGGCGGTTCCGGAGGAACTGGTCATTGCCCGCGCCCGGTTGCGGGTGCGGCCGCCGCGCGGGATTCAGCGCTCGCCGCGTGCGGCGCTCTCCTGGGCGCTCTCGGCGGTGCGGCCGCTGCGGGCGGACCGTTCGCTCTCCAGGCGCTTGCGGGCGCGGTAGGCGGCGACGTTGGCGCGGGTGGCGCAGCGGTCGGAGCAGTAGCGCCGGGAGCGGTTGGTCGAGGTGTCGAGGTAGGCGTTGCGGCACGGCCGGGCCTCGCAGATGCCCAGCCGGTCGACGCCGAGTTCGGTGAGGTGGAACGCCAGGCCCATGCAGGCGGTCGCGGTGTAGCTCGCGGTGGCGTTGGCGGCGTGGTCGGCGATGTGCATGTGCCAGTCGGGGCGGCCGTTGTCGTTGCGGTATTCATGGCCGGAGATCTGCGGGCTGACGGGGAACTCCATCATCAGGGCGTTGAGGAGGTCCACGGCCAGCACCTCGTCGCCGGTGTCGGCCGCTTCGAAGACGGCGCGCAGCCGGGCGCGGACCGTACGCAGCCGGGTGACGTCGCTGTCGGTGGCACGCCGGGCCGCCTGCTGGGCCGGGCCGAAGAGATCGCGCACCGCCTCGACCGTGGTGAGGGTGTCGCCACCGCGCTCGGGCTGCTCGGTATTGACCAGTCGCACGGCGAAGTCCGAGTAATAGGCCAGTTCCACTTGTAGTCCTTACGGCGTGGGAATAGAGTGCGGTCGCGCGCTGTTCGTAATGGGCGTTGCGGTTGTGTGGCTATTACCAGAGTAGTACGGGCTGGAGGGGTTGCGATGACCGAGACCATGGCCGGGGCCGACTGGCAGGCCTGGCAGAACAGTTGGGACCGACAGCAGGAGTGGTACCTCCCCGACCGTGAGGAACGGTTCCGGGTCATGCTCGACATGGTCGAGGCGCTGGCGGGTCCCGCCCCCCGGGTGCTGGACCTCGCCTGCGGTACGGGCAGTATCTCCGACCGGCTGCTGAAGCGGTTCCCGGAGGCCGAGAGTGTGGGGGTGGACCTGGATCCCGCGCTGCTGGCCATCGCGGAAGGGTACTTCGCCGACGAGCCCCGGGTCCGCTTCGTACGAGCCGATCTCAAGGACCCGCAGTGGACGGCGAAGCTGCCGGCCGGCTCGTACGACGCGGTGCTGACCGCCACCGCGCTGCACTGGCTGGGCACCGACGACCTGGAGAAGCTGTACGGGCAGCTGGGCGGCCTGCTGCGGGACGGCGGGGTCTTCATGAACGCCGATCACATGCCGGACCCGGCCACGCCGCGGATCAACGCCGCCGACCGGGACTTCCGGCATGCGCGGATGGACGCGGCGAAGGCGGCGGGGGCGGTCGACTGGGCCGAGTGGTGGCAGCTGGCCGCCGCCGACCCGCGGCTGGCCGGGCCGACCGCCGAGCGCTTCGCGATCTACGGCGAGCACGCGGACGGGGACACTCCCCCCGCGCAGTGGCACGCCGAGGCCCTGCGCGCCGCGGGCTTCGCGGAGGCGCGGGCCGTGTGGGCCTCGCCCTCGGACAGTCTCGTGCTCGCACTGAAGTAGTCCGGAGCGGTCCGGGCGGGAAAAGCCCGGCGGCGGCGCCCCCTTCCCGTGGGATCCGGTGGGATCTCGTGGGAGCGGGCGCCGCCGCACAACGACGGAATCCGTCGGGCCGTCGCGCTACAGCACCTTCGACAGGAACGACTTCGTCCGCTCGTGCTGCGGGTTGACCAGGACCTCGCGCGGGTGGCCGGATTCGACGACCACACCGTCGTCCATGAAGACCAGCGAGTCGCCGACCTCGCGGGCGAAGCCCATCTCATGGGTGACGACGATCATCGTCATACCGTCGGCCGCCAGGTCCTTCATGACGTCCAGGACGTCGCCGACCAGCTCCGGGTCGAGGGCCGAGGTCGGCTCGTCGAAGAGCATCAGCTTCGGCTCCATGGCCAGGGCGCGGGCGATCGCCACCCGCTGCTGCTGGCCGCCGGAGAGCTGCGAGGGGTAGTTGCCGGCCTTGTCGGCCAGGCCGACCCGGTCCAGCAGCTTGACCGCGCGCTCCCGGGCGTTGGCCTTGGTCTCGCCCTTGACCTGCATCGGCGCTTCCATGATGTTCTCCACCGCGGTCATGTGCGGGAAGAGGTTGAAGCGCTGGAAGACCATGCCGATGTCGCGGCGCCGGGCGGCCACCTCGCGGTCGCGCAGCTCGTAGAGCTTGCCGTTGTGCTCGCGGTAGCCGACCAGCTCGCCGTCGACGGACAGCCGGCCGGCGTTGACCTTCTCCAGGTGGTTGATGCACCGCAGGAACGTCGACTTGCCGGATCCGGACGGGCCGATCAGGCAGAAGACCTCGCGGGGCGCCACCTCCAGGTCGATGCCCTTGAGGATGTGGGCCGCACCGAAGGACTTGTGCACGCCCTCCGCCTTGACCATCGGCAGGCCGGAGGTGCCGGCGGTGTTCTCGGTGAGCTTGCTGGTCATGCGGCACCTCCGGGGCGCTTGAAACCGCCGGACAGCCTCGCCTTGGCGCGCTGGAGCGGGGTGAGCGGCAGCTGGCGGCTGGAGCCGCGGGCGTAGTAGCGCTCCAGGTAGTACTGGCCGATGCTCAGGACGGTCGTGGCGATCAGGTACCACGCGGCGGCGAGGATCAGCATCTCGACGACGACACCGGAGTCGCGTCCGACGTTCTGTGCGGCCTGCAGCAGATCGTAGTACTGGACGGCGATGACCAGGGAGGAGGTCTTGAGCATGTTGATGACCTCGTTGCCGGTCGGCGGCACGATCACCCGCATCGCCTGGGGCACGACGATCCGGCGCAGCGTCTTGCCGTGGCTCATGCCCAGCGCGTGCGCCGCCTCGGTCTGGCCCTCGTCGACGGCGTTCAGACCGGCCCGGCAGATCTCCGCCATGTACGCCGCCTCGTTCAGGCCCAGGCCCAGCAGCGCGCACAGGAACGGGGTCATGAAGTCCGACCACTCGTCCTTGTAGATCGGCATGATGTCGATGTACTTGAAGACCAGGCCGAGGTTGAACCACAGGAACAGCTGGACGTAGACCGGCGTGCCACGGAAGAACCAGATGTAGAACCACGAGACGGTGGCGGTCACCGGGTTCTTGGACTGGCGCATCACGGCCAGGATCACGCCGCCCACAATGCCGATGATCATCGACAGGACGGTGATCAGCAGGGTGTTGCGCAGACCCTTGAGGATGTCCGCGTTGAACATGTACTGGGGGATGGCATTCCAGTTCACGTCCCCGGTGGCGAAGGCGCGGCCGAGCGCGAAGAGCACCGCGATGACGACAAGGGCCGCGACCCAGCGCCCGTAGTGGCGGACCGGAATGGCCTTGATGGGCTCGGGCTGGGGCGGCGGGGCGTCCGCCGGCGGCTGGGCCGACTTGTCGACGTCAACTGACACGGGTGTTGCCTTTCAGCGTGTGGCGGGAGGTGCGGGCAGGGGGTGCAGCGGTGCGTGCGGCGGCTCAGGTGCCGCCGTTGAGCTGCACTTCCTTGACCGCGGCGTCCTTGACGTCCCACTTCTTGAGGACCTTGGCGTACGAGCCGTTCTTGATCGCGCGTTCCAGCGCGGCCTTGAGGGCGTCACGCAGCTTCGCGTGGCCCTTGGGGACCGCGATGCCGTACGGGGCGGCCTTGAGCGGGGCGCCGCCGACCATCTGGAAATCCTTGCCGTTCCCGGAGACGTTCACCGCGTACGCGGCGACCGGGTAGTCACTGGAGACGGCGTCCACACCGGCGGTGCGCAGCCGGGTCTGGGCCTCGGAGTCGTTGTCGAACGCCTCGATGGCGATGGGCTGCGAGCCGCCCTTCTGGCACGCCTTGGACTTCTCCTTGGCCAGGTCGTGCGAGACGGTGCCGCGCTGCACGGCGAGCTTCTTGCCGCACATCGAGTCCCAGCCGTCGATGCCGTTGGTCTTGCCCTTCTGCGTGTAGAGCGAGACGCCGACATTGAGGTAGTCGATGAAGTCGACACCCGCGCCGATCTTCTTGCCGGTGGTGCTGTCGACGCCCTCCTGGCGGTCCTTGGTGTCCGTCATCGCCGACATCGCGATGTCGTACCGCTCGGACTTCAGGCCGCCCATGAGGGTGTCGAAGGTGGCGTTGTTGAAGTTGAGCTTGATGCCCAGCTGCTTCTCCATCGCCCTCGCCAGATCCGGGTCGATGCCCGCGACCTGCCCGTTCGTACGGAACTCCACCGGCTTGTACGTCATGTCCGAGCCGACCTGGAGGAAGCCCTTGTCCTGCACATCCTTGGGCAGCGTCTTGAACAGCGGTGCGTGCACGTTCCGGCTCTTCTGCGCCTCCCGCCGGGCGACGGCCTCATTGGTCTGGTCGCCGCAGGCGCTGAGCGCCAGCACCGAGGCGACGACCGCGGCCACCGCGGCCACGGCCGTACGCGACCTGCCGTGAGCCGGGCGACGGGTGGGACTTGCGGTCATGCTGATCCTCCTGCGGAAGACATTGTCCGACGAACGGGGCCGGTGGGGCAGGGCTCGGGCACACACCTTCGAGCGTCGCGACCTCGGTTGCGTCGGAATCCTGCCATCCGGACTCCGGTATTCGGACTGTCGCTCAGGTCAAAATCGGATAACGGACGAGCAAGCCAGGTGTGTGTCCCAGGTGGCGCAAGGGTGAACCGGTTCGGGCGGTGCGTCCACCCCGCCCCCTCGGACCTGGTCCGTCTCGGAATTCGGACGCATACGGGTGGCACTTCGACGTCTTTATATATTTCGCGGCTAATGTCGGATCCCCGTACCGAAGGGTAATGAATCTGACTCGTCGGGGCCCGCGCCCGTCGGGTAAAAAGGTTCGTTACACCCCTCATCCGGGGCTCAGGGCGCGTGTGCGGCGCGCCCGGCGTCCGTACCTCCCCCCGCGCGGCGGCCATCCGCCTCGTAGGGACCGGACGCGGTGCCCGCCCACCCCTCAACCAGGGAGTGGTCACCCTCAACTGATTTACGAAGATATAAGGGGTTGGAACAAGTGGCAGCGGAGATCGTCAATCCTCGCAGCGACAGCACTACGGGCGCGGACGCGGGCTCGGCCGGGGCCCAGGGCAGCCCGGACGAAGCCTTCTTCGATCCGGCGTTCGCGCTGCACCGCGGCGGCAAGATGGCCGTCCAGGCAACCGTGCCGGTCCGCGACAAGGACGACCTGTCCCTCGCGTACACACCGGGCGTCGCCAAGGTGTGCAGCGCCATTGCCGAGCATCCCGAGCTCGTGCACGACTACACCTGGAAGTCCCAGGTCGTGGCCGTCGTCACGGACGGCACCGCGGTGCTGGGCCTGGGCGACATCGGCCCGGAGGCCTCCCTCCCCGTGATGGAGGGCAAGGCCATTCTCTTCAAGCAGTTCGGCGGCGTGGACGCGGTTCCGATCGCGCTCGCCACCACGGACACCGACGAGATCGTGGAGACCGTCGTCCGGCTGGCACCGTCCTTCGGCGGTATCAACCTGGAGGACATCTCCGCCCCGCGGTGCTTCGAGATCGAGCAGAAGCTCAAGGAACGCCTCGACATCCCGGTGTTCCACGACGACCAGCACGGCACCGCCGTCGTCACGCTGGCCGCGCTGCGCAACGCCGCCAAGCTCACCGACCGCTCGCTCGGCGAGCTGCGCGCGGTCATCTCGGGCGCCGGTGCGGCGGGTGTCGCCATCGCCAAGATCCTCATCGAGGCGGGCATCGGCGACGTGGCGGTCTGCGACCGCAAGGGCATCGTCTCCGCCGACCGCGCCGACCTCACCGAGGTCAAGCGCGAGGTGGCCGGCTTCACGAACAAGGGGAAGCTGACCGGTTCGCTGGAGGACGCCCTGGCGGGAGCGGACGTCTTCATCGGCGTCTCCGGCGGTACGGTCCCGGAGGAGGCGGTGGCGAAGATGGCGAAGAACTCGTTCGTCTTCGCGATGGCCAACCCCAACCCGGAGATCCACCCGGACGTCGCGCACAAGTACGCGGCCGTGGTGGCCACCGGGCGCAGCGACTACCCGAACCAGATCAACAACGTGCTGGCCTTCCCCGGCATCTTCGCGGGCGCCATGCAGGTGCGCGCCTCGCAGATCACCGAGGGCATGAAGCTCGCCGCCGCCGAGGCGCTGGCCGCCGTCGTCGCCGATGAACTCAGCGCCGACTGCGTCATCCCCTCGCCGTTCGACGAGCGCGTCGCGCCGGCCGTCACCGCGGCCGTCGCCGCCGCCGCGCGGGCGGAGGGCGTCGCCCGCCGCTGACTGCGCGGTGGTTCGTACCTCGACGGGCCGGGCCCGCACCTGTTCATGGGTGCGGGCCCGGCCCGTTGCACTCAGGGCGGCCCGGCGCGTCGGGTGACGGGGCGGGCGCGGTGCGTGTCACACCCCTACGCGGTACCGCGGCGCCCGCCCGCGGCCTACGTTGGGATCATGTTTGCTGCCTACGCCGCCCGCATCGACCGCGACCAGCCCCTCAACGGCCTCGAACTGGGCGACCGCCCGGCCCCCGAGGCCCGCCCCGGCTGGACCACCGTCAACGTCAAGGCCGCCTCCCTCAACCACCACGACCTGTGGTCGCTGCGCGGGGTCGGCATCACCGAGGACTCCCTGCCGATGATCCTCGGCTGCGACGCCGCCGGGATCGACGCGGACGGCAACGAGGTCGTCCTGCACTCCGTCATCGGCCAGAGCGGCCACGGAGTCGGCCCGGACGAGCCCCGCTCCATCCTCACCGAGCGCTACCAGGGCACCTTCGCCGAACAGGTCACCGTCCCGTCCTGGAACGTCCTGCCCAAGCCCAAGGGGATGTCCTTCGAGGACGCCGCCTGTCTGCCGACCGCGTGGCTGACCGCCTACCGGATGCTCTTCACCAACGCCGGTGTACGGCCCGGCGACAGCATCCTGGTCCAGGGCGCGGGCGGCGGCGTGGCGACCGCCGCCATCGTGCTCGGCGCCGCCGCCGGGCTGCGGGTCTTCGCCACCAGCCGCGACGAGGCCAAGCGCAAGCGCGCCGAAGAACTGGGCGCCGAGGCGGCGTTCGCCACCGGTGAGCGGCTGCCGCAGCGGGTCGACGCGGTCATCGAGACGGTCGGCGCGGCCACCTGGTCGCACTCCGTCAAGTCGCTGCGCCCCGGGGGCTCGCTTGTGATCTCCGGCGCCACCAGCGGTTTCACCCCGGAGCGCGGGGAGCTGAACCGGATCTTCTTCCTGGAGCTGAAGATCGTCGGCTCCACGATGGGTACCAAGGAAGAGCTCGCCTCGCTCCTCAGCTTCTGCGCGGCCAAGGGCATCCGCCCGGTCATCGACTCCACGCTGCCGCTGGACCGGGCGCGCGAGGGCTTCGAGAAGATGGCGCAGGGCGATCTCTTCGGCAAGGTCGTGCTGACGGTCTGACGGCGCCGACCGTGGTCCGTCGGCGGTCCGGTGACGGTCCGATGGCGGTGCGGGCTTCTGATGTGACGGGCGGGGCGGTATGGGCGAGATCGTGCGGATCCTGCGGGCGGAGGGGCGCCTCGCCGCGCCGTGGAGCAACGGCGGCGGGGTGACCCGCGAGATCGCCGTTCATCCGCCCGGCGCCGGCTGGGGCACCTTCGACTGGCGGGTGAGCCTGGCCGATGTCACCCGGGACGGGCCGTACTCGCCGCTGCCCGGCATCCGGCGCATCCTCACCGTCGTCGACGGCGGCGGCCTGGAACTGACCGTGGACGGCGCCTCCCGCCCGCCCCTCGGCCGGTTCCGCCCGTTCGCCTTCCCCGGCGACGCCGACACCGCCTCCCGGCTGCTGGACGGTCCGGTCGTCAACCTCAATGTGATGGTGCGGGAAGGGCGGGCGCGAGCCGAGGTGGACATGGTGCGGGGGAGGCGGGCGGTGCCGCCGGGCGAGGAGTCGATGCTGGTGGTGGCGCTGGAGGGGCCCGCGGAGGCCGGCGTGCCGGGGGAGCCCGCGGCGCGGCTCGCGCGGTTCGACGCGGCACTGTTCACCGGGCCGGGCCGGCCGGCCGCCGAGGTGCGGACGGCCGGGGTGGCGGCGGTGATCTCGCTCAGCGGGCGCTGACGGACCGCTCGTCGGCCCCCGCCGCCGCGCACGGTCGACCACCACCTCGACCGCATCCCGGGCCCCGAGCGGCGGCCGGCCGCCGCCCCTCACTCCCGTACGGCGCCCGTCTCCTCGTCCACGAAGTAGCTGTCGTGCCGGACGAGGAAGTCGGCGAACTCCTGGCCGCCGCGCTGCGCCATCTCCGCCACCCGTTCGAAGTACTCCTCGCGGGGCGCACCCGGGGAGAACAGCAGCAGCATCGAGGCGGGGTCGTCGGAGTCGTTGCGGAACGCGTGCAGACCGCCGACCGGTACGTACAGGAAGTCGCCCGCGCCGCGGGTGGCCCAGCGCTCCCCGTCGTACAGCTGCACCGCACCGGACAGCACGAAGAAGGACTCGGAGATGGTCCGGTGGAAGTGGGTGCTGGGGCCGGGGGCGCGCGGCCCCATGTCCAGCCGGTAGAGGCCGAATTCGCCGCCGGTGCTCGCGTGGGTGGCCAGGTAGTGGGTGCGGTTGGCTCCCGCGACGAGGTCGGGCGGGGTGTCCGCGGGGCGGTGCACCGCGGAGATCTCGCCGTTCTCGCCCAGGTAGCGGGGTGCGGGATAGGACATGGGGTCAGGCTCCTTCGGATGAAGTGGCGCGGGGGGCGAGGGCGTTCGCCGGGGCTTCGGCGGATATGGGGTCCCGGGTGTCGGCCGGGGCGCTCGCGGGGATGTTGACCAGGCTTTGATACAGGCGGTAGTGGGTCGGGGTCGGTGTCCCGGACGCGTCCGGTGCCTCGGCCGCCCCGGGCCCGCCCGGCAGCTGCGGTGCGGCACCGAGGGGCGCGGCGGGCGTCACCCCCTCCAGGGCGGCGATCGCCGCCCGCAGCCGCGCCGCCACTTCGCCGGTCGCGAATGTCCGCCACGCCTCTTCCCCCGTCCACTCGGCGAAGTTGAGCGCGCGGTGCCCGTCCTGGCTCAGATGGACGTGCGCGCCGAGCAGCCCCGGCACCTGCGCGCGGACCAGCTCGTCGACGACGGTGTCGGCGAGGGCGCGCTGGGCGTCCGGGCCGGTGGTGGCGAAGGTGGGTGTGACCAGCAGGGTCGGGCGGTCGCCGGGCGCTTGCTGGGGCCGCCGGGGGACGTAGCTGCGGTGGCGGCGGTAGCGCACCGGTCCCGGCCGCTCGATGCCCGGCAGCGCGTCATCGACGCGGCCGATGGCGGCGGGGCGGCGGGTGCGCACCCATTCCCGGTGGGCGTCGTCGTCGGTCCACTGCGCGTAGTTGAGGAGATGCCGGCCGTCGGCACCGAGGAAGACGCTGAGCGAGAGCATCGCGTCCGGGCGCGGCTGCCGTTCCCATTCGCCGAGCACCGCCTCGGCGGCCGGTCGCAGCACCCCGGGATCGGGCACGATCCACGCGCTGACCAGGGCCGTCGCGGCGTCCGGCCGCCGGACGTCGGGGAACGCGGTGGTGCGGAGCGGGTGGGGCGCGGGTGCGGAGGCGGGCGTGGGGGTGGGTGTGGGCGTGGATCCGGGCGTGGTCATGGGGGCAGCGTTCCCCCTCAAGTGCACTTGAGGTCAAGGGAGTGGGCGGACGCGCGCACCTCTCGTCAACGATGGTTGACACTCGACGCGCGTCAACTTACATTGACATCATGACCGAAGCAACGGATCTCGCCGAGCGGGCGGGCGACCGGGACCCCAGGATCGGGCTGCGCGCCGTGGCCGCGCTCCGGCGGCTGCTGGAGCAGCTCGAAGCCGTACAGGTACGCAGCGCCCGCGCAAAAGGCTGGTCGTGGCAGGAGATCGCCGCCGAGCTCGGCGTCAGCAGGCAGGCGGTCCACAAGAAGCACGGGAGGCGTTGATGTTCGAGAAGTTCACGAAGGATGCACGCGCGGTGGTGAACGGCGCCGTCGCGCAGGCCGACCGCACCGGCAGCGCCACGGTCGGCGAACCGGAGCTGCTGCTCGCGCTGCTGGACCGTACGGATTCGCCCGCGGCCGCGGCGCTCGGCGCCCTCGGCCTGCGCGCGCGGCGGGACTCGGTGGCGGACGCCCTGGCCGCGGCCCGGCGGCGCGGCGGGATCTCGACGGCCGATGCGCAGGCGCTGGCCGGGCTCGGCATCGACGTCGAGGAGATCCTGGCGCGGGTGGAGCGGGAGCACGGTGTGGGCGCGCTCGCGGCAAGCGGCCCGGCCAACGGGCGGAAGGGCACGCGCCGGCGATTCGCCCCGGAGGCGAAGTCCGTACTGGAGCGCTCGCTGCGGATCGCGCTGGGCCGCGGCGACCGGCACATCGGCGACCAGCACCTGCTGCTGGCCCTGGCCGCCCGGCCCGGCCCGGCCGCGACGGTCCTCGCCGACCACGGGGTGGCGTACGGCGATGTGGAGCGGGCGGTGGGCGAGACGGCCGGGGCGAGTTGAGGGGGCTGAGAAGTGAGGGGTGCGGACAAGCCGACGAACGGCAGACCTCGCCGTAGACGGCCGTTGGGGCGGCGGCAGCACGGACATGGCTACCCGGTGGGGGTCACGGATACCCGACCTTCACGGTCCCGATGCCCAGGGTGCTGTGCCGGGGCAGATACCCCGCCTCGAACGCGGCGCCCAGTACGGGCTTGAGGAGCTGGGCCAGGCGTTCGGCGCGGGAGTGGCCCAGGGCCCGCCAGGGGCCGGCGGCCAGGCGGTCCGTCATGTGCTCGATGGCTTCCCGTTCCTGGCGGCCGCGGGCGGTCGCGCTGCCGTCCGGAGCCATGCAGCCGCGGGCCACGAGGCGGTGACGGGCCTCGCTCCACTCCTGGGCGGTCCAGCCGCGCCCCTCGAAGTCCGCGGCCGGGGCCGCGCCGATCGCCGCGAACGACACCAGCGCCTCACAGGGATCGAGGCCGAAGGTCAGCAGGGCCGCCAGATGGCCGTCACCGCGGTGCTCGCGCAACACGGTCGCGGCCTGCCAGAGCACCAGGTGCGGTGCGTCGGGCCAGGGTAGATCGCGGTTGGCGGCGGCCAGCGGACGGGCCGCGGGCCCGGCGTTCTCGGCGGCCTGGCGCGCCAGCCGGGCCGCCTCGGCGAGCTGGCCGCTGGTCAGCCGGTCGCCCAGCAGGGTGGTCAGCGCGCGGTCCATGGCGAGCAGCCGCGCGTCCAGCACCTTCGCGGGGTCGGCGGTGGTCCAGATCCCCGGGACGTGACGGGCGATCAGCCGCGGGCTGAAGCTGTAGTACGTCGCGGCGACGAGTTCGGGCCCGGCGGCGCCCAGCGGCGCCGTGCGCCAGGCGAAATAGCTGGGCCAGCGCGAGGCGACGTCATAGCCGAGGTCCGAGGCCACCTGGCGGGCTTCGGGGGCGAAGTAGAGCGTGGCGTGCAGTGGCTCGATCTGGTGCCACATCCGGCGGGCGACCGAAAGGTAATCCGACATCGCTGTACCTCTTGGCCTTCACGATGCGTGCGAACAGGGGAAGTTGACGGAAAGCTGACCGTGGACCCGAACATGGCGAACCATGCGATGAAAGGAATTCCCCGATTACGCGCCGTGAATCCCAGCTGGGATAATTAACTCTGGGTAACCGCATGTCGGTGGGGTGGGAGGGGGTTTCGGCCGCCGGTTGCGGGACGGTGAATTCTCCGCGCCGCCCCCGTGCACCCGGCGGGAGGGCCCGCGGCGGCCGCGGTGCCGAAGGCGCGCCGCGGCCGCCCGCGCCGGACACCGTCACCGATGTCGTAGGGGAACAGCCGGGCGGCGCGCCCCGGTTGCGCCTACTTCTCCGTGTCCGCCGACGATTCGCCCGGGTGCGGGGTGCGCAGCAGGGCGCCGATGCGGGCGGCGGCCGACGCGAGCCGCCGACGGGACTCCGTCAACTGGTCGGGCGTGATGCCGTGGTCGCGGGCCGCGTCCCGGAGGTCGTCGCGGAAGCGGTCCAGGAGGCGGTCGAAGTCCCGGGCCGGATCGCCGGTCGCCGGTTCGTCCGCCCACTCCGGAGCCGGGGGAGCCTCGGCCGCCGCGTCGTCCTCGGCCAGGTCGACGCGTTCGACGGTCACCCGGGCGTCGGTGTCGCGGCCGTCCCGCCCGGCGTCCTGCCCGGCGTCGGTCCGGCCGGTCTGGCCGCCCGTGAAGCGGCCGACCTCGCGCGAGACCTCGGACAGCGCCTCGCGCACCGCCCCCGACCAGTCCCCGGACCGCATGTGCCCCTGGGTCTGCTCCTGGACGCGCTTGATGACCCGCTGGACCTCCTCGCGCGCGAACACCTGCGCGTCCCTGGCCTGCCTACGGGCCCGCTGGGCGTCCTGTCTGGCCCGGCGGCTCTCCTCCTTGGCCCGGCGGGCCTGTTCCTTCCACTCCTCCTTGGCGCGCCGGAACTCCTCCCTGGCCTGCCCCCAGGGCTCCTTGTCGCCGAACGCGCCGTCGAAGAAGTCCGAGGGGTCGGGGAACGGCCGTCCGGAGCCGTCGTCCGCGCCGGCCGTCGTCCGGGACCCGCCCGCGCGGGCCTGCTTCGCGGCCTCCCGCATCTCGCGGCGCAGGTCCCGCGCCGAACCGCTCACGTCCTCCCGGATGTCCGAGGCCAGCGCAGCGACCGACTCCCGGATCTCCAGCTCCAGATCCGCCAACTCGCCGCCCCGGTCGGCCAGTTCGGCCCGGCCGGCGTCGGTGATGGAGTACACCTTGCGACCGCCCTCGGTGGCGTGTGTGACCAGGCCCTCGGCCTCCAGCTTGGCCAGCCGCGGATAGACCGTGCCGGCCGAGGGGGCGTACAGGCCCTGGAAGCGCTCCTCCAGGAGGCGGATGATCTCGTAGCCGTGGCGGGGGGCCTCGTCCAGCAGCTTGAGGAGGTAGAGGCGGAGGCGGCCGTGGGCGAAGACGGGGGGCATGCTCAGAGCACCTTCTTCTCGGTGTCGGCGGGCGGGTCCGCGGGGGCGGCGTCCTGGCGGTCCTCGAACGCGGGGCGGCGCAGCAGGGCCAGCCCGCCGGAGACGGTGGTGACCTTGAGCCTGCCGGTGCCCGCGCCGAGCGTGCCGGTGATCCGCCGGGTGCCCCACTGGCCGTTGACCCGCAGGTCGTCGAAGGCGTTGGCGACCCTGCCGGAGGTGGTGTTGGCCTCCACCTCGGCGTCGGCCGGGTCGGGCAGCCGGATGGCGACCTCGCCGGAGACCGTCGTCAGGGCGATGTCCGCGCACTTCGTGGTGGGGTCCAGGTCCAGGGTCATATCGCCGCTGACGGAGTCGGCGCGCACCGAGCCGCCGCCGCCGTCGATCATCGTCAGATCCCCCGAGACCGAGTTGAACCGCACCTCGCCCGTGACGCCCTGGGTCTCGACGCTGCCGGACACGGTGTCCGCCCGCACCCTGCCGGTCAGTCCGACGAGGGTGAGGTCACCGGAGACGCCGCGGATGTCCGTACGCCCCGAGATCCCGGAGACCACCGCGCTCGCCCCGATCGCGCCGACCTCGACGCGGGTGCCGGCCGGCACGGTCACCGAGACCTCGGCCCGGCGGTTCCAGCCCTTGCGGTCGAGGAACTTGAAGAACTTCCAGGGGAGGTCCTCGTAGGCGACGGAGAGGGTGCCGTCGACGTACGACACGGTCAGTGGTTCGCCGTGCACCTCGCCGATCTCCAGGCGGGCCGGGCCGCCGTCGCAGGTGCCGACGACATTGACGGTGCCGCCGGTCACCCGCACGTTCAGGGCTTGGACGCCTTCGTCGAACTCCAGCTTGCGCGGCTCGGAGATCGACCACTCGGTCCGGGCTGACATACCGGGCCTCCCCTGGCTAGGCGCGCACACGGGTAGCGTGCAACGCAACATATCGTGTCTTCGCTAGACACGATATATCGCGGAAGTGGGAAGTCAAGCGGAAAGCCGACCCCGGCCGGGGGTCCCGGCCGCTACTCCTCGTCCTCGTCGTCGAGCCGCGCCAGCCAGGTGGCCAGCCGCTCCACCGGAACCTCGAAGTCCGGGTTCAGATCGACGAACGTACGCAGCTGGTCCGCCACCCATCCGAGGGTGACCTCCTCCTCGCCGCGCCGGTTCTCCAGCTCCTCGATGCCACGGTCAGTGAAATACACGCGCTCTCCACCAGGGGTCATGGGACATTCCCGGCCAGGATAGGAGGCTCACGGACCTCTCGCGTCACAGGCACCCGAGGGCTAACCTGAGCGCCTGTCAACGGTCCTGCGGTGATGGGGAATTGCCGCCTAGGGGGAGCAGGAGGCCGTGATGCAAGATCGCGCGCAGTACATCGAGCTGCCCGACGGTACGGGGGTGTGGGCCCGGGTCTCGCGTCTGGACGCGCCCGGCCTCGACGGCTGGGACGGCGCGGACGGGGAGTTCGAGGACGTCGGCGCCTGGGACGCGCTCGGCGCCCGGGTCGAGGGGCTGCGCGAGGTGGTCGGCGGCGTCGCCGCCAGCGTCCGCGAGGCCACCGCACGGGTCGCGCCGCACGAGACCAGCGTGACCTTCGGCGTGGAGGTCTCGGCCAAGCCCGGCAAGGCCGTCGCCCTGCTCGCGGACGGCGAGGCGAAGGCCAACCTCTCCATCACGCTGACCTGGCGGCGCGAGGACGGCCCGGCGGCCGCCGCGCAGCCCCGCCGCCCCGACCGGCCGGCCGACCGCCGGGAGCCGGATGATTCGGGCCGCTGATGGCGCCCCCGGACGGCACGGCCCACCCCCGCGGTGACCGGGCCGCACACGCCCAGCTGCTCGAACACGCCGGGCGCACGACCGTGGGGCTGTGCGCCGCGCCCGGCCGCGACGAACCCGGCCGCGACGAACCCGGCAGCCGGCGGACGCGGCTGTGGGGGAGCGGGGTACTGATCGCCCCGGGCTGGGTGCTGACCTGCGCCCATGTGCCCGCCCCGCACGACGGGCGGCGCCGCGAGATCGGCCCGGACGGCGTCCTCGGTGTCGTCCTCGGCGGCCGGGTGATCGCCGCGCAGCTGGCGTACGACCTCAGCCGGCCCGCCCCGGCGGCCGGGCCCGCCGCCGCCCGCGCCGACCTCGCGCTGCTCAGACTGCTCGACCCGAGCGTCGAGCACCTCTGCGCCTGGATCAGCGATCAGCCGGCCACGCTCCTGGAGGACGCGTACATCTTCCGGGGGCACGACGAGCCCGGAGCGCCCCCGGATGCCGCGCGGGAACGCGTACTACGTGACTCCGGCGGGGACGGCGGAGACGGCGAGTACGACGCGGTCAACGGGGTGGCCCCCGGCCCCGCCGCCCCCGTCGACCCCTTCATCGCGGTCCGGTTCGGCGCCCGGGACGCGCGCGGCCTGCAGTTCGGCAGCGACGTCCGGGTCACGCCCGGTGCCTCCGGCGGACCGCTGGTCGAATGCGACCGCGGCGAGGTGGTCGGCATCGTCAAGGGGAGCCACCGCGAGGACCACCTCGGGCTCGCGGTGCCGGTCACCGCGCTGCGCGGGCTGGGCCCCGAACATCTGGTGGCGGGCGCCACGGGCCTGGGCCGCGACCCGTACCACGCGCTGATGAGCCGCCACGACCGCTGGCACTGGAGCGGCCAGGACCTCGGCCGCGACGGCGGGCCGACCTGGTTCGACGCCCAGCACGCGATCATGGCCGGCCGCGGCCGGCTGTGGGGCGTACAAGAACGCCTCCAGGCGCTCGACCTGCTCGCCCGGCTGCCCGCGCCCCGCGATCCGCTGGTCGTCGAGCAGGCGGTCGGCGACGCCCTGGACAGCGCCGCCAGGCCCGGCGCCTGGACGCTGCGCACCTGGCGGGACGGCCACGGCGCGCTCTACCAGGGCAGCGATCCGTACACCGAACTGCGCACCTTCGTGCACTACCTGCGGATCGTGGCGCAGCGGACCGCCGACCAGGCCCGCGACGCCTCCGGCGACGAGGCCGCCAGGATCCGCGAAGAGGCGGCCAGACTCGGGGAGTTCGTCCAGGCCAAGGCGGTGGTGCTGCGACCGCAGGACCGCCGCCGGATCGGCCCGGTACGGCGCCCGCCGCGCTCCGTGCTCGTCGAGTTCGAGCCGCTCTTCTTCTACGACGAGGCCGGGCGCGAGCTGTTCAACTGGTCGGTCAGCGAGGGCTACGGACGCGGCCAGTGGCTGCGCGTCGACGTCCGGGAATCCGACGGCGGCGTGCCCTTCGAACAGGCGCGGGACGAGGTGCTGCAACGGCTCGGCGCCCGGCTGCTGCACGCCGACGACGACGCGAAGCCGGGCGCCCGGGTCCGTCTGGAGGTCGCCGTCCCCGAGGGCCGCTGGCACACCCCGGCCGGCCAGTGGGAGGTCGCGGCCTCCACCCGGCGCACCGCCAGGGGCTGGCCGGTGGGCCCCCGGCGCCCCGTGGTGCTGCGCGACCAGGCGCGCCGCGACGAGGTCGACCCGGCCTGGCTGCGCCGCTGGCAGGGCATCGCCGCCGCCCGCGAACTGCACGCGCTGCGCCTGCCGCCGGACCGGCCGCCCGGTGGCGGCGCGGGCCCGCGCTCCGAGGAGGCGCTGCTGCGGCTCCTGGAGGACGCGCACGAGGGCACCCTGCCCGCGCTGTGCCACTCCGTCGCCGACGGCGCCGGTCGCACGGCGGTCGGCATCGCCCTGGACAGCGGCTTCCCGGTCGGGCTGTGGTCGTCGGCCGGCCACGGCGAGCGGGAATGCGACGAGGCCTGTGCGGAGTTCCACCTCGGCATACGCAAACTCCTCCAGTGGTCGGGCGGGGTGGCCCGCCTTCCCGAACTGGTCCGGGAGCTGCGCGCGGACGCCGCCGAGCCCGCGGAGAACGGCCCGCACTGGGCGCACGATCTGGTGCTCCTCTACGACGATCCGCTCGACCCGCTGCCCCGGGTGGCCGCGGACCGGCCGCAGGTCTCGCCGCCATGAGCCCCGACGGGTCCCGGGCCCTGCCCCCGACGGCCGCTCCTGACGGACGCCCGCGCGGGCCGTTCCGTACGCTGCTGTGCGCGCCCCGCAGGCGCCCGCGTCCCCCCGCACGCGCCCCGCGCCCGTCCCCCCGGCGGGCGCCCGGTACCCGCAAGTCACGCGCTCCGAACGGCACTTGGCGCCCGTCCGGAAAAAACATCGGAGACCGGAAACCGCCCCGTGACCTTCCGTACGACTGGGTACTGTCATAGCGTCGTGGAGTGAGCGGGACATAGTTTTTTCGCGAGGGGCGTGGCGGACGCGGGGGAGCACCGGGGGCGGATGCCGACGTCCCCCGGAAGGCCCTCCCGGACCGTCGCTCCCGCCCGATGCCTGGCCGGCGACGAGGAGTTCCGACGTGAGCGACTGGCTCATCTACCGTGGCGCGGGGGCACCGCACGACGGAATTGAGCACCTTCCGCCGCCGCCGCCCTGGCGCGAATTCGACGGCGGGCCGCTGGTGCCGCCGCCCGCCGCCCTCGACCCCGCCTCCGAACGCCGCCTCGGCGTACGGCCCGCCGAGGCCCGCCACCACCGGCCCGGCGAGACCGAGCGCGAGCTGGTCAACGCCGCCCTCTATCTGCGCAGACCACTGCTGGTGACCGGCGCCCCGGGCAGCGGCAAGAGCACGTTGGCGCATGCGGTCGCCTACGAACTGGGCCTGGGCCGGGTGCTCAGCTGGCCGGTCGTCAGCCGCAGCACGCTCCGCGACGGCCTGTACGCCTACGACGCGATCGGCCGCCTCCAGGACCTGCAGGTCGCCCGCGCGGCCCCGCAGCCCTCCGCGGCCGGCCGGGAGGCGTCGTCGGATCCGGTGGACGAACCCGGCGGCGGCATCGGCCGCTACATCCGCCTCGGCCCGCTCGGCACGGCCCTGCTGCCCGCCGCCCGGCCCCGGGTGCTGCTCGTCGACGAGCTGGACAAGAGCGACATCGACCTGCCCAACGACCTTCTGAACGTCCTGGAAGAAGGGGAGTTCAGAATTCCGGAGCTGGAGCGGCTGGCCGGATCCGCCCCGGAGGTGCCGGTGCTCAGCGACGACGGCACCCGGGTGACGGTCCGCGACGGCCGGGTGCGCTGCCGGGCCTTCCCGTTCATCGTCCTGACCAGCAACGGCGAACGCGACTTCCCGGCGCCCCTGCTGCGCCGCTGCATCCACCTCCACATCCCGCTCCCGGACAAGGAGCGGCTCGCGTCCATGGTGCGGGCCCACTTCGGCGAGGGCGCGGCCGAGCGCCACGAAGCGGTGATCGACCGCTTCCTGGACCGCGAACCCGGCGATGTGCGCGCCGTCGACCAGCTGTTCAACGCCATCCACCTCACCCAGCAGGCCGGATGGACGGACGAGGACGAGGAGGAGACCCGACGGCGGCTGACGGCCGAGCTGATGCGACCTCTTGATCGGACGAGGTGAGCGCGGTGCCTCTCGGGGAGCCTGGTCCAGGTCCCCTCGACGGACTCGGTGAACTCGTCGGGCGGCTGACGTCGGCCGGTGTGCCGGCCGACGCCCGGGGGATGGCCGACGCCCTCTGGCTCGCCCGGTGGATCACGCCGCAGGAGACGGGCGCCGCCACCACCGCACCGCCCACCCCGGACCGCACGGATCCGGCCACTTTCACCGCATGGGCGGCAGGGGCGGCCAACGGCACGCACGGGACGGGACCGGCGCACACCCACGCGTCGGAGCAGTCGGGCCTGCCCGCCGAGCCCCCGCGCCGCCGCGACGCCGAGCTGCTGCCCGCCCACGACGCCCGGACGGCCGACCCCGACCACCACCGCCTCGGCGAGATAGCCGTCCCGATCGCCTCCGCCTTCCCCGGCCTGTTACCGCTCCAGCGTGCCCTGCGGCCCATCCAGCGCTACCACCCGCCGGCCGCCCCGCTCCGCCGGGAGCTGGACGACGACGCCACCGCCGAACTCTCCGCACACTCCGAAATGGTCATCCCGGTGCTCCGCGGAGTGCAGCGCCGCGCCGCCGCGCTGCGGCTCCTGATGGACGGCTCGTCCTCGATGGCCGTCTGGGAGCAGATGCTGCACGACCTGCGCCATGTCTGTGAACGTGTCGGCGCCTTCCGGGACGTCACGGTGCACTACCTCCACCCGCACGGCCCGGACGTCGGCATCGCCGCCGGCCCCGTCCCCGGCAGCCCGCTGCGCCCCGCCGACCAGCTGCACGACCCCACCGGCCACCACCTCACCCTCGTCGTCAGCGACTGCGCGGGCCCCCTGTGGCGGGACGGCCGGATGCAGCGGCTGCTCTACCGCTGGGCCGCCGACGCCCCGCTCGCCGTCGTCCAGCCGCTGCCGCAGCGCATGTGGGCGCGGACCCTGCTGCCTGCCGTCGCCGGCACGCTCGTCCGCCGCCAGGGCCCCTACCAGGCCCTCGGCTTCCGGCCCGCCCGGCGCCGCCGCCGGCCCGCCGCACCACAAGGCGCCCCGGCCGGTACGGGCCGCGAACGCGCCGTACCGGTCCTGTCCCCGACGCCCTCCGCCCTCGGCACCTGGGCCCGGCTGGCCGCCGCCGACGCCGGTCTCTCGCTGCCCGGCGCGGCCACCGTCGTCCGGGCCGACCACGGCGCCGAGCCCGCGCCCCCGCAGCCGGGCCCGCGCCCCGAACCGTCCCGGATGGTCCGGGAGTTCGACCAGCTGGCCTCGCCCGCCGCCCGGATGCTCGCCGTCCATCTCTCCGCCGTACCGCTCGCCCTCCCGGTCATCCAGCTGGTGCAGCGCGCGATGCTGCCGCAGACCGGCCCGGCGGAGCTGGCCGAGGTGCTGCTCAGCGGCCTGGTCACCCAGCTCCCGCCGGACGAGCGGCCGTCGGGCGTGGCGGTACCCCCCGGCTCCTCGAGCACGTGGGGGCACAGAGGGGCGAGCGGCCCGTGGTACGACTTCGTGCCCGGCGTACGCGATGAGCTGCTGGACCGGCTGAGCGCGGGCGAGGCGGCCCTGGTCCTCAAGCACTGCTCGCTCTACGTCGAGCGCACCTTCGGCCGCAGCGCCCGCAACTTCCCCGCCGTCGCGGTCGCCATGCTCTCCGGCAGCGGCCGCGAGCCGGAGACCGGGCAGCGCGCCGTCCCCGAACCGTTCGCCCGGGTCTCCGAGCGGGTCCTGCGCCGCTTCGAGCCGGCGCTGCGGCCGCCCGACCGGCGGCCGTACCGGCCCGGCGGCCCGGCTGCCGAGGGCGCCGCCCTCCTGGAGCGCTACGAACACGACCGGGCCGTCCGCGATCTGATCGAGGCCGTCCGGCTGCTGCGCGCCGCGGTCGGCGCCCTGCCGGCGGCGGGCACGGACCTCGCCCGGGCCCTGCTGCACGCCTGGGCGACCTGGCGGCAGCCCGACGCCCTGGAGGAGGCCGAACGGGCGGCCGGAGCCGCGGCGGCGGCCGACGGCGAGGAGGCCGAGCGGACCCGGGCGCTGATCGTGCTCGGCCGGGTCCGGCACGCCCGCGCCCAGGAGCGCCGCGCCGCGGGCGCCGTGGCCGAGGAGCGCGCCGCCCTGGAGGACGCCGCCCGCCACCTGCACGCCGCCTGCGGGCTGATGAGCCTGCTCGACCCCCGCGTACTGGAGAGCATGGTGCTGCGCACCGAGGTGCTGCGCCGCCTGGCCGGCCTGCCCGCGGCGGACGCCGAGGACGGCCCGCTGGACGCCGGTCCCCTGGACGAGGCGGAACGGTCCCTCACCACGCTCCTCGACCAGTGGCCCAGCGGCCGCCAGGTCCCCGGCGAGGTCTATGCCGCCCGCGGCGGCGTGCTGCTCGACCGGGCCCGCCGCGCCGGACCGGGGCCGGCCGACGCCCTCGCGGTGCGCGCCGCGGACGACCTCGACACCGCCACCGTCCTGCTGCGCCGCCGCGGCAGCGCCGCCGACCGGCTGGTCTGCGAGACGCTGCTGGACCTCGCCGCGGCCCGCTCGCTGACCGGCGGCGCGGGCGGCCTGCCGTCCGTCCTGCCCACCCTGGAGCGCGCCCGCGCCATCGCCCATGAGCTGGCCGATCCGGCCCTGGAGGCCGACAGCCTGCGCCGGATCGCGGCCGACCGGAGCGCCGCGCACACCCGTACGGGCTCCCTGGCCGCCCTCGACGACGCCATCGCCGCGCTCGCCGCCGCGCTCCGCCTCACCGTCCCCGACTCGCCCGAGCACAGCGCGCTGCTCGCCGAACGCGGCGCCGCGCTGCTCACCCGCGCCCGGCTGGAGCCGGCCCCCGAGCAGGGCAGACGCCTGGCCAACGACGCCGTGCACGTGCTGCGGGAGGCGCTCGCCCGGGTCGCGCCGCAGGATCCGGCGCTCGCCGGCCACCGTCTGCTGTTCGGCCGCGCCCTGCGACTGCGCCACGAACGCCAGCCCTCGCTCGCCGATCTGCACGAGGCCGACTGGATCCTGGAACTGGCCGCGCGCGGCACCGATATGGCGTCCGTGGCGGCCGAGGCCTGGCTGGAAGTGGGCGATGTCCAGCTGCTGCTGGACCGCCGCTTCGGCTCCCGGGAGCGCCACGACCGGGCCGCCGCCTGCTACCGCCGCGCCGCGGCCGCCGCCCTGGAGGCCGGCAGCGCCCTGCTGGCCGCCCGCGCCCACCACCGGCGCGGCGAGGTCCTGGAGGACACCGCAGGATCCCGGTCCGCGCTGGTCGCCTACCGCGAGAGCTGGGAGCAGTGGCAGCGCGCCGCCGAGGACACCGGCCCCGAGGCGCAGCGCACCCGCGCCCGGATGCGGGCCCTCGAATCCACCGGATGACCGCTCCGCCCGCCCCGCCCGCCCTGGCCGATGGCTGTCCCTCGTCCGGCGAACGTGTTTCTGTGGACGGGAGTTCGGGAACACACCCGTCCAGCCGGCCCAGAGGAGAACAGTGTGGCAGCGTCTTCCGGCAATGACCGCACCGAAGCGGCCGCGGCCGCCCCGTGGGCCCCGTCGGCCGAGCCGCTGCCGGATTTCACGGGCGTGGAGGTGAGCGCGCTGGCGGTGCAGGCGGGCCATCCGGTGCTGGGCGCGGTGGCGGCGCTGCTGCTGCGCAACTGGCCGTCCGAGGAGGACGCGGTGGCCTACTACGAGGACAGTGCCGCGGCGCCCGATCACTGACGGCGCCCGATCGCGACCGGAGGCGTGCGTTTTTGGGCAATCGGGCTATGGAACCGGCCAGTTGTTGACCGAGTTCGGTTCTTGGGCCGGTGGTGGAGCCATGTACCCAACAGGCAGGTGTCCATCAGGCATGTGCCGAACAGCGGGCGGGAGTTGACGGTCCCGGATCCCGGACGTCGGCGAGGGCAGGGGGCGGCGCCGTGGGCGGAGAGAGCGGCCGGACCGCAGCCGCGCCCTTCCGGCAGTTCGTGATCAAGATCCACAGCCGCTGCAACCTCGCCTGCAGCTACTGCTACATCTACGCCGGACCCGACCGCAGCTGGCGCGACCGCCCGCCGCTCGTCCCGGCCGCCACCGTCCGCCAGACCGCGCTGCGCATCGCCGAACACGCCCGCACCCACCGGCTGCGCGAGATCCGTATCGATCTGCACGGCGGCGAACCGCTGCTGACCGGCCCCGGCCCGCTTCTCGACCAGGCCGCCGCCGTGCGCGCCGCGCTCCCCGCCCACTGCACCGCCACCTTCGGCGTCCAGACCAACGGCACCCTGCTCACCCCGTACGTGACCGACACCCTGGCCGCCGCCGGATTCCGGCTCGGCCTCAGCCTCGACGGCGGCACCCCCGCCCTCAACCGCCGCCGCCTCGACCACGCCGGCCGCCCCTCCTGGCCCGCCGCCGCCCGCGCCGCGGGCCTCCTGCGGGAGCGCCCCGACGCCTTCGCCGGCATCCTGTGCACCCTCGACATCACCGCCGACCCGGCCGAGGTCTACGGCTCGCTGCGCGCCCTGGACCCCCCGATGCTCGACTTCCTCCTGCCGCACGCCAACTGGTCCAGCCCACCGCCGGCCACCCCGGAGAGGTGCCCCCGGCCCGCCCCCCACGACCCCGCGGGCCGCACCCCGTACGGCGACTGGCTGTGCACGGTCTTCGACCTGTGGTGGGACGGCGGCCCCGGGCCCCGGGTGCGGATGTTCACCGAAATCCTCGGCCTCCTCCTGGGCCGCCCCAGCTCCAGCGAGGCGATCGGCCTCTCGCCGGTCGTGGCCGCCGTGGTGGACACCAACGGCGCCATCGAGCAGGTGGACTCCCTCCGGTCCGCCTACGAGGGCGCCGCCGCCACCGGCCTCGACGTCTTCCGGCACACCTTCGACGACGCCCTGGCGCACCCCGGCATCGCCGCCCGCCAGCGCGGCCGGGACGGGCTCGGCGCGCAGTGCCGCCGCTGCGCCCTGATGACGGTGTGCGGCGGCGGGAACTACGCGCACCGCTATCGAGCCGGCCCCACCGGATTCGCCAATCCGTCCGTGTACTGCGCCGACCTCGAACGCCTCATCCGGCACATCGCGGCCCGCCTGGACGCCGCCGTTCCGCCCGCCCGCCGCCCCCCGCAACCGCTGCCGGAACCGCTGCACGATGCGCCCAACTGACGTTCCCCCCATATGACCTGACGCACTGTCGTGGAATGCGGGGGCACTTGGGCTATCGTGCAAATCAGCCAGGCATGTCCGCAGAAAACGGCCCCAGCACCATCCCCGGCACCAGCCCCCGAACCAGCCTCGGCATCAGTTTCTGCACGCGCGCACCTCGCATCTCAGGGAGACGGTCGCATGGTCGATCAGTCCGCGTCTGCCGGATCCTCCGGTCCGGCCGGCGCCATCGGGCACATCACCATCAGCTACGCGGGCTTCGCCCGGCCCTGGGCCGCGTGGATCTCCCACCAGCTGGAACAGCTCGGCCACGGCACGACCCTGCTGCGCTGGGACCCGCAGGCGGACGCCGCCCTGGCCGAGGAGCTGTCGGGGCTGCTGGAGGCCGAGGGCCGGCTGCTGATGGTGCTCGACGACTGGTATTTCCGGCTGGGCCCCAAGACCCAGGAGGAATGGACCGCCGCGCTGCGGGAAGTGGTGCCGCCGCACGCCGACCGCTTCGCGGCGGTGAGCGTGGCCACCCAGAGCCTGCCCGCCACCGCGGCCCTGCTCCGGCCCGCCGACCTGCGCGACCTGGACGCCCGCGAGGCCCAGCGCCGGGTGCTGCACCGGCTCGGCATCAAGGGCGCCGGACGCGCCGTGGACGAGAGCGCCCCCGGCGCGCCCCGCTTCCCCAACAACCCGCCCGAGGTGTGGAACATCCCGCGCCGCAACAACCGCTTCACCGGCCGCGACGACGTCCTGGAGGAGCTGCACGACAAGCTGGCGGGCTCCGGCCCGGGCGCGGCCCCGCCGCTGGAGACCCGGATCGCCCTCTACGGCACCTCCGGCGTCGGCAAGAGCCAGATCGCCCAGGAGTACGCGCACCGCTTCGGCAACGACTACGACGTGGTGTGGTGGGTCAGCGCCATCAACCGCGGCGCCGCCCGCGAACAGCTCGCCGAACTCGCCACCCGCCTCGGCCTCGCCGTGGGACGCGAACTCGGCGACCGGATCCGCGCCGTCCACGAAGCGCTGCGCATAGGCCGCCCGTACCGCCGCTGGCTGCTGATCTTCGACAGCGCCGACGACATGGAGCAGATCGAGGACCTGGTTCCGGACGGCCGCGGCCACGTCCTGATCACCACCCTCACCCGCGACTGGTCGGGCTCCGGCAGCGCCCAGGAGATCGAGGTACCGCCCTTCACCCGGGTCGAGTCGGTCGCCTACGCCCGCCGCCGGGCACGGCGGCTCACGCCGGTCGAGGCCGACCTGCTCTCCGAGGCCGTCCAGGACCTGCCGCTGCTGCTCGCCCAGACCGCCGCCTGGCTCGATGCCAACCCGATGCCGCCGAAGGAGTACATCGAGCTGATCCGGCGCGGCGAACCCAGCCTGGTCGGCATCCGGATCTCCTCCGACTACCCGATGGCCTTCCAGACCAGCTGGGCCATAACGCTCAACACGCTGCGCGAACGCAGCCCGGCGGCCGTCGAACTCCTCAAGCTGTTCGCGTTCTTCGCCCCGGACGCCATCCCCGTCCCGATGCTCGCCAAGGCCCGCCGCGGTGACCTGCCCGAGCACCTCGCCGACCTGGCCGCCGAGCCGATCAGCTGGAACACCGCGCTGCGCCGGCTGACCGAGTCCACCGCGGTACGCCTGGACTACCAGGTCTCGGAGGACGCCGACCCGGCCGTGGAGACCGCGCTGATGCACCGGCTCTACCACCGGTTCCTGCGCAGCGACATGACCGAGGACGAGCGCGATGCGAAGGCCGCCACGGCCTGCCGGGTGCTGGTCTCCGCCGACCCGCAGAACCCCGTCGACACCCGCAACTGGGACCGCTACGCCGAGCTGATCCCCCATCTGGAACCCGCCTGCGTCCTGGACAGCCCCGAGCCCGCCGTCCAGGAACTCCTCGTCAACTGCACCGAATACCTGCGGGTCCGCGGCGAGTACCGCATGGGCCTCAAGCTGTGCGAGCAGTTCATCGCCCGCTGGCGCACCCGGCTGGCGCCCACCCAGCGCACCATGCTCACCCTCACCCACCAGCACGCCAACATGCTGCGCCTGCTGGGCCGCTACCGCGAGGCCGAGGCCGTCGGCAGCGCGATCGTCGACCACCTGCGCGCCGAGCGGGCGGAGAACGACCCCGATGTGCTGCGGGCCAAGGACGGCCTCGGCGGCACACACATGGCCCTCGGCGCGTTCGAGGAGGCGTACGAGATCTTCGACGGCGTCTGGCGCGGCTTCGTCGAGCTGCTCGGCCCCGAGGCGCCCCGCACGCTCTCCGCCCGCAACAACCTCGGCGAGGTCCTGGGCCTGCTGGGCCGCTACGAAGAGGCGCTGGCCACCCACGGCGAACTGCTGGCGATCCGCGAGCGGGAGCTGCGCGCCCGCCACCACCTCACCCTCAGGTCGGGCATGGTCTACGCCCATATGCTGCGCCTGATGGGCCGCTACCGCGAGGCCACCTCCCGTCAGGAGCTCAACGCCCGCCTGCACCACCAGGTCATGGGCCGGCACACCCCGCAGACCCTGCGGGCCGACCACAACCTCGCGCTGTGCCTGCGCCGCTCGGGCCGGCCGAACGAGGCCAACGAGCTGATGCGGGACGTGGTGGAGCGCTCCCGCCGGATCGAGGGACCGCGGCACCCCGAAACGCTCATGGTGCAGGCGGACTACGCCACGTTCCTGCGCGAGCACGGCGACCTCACCCAGGCCGGGGAGCTCGCCGACGAGGTGGCCGAGCGCTACCGGTCCCTGGTCGGCGAGATCCATCCGTACGCCGTGGGGACCCTCGGCAACACCGGCCTGGTGCGCGCCGAGTTCGGCGAGCACGCGGAGGCGCTGGCCATCGCCGAGCGGGCGCTGCACGGGATGACCGCGGTGATGGGCCCCGACCACCCCTGGACGCTGGGCTGCGCGCTGAACGCCGGTGCGGCCCGCAGCCGGGTCGACGACGAGGAGGGCGCGGTGGAGCTGGGCCGCGACACCCTGGAGCGGACGAAGGTGACGCTCGGGGAGACGCACCCGATGACCCTCTCCACGAAGACCGCTCTCGCCGAGGACCTGCGCGCCCTGCGCCGGAGCCAGGAGGCGGCGAAGCTGGAGCAGGAGGCCATCGGGCAGCTGAGCGAGACGCTGGGCGCCGAGCACCCGCACACCCTCTCCGCCCGGCGCCGGCGCCGCCCGTACTGGGACTTCGAACCGCAGCCCGTGTGAGGCGAACCGCAGCGCAGCCCGAAGGGCCCGCCCCCACCTCCGTGGGGACGGGCCCTTCGTGCGTGCTACGGGCGGTCTCGACGACTACGCGTCGAAGACCTCCGCCACCAGCTGTGCCTGCTCGGCCTGGTGCCGCTTGGCGGAGCCGACGGCGGGCGAGGAGCCGTGCGGCCGCGAGATGCGGCGCAGGCGCTCGCCGTGCGGGATGTCCGCGCCGACGGCCAGGTCCAGGTGGTCGATCAGGTTGAGACCGAGGAACGGCCAGGCACCCTGGTTCGCCGGCTCCTCCTGGGCCCACAGGTACTTCTCGGCGTTCGGGAACTTGGCGATCTCCGCCTGGAGCTCCTTGCCGGGCAGCGGGTAGAGCCGCTCGAGACGCACGATCGCGGTGTCGTGCGCGCCGCGCTTCTCCCGCTCCGCCTCCAGGTCGTAGTAGACCTTGCCGGAGGTGAAGACGACCTTGCGGACGTCCTCCGGCTTGACCGTGGAGTCGCCGATGACGGGCCGGAAGCCGCCCGTGGTGAACTCTTCCGTCTTCGACGCCGCCGCCTTCAGACGCAGCATCGACTTCGGGGTGAAGACGACCAGCGGCTTGTGGTGCGGGTTGTGGACCTGCCAGCGCAGCAGGTGGAAGTAGTTCGACGGGAGTGTCGGCATGGCGACCGTCATGTTGTTCTGCGCGCACAGCTGGAGGAAGCGCTCGATCCGGGCCGAGGAGTGGTCCGGGCCCTGGCCCTCGTAGCCGTGCGGCAGCAGCAGCGTGACGCCGGAGGTCTGGCCCCACTTCTGCTCGGCCGAGGAGATGAACTCGTCGACGATCGTCTGCGCGCCGTTGACGAAGTCACCGAACTGCGCCTCCCACATGACCAGCGCCTCCGGGCGGGCCAGCGAGTAGCCGTACTCGAAGCCCATCGCCGCGTACTCGCTCAGCAGCGAGTCGTAGACGTTGAAGCGGGCCTGGTCCTCGGCGAGGTAGAGCAGCGGGGTGTAGTCCTCGCCGGTCTCGCGGTCGATCAGCACCGCGTGGCGCTGGCCGAACGTGCCGCGGCGGGAGTCCTGGCCGGCGAGCCGGACCGGGGTGCCCTCCATCAGCAGCGAACCGATGGCCATGGTCTCGCCCATGCCCCAGTCGATGGTGTTGTCCTCGACCTGGGCCGCGCGGCGCTGCAGTTGGGGCAGCAGACGCGGGTGGACGGTGATGTGGTCGGGGATGTTGACCTGGGACTCGGCGATCCGCTTGACGACCTCCTGGGAGATCGCGGTGTCCACGTGGACCGGGAACTCGGCCTTGGGCTGCGGCACCTCGGGGGCCACCGGCGCCGTCGTGGCGTCGCGGACCTCGGTGAAGACCTTCTCCAGCTGGCCCTGGAAGTCCTGGAGCGCCTGCTCCGCCTCTTCGAGGGTGATGTCGCCCCGGCCGATCAGCGACTCGGTGTAGAGCTTGCGCACCGAGCGCTTCTTGTCGATCAGGTCGTACATCAGCGGCTGGGTGAAGGCCGGGTTGTCCGACTCGTTGTGCCCGCGACGGCGGTAGCAGATGAGGTCGATGACCACGTCCTTGTTGAACGCCTGGCGGAACTCGAAGGCCAGACGGGCGACGCGGACGACGGCCTCGGGGTCGTCACCGTTCACGTGGAAGATCGGCGCCTCGATCATGCGGGCCACGTCGGTGGCGTACATGGAGGAGCGGGCCGACTCCGGGGCGGCGGTGAAGCCGACCTGGTTGTTGATGACGATGTGCACCGTGCCGCCGGTGCGGTAGCCGCGCAGCTGCGACATGTTCAGCGTCTCGGCGACCACGCCCTGGCCGGCGAACGCCGCGTCACCGTGCAGCTGGATCGGCAGGACCGTGAAGTCCGTGCCGCCCTTGTTGATGATGTCCTGCTTGGCGCGCGAGATGCCCTCGACGATCGGGTCGACGGCCTCCAGGTGGGAGGGGTTCGCGGCCAGCGAGACGGTGATCTGCTCGCCGTCCAGGCCGGTGAACGTGCCCTCGGCACCCAGGTGGTACTTCACGTCGCCGGAGCCGTGCATCGACTTCGGGTCGAGGTTGCCCTCGAACTCCCGGAAGATCTGCGCGTAGGACTTGCCGACGATGTTCGCCAGGACGTTGAGGCGGCCGCGGTGGGCCATGCCGATGACGACCTCGTCGAGCCGCGACTCGGCCGCGGAGTCGATGACCGCGTCCAGCAGCGGGATGACGGACTCGCCGCCCTCCAGCGAGAAGCGCTTCTGGCCGACGTACTTGGTCTGCAGGAACGTCTCGAACGCCTCGGCGGAGTTCAGCCGGCGCAGGATGCGCAGCTGCTCCTCGCGCTCGGGCGACTTGTGCGAGCGCTCGACGCGGTCCTGGATCCACTTGCGCTGCTTGGGGTCCTGGATGTGCATGAACTCGATGCCGGTGGTGCGGCAGTACGAGTCCCGCAGGACGCCCAGGATGTCGCGCAGCTTCATCATGGACTTGCCGGAGAAGCCGCCGACCGCGAACTCGCGCTCCAGGTCCCACAGGGTGAGGCCGTGCTCGATGATGTCGAGGTCGGGGTGCTTGCGCTGGTGGTACTCCAGCGGGTCGGTGTCGGCCATGACGTGGCCGCGGACCCGGTAGGAGTGGATCAGGTCGAAGACCCGCGCGGCCTTGGTGACGTCGTCGTCGTGCGAGACGTCGATGTCGCGCAGCCAGCGGACCGGCTCGTAAGGAATCCGCAGCGACTTGAAGATGTCGTCGAAGAAGCCGTTTTCACCGAGCAGCAGCTGGCTCATGATCCGCAGGAACTCGCCGGAGGCGGCGCCCTGGATCACCCGGTGGTCATAGGTGCTGGTCAGCGTCATGACCTTGGAGATGCCCATCTTGTTCAGGGCATCCTGCGAGGTGCCCTGGAACTCGGCGGGGTAGTCCATCGAGCCGACGCCCATGATCATGGACTGGCCGGGCATCAGACGGGGCACGGAGTGGACGGTGCCGATGCCGCCCGGGTTCGTCAGCGACGCGGTGACTCCGGTGAAGTCGTCCATCGTCAGCTTGTTGTCGCGGGCCCGGCGGACGATGTCCTCGTAGGCCTGCCAGAACTCGAAGAACGAGAGGGTCTCGGCCTTCTTGATGGCCGCGACGACCAGCTGGCGGTCGCCGTTCGGCTTCACCAGGTCGATGGCCAGACCGAGGTTGACGTGCTCGGGCTTGACCAGCGTCGGCTTGCCGTCCTTCTCCATGAAGGAGTGGTTCATCGACGGCATGGCCTTGAGGGCCTGCACCATCGCGTACCCGATCAGGTGCGTGAAGGAGACCTTCCCGCCGCGGGCGCGCTTGAGGTGGTTGTTGATGACGATGCGGTTGTCGAACAGCAGCTTCACCGGGACGGCGCGGACGGACGTGGCCGTCGGCAGCTCCAGGGAGGCGTTCATGTTCTTCGCAACGGCGGCGGACGGGCCGCGCAGGGGGACGTACTCGGGGCCGCCCGCGGACGTGTCGTCCGCCTTCTTCGCGGCGGGCTTCGCCGCGGGCTTCTCGGCCGGCTTGGCCGGGGCGGCGGGCGCCTTGGCGGCGGGCTTCGCCGGGGCCGGGGTGGCCGGAGCTGCCGGGGTCACCGGCTTCTCGGCGGGGGCCGCGGGTGCGGCCGGCGCGGCCGGGACCGCCGGGGCCGGGGCGGCCGCAGCGGGGGCCGGGGCCTCCGTCGGCTGGCTCGGCGCGGTGGCGCCGCCCGGCTTGTAATCGGCGAAAAAGTCCCACCAGGCTCGGTCTACCGAGTTCGGGTCCTGGAGGTACTGCTGGTAGATCTCGTCGACGAGCCACTCGTTCGGACCGAAAGCGGCAGCAGGGTTCTTGCCCTGCCCCTCTTGGTCACTCGAGACACTCGCACTGTTGGGGGACTGTAGCGACACGGCGGCAACCGCCCTCTTCCGCTTCCTAAAGGTGGTGGACAGCGGGAATAAAGGCTACGCCTCTTGTGACCTTTGGTGCAGTCCGGGAGGGCCACTCGTCGCGCACGTCACATTCCTTGCCGGGTTTCAGCGCATGACTTGGCGGGAAACACACGGAGTTTGCCCGTGTGCGGGTACGGCTCACCGCCGTCGCACCCCCGTAAAGAGCCCGGTACGGCCCCCGAAGAGGCCCGGAATGGGTGCGTCCGCCCTCGACCCTACGTCAGCGGCCGTCGCGAACCGTCAGCTCCGGGCCGACTCCAGCCCCGGAAGGGTGACCCGGATCCGGCAGCCTCGCGGGGATTCGGCCACTCCGATCCGTCCGCCGTGCAGATCCACCGCCCAGCGGGCGATGGCCAGGCCCAGGCCCGTGCCGCCGTCGCTGCCCGGTCCGGACGGCGCCGGGCCGCCGCGGTTGAACCGCTCGAAGACCCGGTAGCGCTCGGACGCGGGGATCCCGGGGCCCTCGTCCTGCACCTCCAGCACCAGGCTCTCCGGCCCCTCGCCGCGCCGCGCATGCACCGTGACCCGGCCGTGCCGGGGGCTGTGCTTGATCGCGTTGTCGATGAGATTCGCCACGACCTGGTGCAGCCGCTCGGCGTCGGCGTGCGCGGTCAGCTCCGGCGGCGAGACGTCGAGGTGGAGATGGACGTCCGTACGGGTGTGGGTGTTCGATCCGGTGACCCCGGCCAGGGTCGAGGCGCTGCGGCTCATGTTCGCCTCCTTGAGCACCCCGGACAGATACGGCCACACCTCGAAGCGCCGGGCGTGCAACGGCACCACGCCGTTGTCCAGCCGCGACAGGTCCAGCAGGTGTTCGACCAGCCGTCCCAGCCGCTCGGTCTGCTTCAGCGCCGTCCGCATCGTCTCCGGATCCGGCTCGCAGACCCCGTCGACGACGTTCTCCAGCACCGCCCGCAGCGCCGCGATGGGCGTGCGCAGCTCGTGCGAGACATTGGCGACCAGCTCCTTGCGGTGGGTGTCCACCGCCTCCAGGTCGGCCGCCATGCGGTTGAAGGCCTCCGCCAGGTCCCCGAACTCGTCCCGCCGCTCCGAGCGCACCCGCCGCGAATAGTCACCGTGTGCCATCGACCGGGTGACATCCGTCATCTCGTCGAGCGGCGCGGTCAGGCTGTTCGCCACGAACTGGGTGATCAGCAGCGACGCGATGATCGAGAAGACCGTGATCACCCGCAGCTCGGTCGCCGAGGCGATCGCCACGAACACCAGAAGCGTGGTGATGATCACCGAGACGATGACCAGCGCGCCGAGCGCCGCCTTGACGGAGCGGTAGGGGTCGAGCGGCCGCAGCCCCTCCCAGATCCGCTCCCACAGGCCCCGCGTGGGGACCCGCCACTGCCGGCGCCGCGTCATGCGGCCGGGGTCTCCAGGGCGTAGCCGACGCCGTGGACCGTGCGGATGCGCTCGGCACCGATCTTGCGGCGCAGCGCCTTGATGTGGCTGTCGACCGTACGGGTGCCGGAGGCGTCCGCCCAGTCCCACACCTCGGCCAGCAGCTGCTCACGGGAGAGCACCGCCCGCGGGGTGTTGGCCAGGCAGACCAGCAGGTCGAACTCGGTCGGCGTCAGATGCACGTCGGCGCCGCGGACCCGTACCCGGCGCTGCGCATGGTCGATCTCCAGCTCGCCGAGGCGCAGGATCCCGCTGCGCGGCGTATGGGCGGCCAGCGCGGCCCGCTCCACCCGGCGCAGCAGGACGTGCACCCGCGCCGCCAGCTCCCGCATGGAGAACGGCTTGGTCATGTAGTCGTCGGCGCCGACCCCGAGGCCGACCAGCATGTCGGTCTCGTCGTCGCGTGCGGTGAGCATCATCACCGGAACCGGCCGCTGGGCCTGGACCCGGCGGCACACCTCCAGGCCGTCGAAGCCCGGCAGCATCACGTCGAGGACCAGCAGATCGGGCTGCCAGGCCTCGGCGATGTCCACCGCGGCCGGGCCGTCCGTGGCCGTCTGCACCTGGAAGCCCTCGGCGCGCAGCCGGGCCGCGATGGCGTCGACGATCGTCGGGTCGTCCTCCACGACCAGCACCCGGCGCTGGGCGCCCGGCGTGGCCGCGGCGGCGCCGCCCTGGCTTGTCTGAGTCTGGTCCATCGCCCGCCCCTGCATTGCCCCTGCGTGGTCGCGTCTTACTGGGCAGCAGCGTAAAGCCATGCCGTCACTGTCGGCTACGCGCCCTTGCGCGCAAGATGCACCGCGTCGGGGACACCTCGGACAACGGGGATCTCTTCCGTACGGACCCCAGTGAATCCGGCATTCCGCAGCGCCTGCTCGAACGCGGACGACGGCTGGGCGGACCAGACGGCGAGCACCCCGCCCGGCGTCAGCCGCTCCCGGCAGGCGGCGAGACCGGCGGGGGAGTAGAGGCCGCAATTGTCGTCGGTGACCGTCCAGTCGGGGCCGTTGTCGATGTCCAGGCAGAGGGCGTCGAAGGGGGCTCCGCCGTCGTGGAGACACCCGACGAGGTCGGTGTGCACGATCTCGGTACGGGGGTCGGCCAGCGCGTCCGCCGAGACGGCCGACAGGGGGCCCGTGCGGTGCCAGTCGATCACCGCCGCCTCCCGCTCGACGACGGCGATCCGGCCCCAGCGCGGCTCGGCCGCCGCCCGCGCCAGTGAGAAGCCGACGCCCAGGCCGCCGATCAGGACGGCGGGCCGCGGCCGGCCGGCGGGGAGCGCGTCCAGCGCGGCATCCATCAGCAGCCGCTCGGAGCGGCCGTCGGAAGTGTCCATCAGGAAGCAGCCGTTGGCGATGATCTCGTAGACCGCGGGCCCCTCGGCGGCCCCGCCCCGCTGCCGCAGCACCACCTCGCCGTACGGGCCCTCGCGGCGGTCGAGGGTGCGCGGTGCCTCCTGGTCGAACGGGGCGCCGGCCGTCTGGTGCGGGGGGAGAACGGGAGCCATGCGGGCCATCTTGGGCGACGGCGGTCGCGCGGGTCCAACGCTTTGACGGGGCCGCCGCGGCAGGACGTGGCGGATCTCATGAAGGTTGCTCGACGTGATGCATCTCACGTCCACAGCTCGCTCATGGGTTGAGCGTGCAGGGTGGGTCGCGGACGCAGTCGGAGACGGAAGGGGCTCGGGGTATGAGCTGGGTGGAGACCGCCGAGGGCCGGCCGGCCGACACCGCGCGACCGGGCACCCTGGCGGGCGTACCGCGGCAGCGCGGCACCTCCACGGCGCCCCCGTACGGCCCCGCCGCCCGCCCCTCCCGTACGCGCCCGCCGCTGCGCGGACCGGGACCGCGGCTCCTGCGGCTGCTGCCCACCCCCCTCGGCACCCCCTTCACCTTCGGCTACGCCGCCCTCCTCGGCGCCACCTCGCTCTTCGCCGCGCACGCCGACCCCGCCCTGGTCTCCGAGCTGCTGCGCGGCTCCAGTACCGATGTCGCCCACCTGGCACAGGCCCCGCTCCTGGTGCTCGTCGCCTCCGCCCTGTGGATCGCGGGCGGCCCGGCCTCCGGCTACGCCCTCGCCTTCCTCTTCGTCCTCACCGCCCTGGAGCGGCGGATCGGCGGACTGCGCACCGCCGCGGTCTTCTTCGGCGGCCATGCGCTGGCCACCCTCGCCACCGAGCTCCCCGTCGGCTTCTCGGTCGCCGCGGGCGGGCTGCCGGACAGCTCCCTGCACCGCCTCGACTACGGCATCAGCTTCGGCGTAATGACCTGCGTCGGCGCCCTCGCCGGGCTGCTCCCGGCCTGGTGCCGCTGGCCGCTGCTGGCCGGCGCCGGGTATCTCGTGATCACCGGTCTGCTCGCCTACGCCGACCCGATGACCGACTGGGGCCATCTGCTCTCGCTGGCACTGGGCGTGGCGAGCGGGCCCCTGCTGCGCCGGTGGCGGGACCGCCGCAGCCGGGTGCGCCCGGACGTCTCCTAGGCCGCCGGCCCGGCCGGTGGCTCAGCCCAGCCAGATCAGCATCCCCTCCCCGTCCTCCGCCGCCGCACGGAAGAACAGCCGCAGCCGTTCGTAGTGCTCGCTCACATAGTCCAGGGACTCGCCGCGCCGCCAGACGAGGGCCGGGTAGACCTCCGCCTCGGCGAGGTCGGCCGGGGCGACGCCGGACACCAGGCTCGCGCCGGACAGCTCGGCCATGGCCTCGGCGGCCACCCGCACCCGGGCGGGCGTGAGGTAGCGGGGCGGCCCGTACCCCCAGTCCTCGGCGCCCGCCACGGCCTCCTCCCCCTGGGCGACGTCCACCGGGAAGTCCGTCCGGCGCAGCAGGAAGCCCAGCGCGTCCCAGGCCTTGTCGATGTCGAGACACAGCGCCTCGTCCGGCTCCTCCGCCGCTTCGGCGGCCTCCTCCAACCGGCCGCTGACAAGCTTCAACGCCCACTCGGGATCACCGGTCGCCCGGTCGAGTTCGGCGGCCGTGACCCGTGCGTACTCTCCGATCATGCTCATGGTCCGGATGCTAGGAGCGGGCACTGACAACGGCGGGGGCGTGGCGCGCCGGTTCGCGCGTAAAGGGATTAATTCCGGCCAGACATCGTCCCTCGCCTGGGACAATGGCCATCCCGTGCCGTGCACGACGCGACCCCTTGCCCGCCGCCCCACAGGAGTGCAGTCACCTTGTCCCGCGCCCAGGAACACCCCGCCCCCGACCCCGCCGAGCTCGGCCTGACGTCCGACTGCGGCAGCTGCTTCGGGCTGTGCTGCGTTGCGCTGCCGTTCGCCGCCTCGTCGGACTTCGCGGTCGACAAGGAGGCCGGCCGGCCCTGCCGGAACCTCCAGGACGACTTCCGTTGCGGGATCCACGCCGATCTGCGGCAGCGCGGCTTCTCCGGGTGCACCGTCTTCGACTGCTTCGGCGCCGGCCAGAAGGTCTCGCAGGTCACCTTCGGCGGCCAGGACTGGCGGCGGGCGCCGGGGACCGCCCGCGAGATGTTCGAGGCGTTCCCCGTCATGCGGCAGCTGCACGAGCTGCTGTGGTACCTCGCCGAGGCGCTGGCCCTGCCGGACGCCCGCCCGGTCCACGCCGGCCTGCGCGGCGCGCTCGATGCCACCGAGCGCCTCACCCGCGGCACCGCCCAGGAGCTGGCCGCACTGGACATGCCCGCGCACCGGGGCGAGGTCAATGCGCTGCTGCTGCGCACGAGCGAGCTCGTACGGGCCGAGGTGCCGGGGAAGAAGAAGGACCGGCGCGGGGCGGATCTTTTCGGGGCCCGGCTGAAAGGTGCCGCTCTGCGGGGCGCCAATCTCCGCGGGGCGTGTCTGATCGCCGCCGACCTCCAGGGCGCCGATCTGCGGTCCGCCGACCTGATCGGTGCCGACCTGCGGGACGCCGACCTCCGCGGCGCGGACCTCACCGGCAGCATCTTTCTGACGCAGTCCCAGCTCAACGCGGCCAAGGGCGACGCCGCCACCAGGCTGCCGGCCGCCCTGAGCCGTCCCGCGCACTGGTAGCGGGAACGCCGCGGCGGCCGATCGCTGACAGCGAACGGACGGCGGGGAACATCTCCGGGGCCCCTGGCATTGAGTGAGTAAAGCTCAACTTGTTTGCCGAAGGGGAGATCATGGCATCGACGTCCACACCGCTCACTCTGCCCGTGCTGCCCCTCGATGACGAGGTCGTACTGCCGGGCATGGTGGTGCCCCTGGACCTGTCCGACGCGGACGTACGGGCGGCGGTCGAGGCCGCGCAGGCCGCCGCCGACTCGGGCTCTTCGGGTAACAAACCGAAGGTGCTGCTTGTGCCCCGGATCGACGGCAATTACGCGGCGATCGGCACGCTGGGCAGGATCGAGCAGGTCGGGCGGCTGTCCGACGGCGACCCCGGCGCGCTGATCCGGGGGCTCGGCCGGGTGCGGATCGGCTCCGGTACGACCGGGCCCGGCGCCGCCCTGTGGGTGGAGGGGGCCACCGTCGCGGAAGAGGTGCCCACCCCGCTGCCCGGAGCGGTCGCCGAACTCGTCACCGAATACAAGGCGCTGGCCACCAGCTGGCTGAAGAAGCGCGGTGCCTGGCAGGTGGTGGACCGCGTGCAGGGCATCGACGAGGTCTCCACGCTCGCCGACAACTCCGGCTACCTGCCGTTCCTGACCACCGAACAGAAGATCCAGCTGCTGGAGACCGTCGACCCGGTCGCCCGGCTGAAGACCGCCACCGACATCCTGCGCGGGCATCTCGCCGAGCAGGACGTCGCCGAGTCCATCGCCAAGGACGTCCAGGAGGGTGTCGACAAGCAGCAGCGGGAGTTCCTGCTGCGGCGGCAGATGGAGGCGGTGCGCAAGGAACTCGCCGAGCTGAACGGCGATCCCGAGGACGAGGGCGACGACTACCGTGCCCGGGTCGAGGCCGCCGCTCTGCCCGAGGACGTCCGCAAGGCGGCCCTCAAGGAGGTCGACAAGCTGGAGCGGGCCAGCGACCAGAGCCCCGAGGGCTCCTGGATCCGCACCTGGCTGGACACCGTCCTCGAACTGCCCTGGAACGAACGCACCGAGGACGCCTACGACATCGCCGGCGCCAAGGAGATCCTCGACGCGGACCACTCCGGCCTGGAGGACGTCAAGGAGCGGATCACCGAGTATCTGGCGGTGCGCAAGCGGCGGTCCGAGCGTGGGCTCGGGCTGGTGGGGGGCCGCCGGGGCGGCGCCGTGCTGGCGCTCGTCGGGCCGCCCGGGGTCGGCAAGACCTCGCTGGGGGAGTCCGTCGCCCGCGCCATGGGCCGCAAGTTCGTCCGGGTCGCGCTCGGCGGCGTCCGTGACGAGGCGGAGATCCGCGGCCATCGCCGCACCTACGTCGGCGCGCTGCCCGGCCGGATCGTCCGCGCCGTCAAGGAGGCCGGTTCCATGAACCCGGTCGTCCTCCTCGACGAGATCGACAAGGTGGGCTCCGACTTCCGGGGCGACCCGGCCGCCGCCCTCCTGGAGGTCCTGGACCCGGCGCAGAACCACACCTTCCGCGACCACTACCTGGAGGTCGAGCTCGACCTCAGCGATGTGGTCTTCCTGGCCACCGCCAACGTCCTCGAAGCCATCCCCGAGCCGCTGCTGGACCGGATGGAGCTGGTCCGGCTGGACGGCTACACCGAGGACGAGAAGGTCGTCATCGCCCGGGACCACCTGCTGCCGCGCCAGCTGGAGCGGGCCGGCCTGGAGACCGGCGAGGTGATCCTGGAGGACGACGCGCTGCGCAAGCTGGCGGGCGAATACACCCGGGAGGCCGGCGTACGGAATCTGGAGCGGTCGGTCGCCAGGCTGCTGCGCAAGGTCGCCGCCCAGCACGAACTGGGCGAGCGGGAGCTGCCGTTCACCGTCGGCGTGGAGCAGCTGCGCCCGCTGATCGGACGGCCGCACCACACCCCGGAGTCCGCCCAGGACCCGGCCGAGCGGCGCACGGCCGTGCCCGGTGTGGTCACCGGCCTCGCGGTCACCGGCGCGGGCGGCGACGTGCTCTATGTCGAGGCGTCGCTCGCCGACCCGGAGACCGGTGCGTCCGGCCTCCAGCTGACCGGTCAGCTCGGCGACGTCATGAAGGAGTCCGCGCACATCGCGCTCTCCTTCCTCCGCTCGCACGGCGCGGAACTGGAGCTTCCGGTCGGTGATCTCAAGGAGCGCGGGGTGCATCTGCACGTACCGGCCGGTGCCGTCCCCAAGGACGGGCCGAGCGCGGGCGTGACGATGACGACCGCGCTGGCCTCGCTGCTGTCGGGCCGCCAGGTCCGCCCGGATGTGGCGATGACGGGTGAGGTCTCGCTGACCGGCCGGGTACTGCCCATCGGCGGCGTCAAGCAGAAGCTGCTCGCCGCGCACCGGGCCGGGATCACCACGGTGGTCATTCCGCAGCGCAACGAGCCGGACCTGGACGACGTCCCGGCCGAGATCCTCGACGACCTCGAGGTGCACCCGGTCTCGGACGTCCGCCAGGTCCTGGAGCTGGCGCTGGTGCCGGCGACCAACGGCGCCGCCCCGGAGGTTCCCGTGGCGGCGTGACGGCGGACAGGGCCGGTCGCCCGCTTCCCGCGGGCGACCGGTCCGCTGTCAGCCGTTGGCCAGGGCCTGGAGGCGGTCCATCGAGCCGTTGAAGCGGTTGTGGTCGCCGACCGTTGCACCGCTGGAGGTGTACTGCCAGATGGTGTGGAAGCCCCAGCCGGCCGGGAGTTCGCCGACCGAGGAGCCGTAGCGCGGGACCCACAGCGGGTTGATGCTGCCGAAGGCCGTGGAGTTGCCGGTGCACTGCTTCCACCAGCTGGTGGAGGTGTAGATGACGGCGTCCCGGCCGGTGCGTGCCTTGTAGGTGGCGAACCAGTCCTTCATCCAGTTCACCAGCCCGGCCGCGCTCAGCCCGTAACAGGTCGAGCCGTAGGGGTTGTACTCCATGTCGAGCGCCCCGGGCAGGGTCTTGCCGTCCTTGGACCAGCCGCCGCCGTGGTCGACGAAGTAGTTGGCCTGGGCGGCGCCGCTGGAGGTGTTGGGTGTGGCGAAGTGGTACGCGCCACGGATCATCCCGGCGGTGTAGGAGCCGTTGTACTGCTGCGCGAAGTACGGGTTGGTGTAGCTGGTGGACTCGGTCGCCTTGACATACGCGAACCGCGACCCGCTGTTCCAGAGCGTCGACCAGGCGACATTGCCGTTGTGACTGCTGACGTCCACGCCCTCGACGGACGCCGCCGACGAGGACGGCGACGGTGCGATACCGGCCGCCGTCCCCTCGTGCTCGGCGATCTGGGAGCCGGCCCAGTCCTGGCCGGGGTGGGTGGGTTCGGCCGCGCGCTCGGGCGCCGCGGCGCCCGCGGTGGCGGACGTGCCGAGCAGGAGGGAGAGGACCGCCATCAGGGTCCCGGCCACGGTCGCCAGGGGATGGACGGTGCGGTGGGGGAAGTGGGAGCGATGGGGGGAACCGGATCTGAGCACGGACATACGTGCCTCCGTAGATCTCGAGGATCTAGGTGAGTGACCTGAGGGGGGAAGGTCCGGTGACCTGAGGGGTGAAGGTCCGGTGACCTGAGGGGTGCTGCGAAGAGCGGGATCGGTCGGCATGACACTCGTCACCTACTGCGTACCCACTTGGTGTGGCCATGCCACAAAGGACGATACGCGCGTAGACCAGCGTGACAAAAGAGGGGGACGGGGCTGCCGTTGGTCTAATCCTGCGAAATACTGGCCGAGCTGCGGCTTCGGCCGCCGCCGAAAGAAACTTTCAGGGCAGGGAAAGCGGGAAAGGGCGCTGACGTGCACAACACCGGAGCCGACGGAACGACGGCGGACGGCGAACAAACTGGTGTGGACCACGTATTCCTCTCCCTGGAACGCGAATTGGCGGTCTTTCTCCGCCGGGCCCGTGCCTCGTCCGGGGAACTGGCGCGCGAGGTCCACCCCGACCTGGAGCCGGCCGCCTATGGGCTGCTCGTCCGGCTCGCCGACGCCGGCGACCAGCGCGCCACCGAACTCGCCGCCTTCTTCGGCGTCGGCAAGGCCACCATGAGCCGCCAGCTGCACGCCCTGGAAAAGCTCGGACTCATCGCCCGCGAACCGGACCCCGCCGACGGCCGGGCGGTCCTGGTACGCATCACCGACGAGGGCCGCGAGCGCTTCACCCGCGTCCGCACCGCCCGCCGCGCCCGCTACGCCCGCCGCCTCGCGTCCTGGGATTCCGCCGAGGTCGCCGAGCTGGCCCGCCTCCTGCACCGCCTCAACGCGGGACAGGAAGGGGACGAGGGCTGACGGGGATCCGCCGGAACCGCTTTTTTGTCACGGCGCCACAAAAATCACCGAGGCGTCGTCCCGCGGCTTCCCCCGCGGGTACGACCTGGCCTCCGGATCCGCCGCCTCCGCCGCCCGGACCCGGTCGATCAGCGCCTGTGGCCCCTGTTCGGCGACCAGCGCCGCACACCGGGCCCAGGAGCCCTCGCGGAAGACCTCGACCCAGCGGCCCGCGCCGTCGCTCAGCGCGGTCAGCGAGCGGACCTCGGAGCGCGGGGTGCTGCCCGTCACGGCCCGCTCCGCCACCGCCGGATCCGCGGCCGCGGTGAAGAAGCCGCCCTCGGCATTGCGCAGCGCCTCGACCGCCCGGCCGTACTCCCGCCCCGCGGCGGCGCGTTCGGCCGAGCCGCGGGGCAGCGCCCGTACGGCCTCGCGCCGGGCGCGGACGGCCGGGGGCAGTGCGTCCAGCCGGGGGTCCAGCACCGGATGTACCGATCCGTCCGGGTGCTCCAGAAGGAGGACGGAATCGGACAGCACCAGGTGCTCGACGCTCCGTTCGGACCACCGCGCGGCGACGACAGTTGCCTGCGGAGTGCGGACGTGAGAAAGGTCACACGAGGCCCGGTGGGCGTCGGCCGTCCGGGAGATGGCCGAGGCGAGGGCCTCAGCGAGCGTCATATCCCGGTGTGAAGCAGACAGTTCGAGCATTGCGCCGCCGAGCCGCGCGGTGAACCACGGCACCGAATGGACGCAGCCGCAGTCCCCCTCCGGCGGCGTCACCCCGTCCAGCAGAACCAGGACTCCGCCCTGGCCACCGGCGGGGAGGGCGACCGATGCGTAGTCCTCGTTTGGGCGTTGGGGATCGCCGGGCTCCGTGGCGAGTTCGATGCGCATACGGAAAAGTCTGCCGGAGGCGGCGAATGCGGCGCGTCGACCGGGCGGTACCGGGGGCGATGACGTACGGGCAGGTCAGCGCCGTACAGAAGGTATGGACCGCGGGGCCGGGGCGAGTGCGGGCGCGCATCCTTCCAGGACCGGGGCGCATCTCCAAACCTGTCTCGGGATTGCCCGCCGTTGCGGCCGCAACCGCGGAGGCAGGGAAGTTGATGGTCAAACTCCGATTGATGTTCACTCCTTCAGGTGGCCGGGCAGGTGTTGCCGAGCCACTGCGCGGTGCCGGTGGAATGGTCGATGCCCGGATCACGGGGCGGGGCCAGGACGTTCGTTGCGACGCGCAGAGCCGGGCTGTTTTTGCTTTGCGGAAGTGCGCGCTGCTGCGGTTTCACCGCAGGCTCCTTTCCGCGGGCGGAAAGCGAGCCGGGTCGGCGCCGCCACACGGCGTGCGCAGGCGAGACAAGAATGCGAGCAGCGGTGCGGATGAAGCGGCTTCGGGGCGGCGCAGGGAAGCCGGGTTCACCGGCCGGTTCGGTCTCGGGACCGGGCACGGGCTCGGGTCCGGGCACGGCCGGTACGACGGGCGACGGTGCAACCCCCACGGGACGGCGTCCCGCGCGGGTACGCAACCGGCTCGTCGGGGCCGTGGCGGTGGTGGCCGCGGCCGTCCTGGGGGCCGGTGCCCCCGCCGTCGCCATCGCGGCCGACAACGCCCAGACCTCCCAGCAGCTGGTCGACCTGGCCCAGTTGAACGCGCGTGCCATGGCGCTCGCGCACTCCCTCGCCGACGAGCGCGACGCGATGACCGCGTATGTGGCGGCCGGGCGCGGCACCCGCGACGCCGCCTCCCGGGCGACCGGAACTCCGCGCGCCGCCGCCACCGTCGCCCGTGCCGACGCCGCGGGCCCGGAATCCGCCTCCCAGCGCGACCGGGTGGACCGGCAGATCAAGGAGCTGCGCCAGGAGGCCGACGGCGCCTCCGGGGACACCGAGGCGTTCGCCGCCGCCGAACGGCTCCTGGCCGGGCTCCAGCAGATCCGCCACCAGGCGCTCACCGGGCCCGGCACGCCCGAGGAGACCTACGCCGGCTACACCGAGGTCGTCCAGGCGCTCGGCGCGATCAGCGACGACATCGCCCGCGGGCTGCCCGCCCGCGCGGACTCCGCGGACGCCGACACCCGCGCGCTGCCCGCCCTCGGCCGCGCCGCCGACCAGGCCGCCGGCACCCGCGGCCTGCTGCTCGCCGCCCTCGGTGCGGGCGGCCCGCAGCCCCGGCTGACCGCCGCCGCACAGGTGGCGCATCTGCGCGAACAGGGCTCCCTGGGCGACTTCGCGCAGTCCGCGAGCGACGGCGCCCGGGAGCGCTACGACCGCACCGTGAACGGCGGCGATGTCACCACCGCCGAGCGCTATCTGACCCGGCTCACCGACCAGCCCCGGCTGGACGCCGCCGATCTGCGGCTCAACCGTCAGCGGGTGCAGTCCACGCTCACCGCCCGCATCGGGCTGATCCGCGGCGTCGAGTCCGCGATGGCCACCGCCGACATCGAGCGCCTGAGCGCCCTGCGCGACGACGATGTGACGGCGCTGGAGATCCGTATCGCGCTGGAAGGGCTCTGCCTGCTGCTGGCCGTCGGCGCCGGCATCTGGGCCGCCCGCACGATGACCCAGCCGCTGGCCGCGCTGCGGATCGGCGCCAAGCGGGTCGCCGAGGACCCCGCCCACGAGGAGCCCATCACCTACAAGGGCCGCGACGACGAATTCGCCGCCGCCGTACGGTCCGTCAACGCGCTGCACGCCCAGGTCAGCGAGCTGGCGAAGAAGAACGAGGAACTGGCGGGCGAGCGCAAGCGGCTGATCGGCGGCCGGCAGCGGCTGGTCGCCGAGCGCGAGGTCCTCCAGGACCAGGCCACGGAGCTCAAGCAGGAGATCGCCGACCTCACCGAGCGGCTGGCGGCGCTGCGTTCCGGCGTGCACGGGCGGTTCGTCAGCCTCTCGCTGCGCACCCTGGGGCTGGTGGAGCGGCAGCTCGGCGTCATCGAGTCGCTGGAGGGCAGCGAGCAGGACCCGGAGCGCCTGGAGACCCTCTTCAAGCTCGACCACTTCGCCGCGCGGATGCGCCGCAACAGCGAGAACCTCCTGGTCCTGGCGGGCGCCGAACAGCACGGCAACAGCCACCCGGGCCCGGTGCCGCTGCTGGACGTGCTGCGCGCCGCCATCAGCGAGATCGAGCGGTACGAGCGGGTGCGCATCGAGTCGCTGCCCCCGCACTCCCAGGTCGCCGGCTTCGCCGCGGACGACCTCAGCCATCTGCTCGCCGAACTCCTGGAGAACGCCACCGCGTTCTCGCCGCCCAACGCCCATGTCGAGCTGTCCGGCTGGCTGCTGGAGAGCGGCGAGGTCATGCTCTCCGTCCAGGACGAGGGCATAGGGATGACCTCCGACCGGATGGCGGAGCTCAACGAACGGCTCTCCGACGTCGATGCGGCCTCGTCCTCCGAGACCATCGACGAGGCGCTGGGCCTCGGCCTCTATGTCGTGGTGCGGCTGGCCGCCCGGCACGGCGTACGGGTCCAGCTGCGCGACCAGAAGCAGGGCGGCGTCACCGCCGTCGTCGTCCTGCCCAAGTCGATCCTGCCCACCCGCCCGGCGCCGGCCGGTGCCCCGCCGGCGACGGTGCCGCGGGACCTGGCGCACACCCCGGGCCTGCCCGGCTCGGTCGCCGAGGCGAACTCCAACGCCCTGCCGACGCGGGCGACGCGGGCCGAACCGGCCGGCGAGCACGCCCGTTCCGCCGACGCGGCGCCGGACGAGGCCGCGGAGGCGACGGCCGCGCCCGCCGCCGGTGACGACCCGTACGCCATCGGCCCGGACACGCACACGCGCCCCGACGACGCCCCGGCCCCGGCCGAGGAGCCAGAGGCGGACGCTCCCGAGGCGGAAGCCCCCGAGGCCGACGCTCCCGAGGCGGCCGCACCCGAAGCCCACGCCTCCGAAGCCGACGCGCCCGGCGAGGCGGCGGCCGGACCGGACGCCGAGGAGCTCCCCGCGGTGTCCCCGCAGAAGCGGCGGACCGCCACCGGCCTGCCCAAGCGCACGCCCCAGGTCGTGGCGCAGCAGCAGGCGCCCACCGCACCGCGCAGGACCGGCGCGGCCACCGCCGACATGCTGCGGCGCCGGCTCGGCGGGTTCCAGCAGGGGGCGCAGGACGGCCGCCGCGAGGTCGAGGCCGAGATCGCGGAACGTACAGCGGAGCAGCACATCCCCCAGACGGACACCGACGGAGCGGGGGCGCCGGGAGAGAGCCACGTTGTCGAGGAGGCACGCGATTGAACGCGCAAGCGCCCACCGGTAGGCAAGCGCCCGCCGGTGACGGACGGGGACTGAGCAGTCAGGCGAGAAATCTGCACTGGCTGCTGACCAACCTGGTCGACGAGGTGCCGGGCATCCGCTCGGTGGCGGTGGTCTCCTCCGACGGACTGCTGCTGCTGGCCTCCGACCCGGGCCTCGCGGACGAGACACAGCAGAAGACCGACGGCCCCTTGGGGTCCAGCGCCGACCTGGCCACCATCGTGTCCGGCCTCGGCAGCCTCACCGGCGGCGCGGCGAAGCTGATGGACGGCGGCGAGGTCAAGCAGACGATGGTCGCGATGGACGAGGGCAGCCTGTTCGTCATGGCCATCAGCGACGGCTCGCTGCTCGGCGTGCACGCCACCCCCGACTGCGACATGAGCGTCATCGCCTACCACATGGCGCTCTTCGTCGGCCGGGCCGGCCATGTCCTGACCCCCGAACTCCGCACCGAACTGCGTCAGTCGATGGAGAACGCCCAGTGAGCGAACGTAGCGAGCGAACCATGGAGAGGCGCGTACCGAGCGGGCGCGAGGCCTTGCGAAGCGAGGTTCCGGCATGAGCGGCTCCCCCAAACTCCCGATACGCGGCGGAGAGAAGAAACCCGCGCGCGTACGGCCGTACTCGCTCACCGGCGGCCGGACGCGCTTCGGGCACGTCCTGCTCGTCGAGACGTTCGTGGCCGCGCTGGAGGCCCCGGAGGAGCGCCGCGAGCTCACCTCCGGCGGCTGGGGCGACCGGGTGATGCCCGAGATGCGGGCGATCGTCGAGCTGTGCCGCCGGATGCGCTCGGTCGCGGAGATCTCCGCGCTGCTGAAGATGCCGCTGGGCGTGGTCCGCGTCCTGCTCAGCGATCTCGCCGACCAGGGAAAGATTCGCGTCTACGGCACCGGGCACGGCTCCGGCCGGCCCGACCGCGCGCTGCTCGAAAGGGTGCTCAGTGGACTTCACAGCCTCTGACACGACACCGGCCGGGCCGACACCGGCCGGCGAGGCCGGCGGGCAGGCCGCCGACGCGGGGCTGCAGGGCTGGCAGACGGACCGTACGCGGGCGCCGATCGCCACCAAGATCGTGGTGGCGGGCGGCTTCGGCGTCGGCAAGACCACCTTCGTCGGCTCGGTCTCGGAGATCACCCCGCTCCAGACCGAGGCGGTGATGACGCAGGCCAGCGAGGACACCGACGATCTGACCGCCACCCCGGAGAAGACCACGACCACGGTCGCGATGGACTTCGGGCGGATCACCCTCGACCAGGACCTGGTGCTCTATCTGTTCGGCACGCCCGGACAGCAGCGCTTCTGGTTCATGTGGGACGACCTGGTGCGCGGCGCGATCGGCGCGGTCGTGATGGCCGACACCCGGCGGCTGGAGGACAGCTTCCCGGCGCTGGACTACTTCGAGAGCTGCGGTCTGCCGTACATCGTGGCCGTCAACCACTTCGAGGGCACCCGGTCCTACGCCGTGGAGGACGTCCGCGAGGCGCTGACCGTGCCCGAGCACATACCCGTCGTGATCATGGATGCGCGGGAGCGGACCACCGTGGTCCAGTCGCTGCTGGCGCTGGTCGGCCACGCGCTGGAGTCCGCGCCCGAGTAGGCCGCCGGCCCGCCCCGGCACACCTCCCCTCAACAGCAGTAACAGAGAAGAGCATTGCCATGCGGAAGATACTCATCGTCGGAGCCGGCCAGTCCGGTCTCCAGCTCGCCCTCGGTCTCCAGTCCCAGGGCTACGAGGTCACCCTCATGTCCAACCGCACCGCCGACGAGATCCGCTCCGGCCGGGTCATGTCGACGCAGTGCATGTTCGACACCGCCCTCCGGAACGAGCGCGACCTCCAGATCAACTTCTGGGAGAACCAGGCCCCGCGCATCGAGGGCCTCGGCGTCTCGGTCGCCGCCCCCGGCAGCCACGAGGCGCCGGAGGGCTCCCAGCGGGCCATGGACTGGGTGGGCATGCTGGAGGGCTACGCCCAGTCCGTCGACCAGCGGGTGAAGATGGCCGGCTGGATGGAGACCTTCGCGCAGCGCGGCGGCCAGCTCGTCATCCACGGCGCCGCCGTCTCCGACCTGGACTTCTTCGCGAGCCGCTACGACCTGACGCTGGTCTCGGCCGGCAAGGGTGAGCTGGTGTCCATGTTCGGCCGGGACGCCGCCCGTTCCCCGTACGACGCCCCACAGCGCGCGCTGGCCGTCGCGTACGTCCACGGCCTGGGCCCGCGCCCCGAACACCCCGGTTTCGAGGCGGTCCGCTGCAACCTCGTGCCCGGCGTCGGCGAGCTCTTCGTCATGCCGACCCTGACCACCTCCGGCCGCGCCGACATCCTCTTCTGGGAGGGGATCCCCGGCGGTCCGCTGGACGTCTTCGGATCCGTCAAGGACCCGGCCGAGCACCTGGCCATCACGCTGGACCTGATGAAGACGTTCCTGCCGTGGGAGTACGCGCGCTGCACGGAGGTCGAGCTGACCGACGCCAACGGCACGCTGGCCGGCCGCTACGCCCCGACCGTGCGCAACCCGATCGGCAAGCTGCCCTCCGGCGGCCTGGTCCTGGGCGTCGCCGACGTGGTCGTCGCCAACGACCCGATCACCGGCCAGGGCTCCAACTCGGCCTCCAAGTGCGCCGCTTCCTACCTCGCCGCCATCGTCGAGCGCGGCGAGGAGCCGTTCGACGCCGACTGGATGCAGGCCACCTTCGACCGCTACTGGAACACCGCCCGGCACGTCACCAAGTGGACCAACACGATGCTGGCCCCGCCGCCGGAGCACGTCCTGAACATCCTCGGCGCGGCCGGCCAGGTCCAGCCGATCGCCGACCGCTTCGCCAACGGCTTCGACGACCCGTCCGACTTCGAGAACTTCTTCTACGACCCGGACAAGGCGAACGCCTACCTCGCCTCGCTCAGCGGCTGAACCGGCTCACCGGCTGAACCGGCCGACTCGTTGCCACTCCCGGCCGGCGGACTCCTCCATACGGTCCGCCGGCCGGGCTCCTTGCCATCAGGCTTCCGCCGGCAGGTCGTCACGCCGCACGCCGTCGGTCGCCTGAGTCTTCAGCCGCCCCACTTGCGCGAGCTGCTCGGGGGAGAGCGTGGCGAGCAGCGCCTCGACCTCCTTGAGCTTCCGCGCCGCCGTCTCCCGCTGATAGCGGGCCCGGTCGGTGAGCGCCTGCTGCTTGTCCATCGCCGCACGGGCCTTGGTCGCCAGTGCGTCCGCCTTCTTCTCGCTGCTGGTGAACCGGGCCACCGCGGCGCGCTGGTCCCGCGCCGCCTCCCTGATCAGGTGCCGGGTGTCCATGGCCTGCCGGGGATCCTTCGCCAGCAGCACCCGCAGATACGACGCGACCGGCGACCCCGACGCCTGGTACTGCAGCCGCGCCAGCCGCCCCGCGTCCGCGCGCCCGCCGTCCAGCTGCGCACGGGCCCGGGTCAGCTGGGCCGTGAGGCTGTCGGACTGCCGCCGCACCGCCCGGAGGTCGTCCTCCGTCTCCTGGTAGGCCTTGGTGGATTCCTCGGACTGGCGGTAGAGACTCTGCAGCTTCCGGAGGAGGGCGACCGGGCTGAGGTCGGAGGCGGCGGGGGAGGGGGCGCCGGCGGGGCCGGTGTCCGACGGTTCGTCGGCGCCGCCGGCGGGACCGCCGGTGGCCGTACCGTCGGGCATCCCGTCCGGGCCGTCCGGGTCGCCTCCGTCGGCGCCCTCGGTGACCCGGCCCAGCTCGCCCTCGCCGGTGTCCGGGATCCAGGTGTCCGCCGTCCCGGAGTCCGGGGTCCCGGGAGTCGGGCCGTCGTGCGGGGGCTTGGTGTCCCGGGACCGGGTGTCCGGGGAATGGGTGCTCCGGGGCCTGGTGTCCGACGGTTTGGTGTCCTCCCACCCCGCGGACCTCGACCCCCCGGGCGTCAGCTCCGCGGGTACCGCGTCCGGTCCGGGATCGGCCAGGACGGACGAGGGCAGGGTCAGCGCCACCACGCCGATGAGCCCCAGGGTGCAGACCCAGGGCAGAACACGTCGGGACACCGCTCCACCTCCGCCGCAAGCTCCGAATCGCCCGCACGGTCCGGGCGATTCGAATGCTGTCACGACAGTCGTATATTCCGGACTAATGGGCGTCGGTGGGGCGCCCGGTCCACCCGATCAGCGCTGGGAGCGGTCCCGTCGGAACAAGCGCCGCAGCGCTCGGTCGCCCCGCGGGGCCTCGTCCGGGTCGTAGGTGTACTTCCAGCCGCTCGGCAGCCCCAGCCGTCCCACCCGCCCCGGGACCCGTCGGTAGACATAGACCGTCGGGGGTCGTCCGTCGTCGTTCGGCACCGGGATCTCGTAGCTCTTCGGCGGCTGGCCGGTCGGGCCGACCAGCACCGGCAGGACCCGGCCGTCCAGCGGTCCGCCGACGAAGGGGGTGTTCTCGCTTCTCACCCCTTCAGTGTCACACTCCCGTCCACTGCCCCGCTCCCGCCGCGTCGCGGCAGGTCACAGCAGGTGCGCGGCGTCACCGACGACGGGCAGGACGCGGCGGGCCAGATCGCCGACCGGCCCCTCGGCGGTCTCCAGCGCCAGCGCCGCCCGGGTCACCCGCGCGGTCTGCTCGTCCCGGGCCGCAGCTGCGGTCAGCAGCGCGACGAAGTGGTCGACGAGCCAGTCGCGCAGCTCGTCCAGGCCGGGCTGCTTGTCCTCGTCCAGCCAGATCAGCGAGGCGGCCTCCACGGCGGTGATCCACATCCGGACCGCCATCCGCAGCCGCAGGCCCGGCTCCGGCTCGCCCAGATGCCGCAGGATCTGGTCGGCGGCGGCACGCCGCACCTCGTCCACGATCGCGGTCGTCCGGGAGGTCTCCACCACGCTGCCGCCCTGGAGCAGCGCGCTGAACCCGGCGTCGTGCTCGTCGACGAAGGCCAGGTAGCGGTCCAGGGCGCGCGCCAGCCGCTGGGTGAGCGGGCCGGTGTCCGGCTCGGCGAAGCAGCGCTCCAGGATGTCGGCCGCGCTGCGCAGTGCGGCCTCGTACAACTGCTGTTTGCCGCCCGGGAAGTAGCGGTAGACGAGCGGCCGCGAGACCTCGGCGGCGGTCGCCACGTCGTCCAGCGAGACGTCCTCGGGCGCGCGCTGCGCGAACAGGCCCAGTGCGGCGGCGAGCAGTTGACTGCGGCGCTGCTCGACGCTCAGCCTGCGGTAGGCGGGTCGGGGTACTGCTGGGGCGGTGCCGCTGCCGTTCATGAGCAGCAGCGTAACCGCCCCGGATGTCACGTCGTACGGGTGCTCGGACGGAGCGGGCGGGCCCTTCAGGCCAGGAGCCCGGAGCTGCGCCACAACCGCCGTCCCATACCGCGCAGTACGCCGATCTCGTCGAGGAAGTCGGTCAGCCGCCGGGCCCCGGACTGCATCACCTCGCGGCGGTGGCCGCTCGCCTCGACCTGGGCGAGGGCCGCGCGCCGGTCCAGGCCGACGTTGGTGTAGACCTCGGGGTTGACGAAGGCGAGGGAGAAGACCCGGGCCGCCTCGCCGGAGCTGATCCGGGTCAACTCCCGTTCCCAGCGCGGCGCGGTGACCATCTGGCGGCGCAGCTCCTCGCGGGCGTAGCGGACGTGCCGGGCCTCCTCGACGACGTGGATGCGGGTCACTCCGCGCACGATCGTCTGCACCCGCTCGTCCGGGAACGTCAGCCGCTGCATCCAGTCCAGGATCTCCTCGCCGAGCAGGGTGCAGGCGAAGGAACCGGGGGTGGTGGAGACGGTCTTGAGGATCCGGGCGAGGTTGTGGTTGAGGCGGGAGACCGGGTACGTGGGCGCCCCGCCCCGCTGGATCATCCGCGCGAACATCTTGGAGTGCCGGCACTCGTCGGCGATCTCGGTGAGCGCGTAGCGGACGTGCGCGCTGGTCACCGGCTTGTCGTAGATGTGCCGGACGAGCAGCTGCATCAGGATGATCTCGAACCAGATGCCCAGCGAGGCGAGCGAGGCCGCCTCGTGCCGGGAGAGGTCCTGCTGCTGCTCCAGCGACATCTTCTTCCACATCGGGGTGTCGTAGAGCGAGACGAGCTCCGGCGGCCAGAACCACTTGCCGTCCTCGAGGGGGGCGTCCCAGTCGAGTTCGGTGTCGGGGTCGAAGGAGTGCTTGGCCGAGGAGTCGAGCAGGCGCTCGGCGACCTGCTCCCGGTCCTTGAGCAGCCCGAGGGCGTCCCGCAGGACTTCGGTGTCCGGCACGGTCATTGCGGTTGGCGCGCTCGTCATTGCGTGGCTACCTCACTCACGGGGGATTACCGGCGGTCACGTTGGATCGCCCCTTATGAGACTGCGTGTCAGTAAGCTCGTCAATCCCCCGCGCACGACTTATTGACCCACCGGTAAGAAACGTGTGAGCCTGCCAACGACTGCCCGCGGTGGGGTGTTTGGCACGCGTGTGGTGAGCGCTTCGGTGAGCGTTCCCGCGGGCGCCCCGGCGAGAGCGGTGACGAGTGCTGTGGTGCGTGTGCGGTGAATTCGGTGAGCTGAGGAGGCGTCGGTGTCGAGCCGTGATCTTTACGTACAGGACCCTGGCGATTCCCTGTGGACGGTGCCCGCCACCGGCGCGGCCCGCTTCAGCTGGGAGTACGACGACGGCCGCGACCGGCTGCTCGCCCTCTACCAGAAGGGCAAGGACAAGCAGTGGGACGCCACTCTGCGCATCGACTGGGACCTGGAGGTCGACCCCAAGGACCCGCTCGGCACCCCCGATGAGTCCATGTCCCTGTACGGCACCAAGTACTGGGACAAGATGACGGAAAAGGACCGTGGCGATCTCCGCCAGCACTACACCTCCTGGCAGTTCAGCCAGTTCCTGCACGGCGAGCAGGGCGCGATGGTGTGTGCCGCGCGGATCGTGGAATCGGCCCCGGACATGGACGCGAAGTTCTACTCCGCCACCCAGACCATGGACGAGGCCCGGCACGCGGAGATCTACAGCCGCTTCCTGAAGGAGAAGATCGGGATGCTCTACCCGGTCAACGACAACCTTCAGGCACTGCTCGCCGACACCCTCAAGGACTCCCGCTGGGACATGCCCTACCTGGGCATGCAGGTGCTGATCGAGGGCCTGGCGCTGGCCGCCTTCGGCATGATCCGCGACACCACCACCAAGCCGCTGCCGAAGCAGATCCTCGCCTACGTCATGCAGGACGAGGCCCGCCATGTCGCGTTCGGCCGGATGGCGCTGCGCGACTACTACAAGCAGCTCACCGATGCCGAACTGCGCGAGCGCGAGGACTTCGTCATCGAGGGCTGCTATCTGATGCGGGACCGGCTGCGCGGCCTGGAGGTGCTGGAGAACTTCGGCATACCGAAGGCGGAGGCCGCCGAGTTCACCGAGCGCTCCGAATTCCTGCACCTCTTCCGGAAGCTGCTGTTCAGCCGCATCGTGCCCTGTGTGAAGGACATCGGCCTGTGGGGCGAACGCCTCCAGCGCGCCTACCTGGACATGGGCGTCTTCGAGATGGGCGACTCCAACCTCGACCTGCTGATGGCCCAGGACGAGGAACTGGCCGAGAAGCTGGACGCGGAACGCTTCGCCGCCGAGGAGGAGGCCCGTACGGCCGAGGTCGCCGACGCGATCGCGCGGGGGGCGGCGGGGGGCTGAACGGAGGGAACGCCGAGGCGCCGGGGCCCGGCAGCGGGTGTGCCCCGGCGCCCCGGGCTCACTTCAGGAGCCGGAGGAGCTCGATGCAGACGGCCCAGCATGCCACCACACCCGCCACCGCCGGATACAGGCGACGACCAGGACCCCGCCAGCGCCGGATCACCAGATAGATCCCCACGTACGTAGCGATCAGATTCAGCACCGGGATCCAGAGCAGCCCCGGACTGTCCCTCCATGCGACACGGATGAATATCCATGGGACCAGCGCGCTGATGACGACCATCGCGCGCTTGTACAACCACGTCTTCGAGGCCAGAATGCGCAGTTCCGTGTCGTCGGGGATCTCTCGGGTCACGTCCGGCCTTTCCTCGCGGTGCGACATGTCTTCTCCTGCTGTGGCGAAGAGTGGCCTGCCCTATGCGGCCCGGTTGTCGTAGCCCTTGCCCGGTACCGGAAAATCGCTGACCGATTTGACCGTACCGGCAAGCGTGCCCTCAATCACACCCGCCCCGGCGCTGACCACCTTCATGACCTTGTCGACCATTTGCATTGCATCCCCCCATTTTTTCGTGATTCGCAGGATATCGGCGGCGACCATCGCATAGAGGGGCGCGGCCACCGTGGCGCCGAGGGGGCCCGCGGCCAGCGCAGCATCGCCGGCAATTTTCTTGAGCAGCGCATTGAGGCCCAGATCAAGAACCTGCACTATCAGGCCCTTGAGGAATTCAGCGAAGGCGTATACGGCGCCGGAGATGCGGGAGTAGTTGTCCTGGAGTGAGGTAAAGGTTTCCTGGAGCTCCAGGAGCTTGCCACCGGCCTCGTCGAAGTAGACGTACGCGGAATCCGCGGAATTACCTTGCCAGGTCGCGTCCAGTTCGATATTGCCCGCCTTGACGTTCTGAGAGATCTCGCCACAGAGATCGGCCAGACATCCCCAGACTTCGGCGCATTCGAGATATGATTCCCAGTCTCCCGCGATCCAGCTCAGGAAGTCCCCGAGCGGATCCCACCCGGTCATGATCTTGATGAATTCCAGCACCATGGCGGAGGGGCTGGCAAGGTCGAGCAGCGTCCCGGCGATCTTTTCCCCGGGGTGCTGCCCGGCCTCTGCCAGCCAGTCGGCCACATAGCTGTCCTCGCCGCCCGGAGCCTTCAGTCGGGAGCTGGCGTCCGCCTTGTCCGCGAAGCTCGACGAAGGCCCTTTCGCCGCCTTGGCGTCCCCGCTTCGATGAGGTTTGCTCTGCGGATAGGTGGCATCGACCTTACGGGCCTGCTCCTCATCGGTCGACAGGTAGTATTTGGCCGATTTTTTCAGCTCGTCCGAAGAGGCGTCGAGGACGCGCTGAAACGCTTCAAGGCACTTCTTCGCATCGTGCATATGCTCGCTGTGCGGCGTGAAGATCAACTGCCAAATGTCCCCGGCTGCAGCCTCGAGTTTGCAGTTCTTCTGCATGTAGTCGATACCCGCACCGGCGTCCTCGCTCGCACGGAAAAGCAGCTTGGCATAGCCGTCCAGATCGGCTGGCTCTACGGCGAAACTCACGATGTTCCTGTCCCCCTCGGACCTGCGGATGAATGGTGGCGTTGCGTCGGTGGCCGCGCCCTAGAACGCCGACCAGCCTTTACCGCTGTGCCGGCCCTGAGCGGATGAGCTCCGGCCCTGCGTCGCACGCTCTTCCGCCATTTCGCGGCGCTCGGCGTCGAGTGCCTTTTCGCCTTCGATGGCACGGGCATGGCGTTCGGAGTCGGACATCTCGTTCCATTCCTCCCACTGCCCCTTCTCCAGCAGGGCGTCGCTGTAACCACTGGCCTGCGTGGCTTGACGCAGCCCGATCCGGCCGCTGAGGACCTCCTGGGCCATTTCCTTGAGGGTGTCTCCCGCCCCGCCGCCGGCAATCAACTCCAGGGATTTACGCAGGACCCGCGCCTCTGCCGGATCTTTGGCGATTTCCATGAATTCCGACTCGTCAACCTGTTTCTGCGGTTCGCTGGACATGATTCCCCCTTGGTGCATGAAAGTTTTGGTAACGGTACAGCAAAGAGACGGTATGCGGCCAGCGTCCGTGAAGATTGCCATGTAAATGGGGATTGTCGAGGAGTAAATGCAGCGTAAAGGTTGATTGATGAACCGCTCGGCGGGGCGTGCGCAAATGCCGCTCGGCTCCGGTGGGAAATCCGTTCCGGCGCCGACGGCCCGCATGGCAGGATCCCCGTCATGGATGCACGACGACGGGCCGCGGCGCGCGCGAGCATGGCGGGGTTGGCGTTCGGTGACGCCTTCGGGGAGCGGTTCTTCGGGCTGTTCCGGCCGGAGGCCGAGGCCCGGCAGCTGATCGCGGAGCGTCGTACGCCGCCCGATGCGCACTGGCACTGGACGGACGACACCGCCATGGCGCTGAGCCTGCTCGCGGTCCTGGAGGCACACGGCGAGGTCCGGTCGCCGGCGCTTGCCGAGCGGTTCGCGGCCCGCTACAAGGACGACCCGGGCCGCGGCTACGGCCCCGGCATGCACGCCCTGCTGCCCCGCGTCGCCGCCGCCCCCGGCGAGTGGGAGTCGCTGGCGACCGCCCTCTTCGGCGGCGAGGGCAGCCTCGGCAACGGCGCGGCGATGAGGGTCGCCCCGCTCGGCGCCTGGTTCCACGGCGACCTCGACCGCGCCGCCGAACAGGCCGCCCGCTCCGCCGCCGTCACCCACGCCCATCCCCAGGGCATCGCGGGCGCGGTGGCGGTGGCCGTGGCGGCGGCCCTCTCGGCCCGCGGCGAGGTGCCGGAACTCACCGCGGTCGCCGCCCGCACCCCCGACGGCCCGGTGCGCGAGGGCCTGCTGCGGGCCGCTGGGCTGCCCCCGGAAACCGCCCCCGAACAGGCCGCCGAGATCCTCGGCAGCGGCCGCCGGGTCCGCGCCGACGACACCGTCCCGTACGCCCTGTGGTGCGCCGCCCGCCACCCCGAGGACCTGACGGCCGCACTGTGGGCGACCGCCGCCGGCCTCGGCGACGTGGACACCACCTGCGCCATCGCGGGCGGGGTGGTGGCGGCCCGGACGGGAACGGGCGCGCTGCCCGAGGAGTGGGCGCGCCGCCGCGAACCGCTGCCGCCCACGGGCAGTTAGCGCCTGCCCGACCGCGCCATCCAGCGCCCCTCGTGCCGGGACACCTCGATCGGCCGGCCGAAGCACGCCGTCATCCGCTCCCCGGTCAGCACCTCGGCCACCGGGCCGCGCGCCTGCACCCGCCCGTCGCGCAGCAGCAGGGCGTGGCCGATCGCCGGGGAGAGCTCCTCCAGGTGGTGCGTCACCGTCACGGTCGCCAACTCCGGCCGCCCCAGGGCGAGCCGGTGCAGCGCATCGATCAGATCCTCGCGGGAGGGCAGGTCGAGCGCGTTGAACGGCTCGTCGAGCAGCAGCAGCGAGGGATCCGCCATCAGCGCGCGGGCGATCAGGATCCGGGCCCGCTGGCCGCCCGAACACACTCCGTACGGACGGTCGGCGAGCTCCTTGCAGTCCAGCTCGGCGAGCAGTTCATGGGCGCGCTCACGGGTGGCCGCGTCGTACTTGCGCCACAACGGCTGCACGGTGCCGGTGGCGCCGGTGAGCACGACGGTGTGCCCGGTGGCGTCCTGCGGAACCTTCTGCGCGCCGGAGACCAGGCCGATGACGGCGCGCAGCTCGCGTACGTCCACCGTGCCGAGCCGGTGCCCGAGCACCTCGACGGTCCCGACGGTGGGGAACATCAGCGCCCCGATGATCCGCAGGACGGTCGTCTTGCCCGCGCCGTTCGCGCCGAGCAGCGCCCAGTGCTCACCGGAGCGTACGGTCCAGTCGACGGCGTCGAGGATGACCTGGTCGGTGGTGTGGCGGCGGACGCCGACACCGTCCAGCGCGGCGATCACGCGGGCGGTCCGCGGGTCCGAGGGCGGGCCCGAAGACGGGTGCGAAGGCTGCGGGAGAGTCATCGCGGCAGAGTAGCTGCGCAGGGCATCTTTCTGCTCAGATGTCCGATGCCTGGACCGCCGGCCGGCTCCCGGCCAGCCCCAACAGGCCCCGTACCGCTGCGTACTTGGCGGTCAGCCGCTCCCGCGTCGGCGCGTCCAGCACGGCCAGCCGGGCCGGGTCCGCGTTGTGCGCGAGGTCGGACTCCTTGACCAGCAGCGCGCCGGGCGTGGCCAGAATGCGGGCGGTGTACTTCTCTACCGGCTCGCCCGGCCGCTTGGTGACGGCCAGGACCATCGCCTTGGTCGCCTCGCTCAGCGCCGCGCCCGCCAGCCACTCCCGGCTCAGCGCGGCGTCCTCGACGGCGTCGTGCAGCCAGGCCGCCGCGATCTGCTCTTCGCTGCCGCCCCGCTCCCGTACCCCCGCCGCGACTGCGGCCAGATGCTCGGCGTACGGACGGCCCGCCTTGTCGGTCTGTCCCGCATGTGCCCGCCGGGCCAGCTCCTCGACCTCGGTGAGGGTCAGCGGCGGGGGCGGTGTCGTATCGGCCATGGGGTCATTGTGGCCCGGCGCCGATGCGTCCGTCGCGCCGCAGCGCGGCCGCCATCACGTCGTGGGCGATCGGCGCCGCGATGCTGCCGCCGCTGATGTCCGACCGGTCCGCGGCGGCGTCCTCGACCACCACGGCGACCGCCACCGCCGGATCGCTGCTGTCCTCGGCCCTCGCCCAGGAGATGAACCAGGCGTAGGGCACCCCTTCGTTGCGCGGTCCGTGCTGCGCCGTACCGGTCTTCCCGCCCACCGTGGCGCCCTTGATGGCGGCCTGCTTCCCGCTTCCGTGCTCCACGACGTCGACCATCATCTCCTGGAGCTGCGCGGCGACGGACGGCCCCATCGCCTGGTGCGCGGAGCGCTGCGGCCCGGCGTCCACGGTGGTCCCCCAGGCGTTGGTCACGCCGTCGACCAGGTACGGCGGCGTCAGAATCCCGCCGTTGGCGACCGCCGCCGCGACCATCGCCATCTGGAGCGGGGTGGCGGTGGTGTCGAACTGCCCGATCGCCGACAGCGCGACCTGCGAGGTGTCCATCTGCGTGCCGAAGGTGCTCGGCGCGACGGGGGAGGGGATGCGCAGCCGGCGGTCGTTGAACCCGAACCGCTCCGCGGCCTCGGCCATCTCGTACAGCCCGACCCGGGCGCCCAGCCGTGCGAAGACGGTGTTGCAGGAGATCCGGAAGGCGTCCTTGAGGCTGGCGTTGTGGCAGCCCTTCGCCGAGTTGCCCAGCCGGGTGGCGGTCCCGGGCAGGGTGTACGGATCGGGGGTGTCCGTGGGGGCGTCGATATCGGTGACCCGACGGCTCTCCAGCGCCGCCGCCGCGGTGACGACCTTGAAGACGGAGCCGGGCGGATACGCCTTGCGGATCGCGCGGTTGAGCATCGGCCGCCGGCGCGCGCCGTTCAGCCGCCGCCAGCTGTCGCTGACCGAAGTCCCGTTTCCGGCAAGGGTGTTGGGATCGTACGAGGGGCTGCTGACCAGCGCCAGGATCCGTCCGGTACGCGGTTCGACGGCGGCCACCGCGCCCTTCTTGCGGCCCAGCCCCCGGAACGCCGCGCGCTGCATCGCGGGATCGATGCTGGTGGCGACGCTGCCGCCGGGCCGGTGGCCGTGGGTCGGCCGGTCCCACCAGGGGAAGGTGGCGAGCCGGTCGTCGGTGCCGGCCAGGATGCCGTCCTCGGCGCGCTCCAGCAGGGAGGTGCCGTAGAGCTGCGAGGAGTAGCCGGTGACCGGCGCGTACAGGGGGCCGTCGGTGTACGTCCGCTCGTAGCGCAGCCGGCCGCCGCTGTCGCGGGAGCCGGTGACGGGCCGGCCCGCGACCAGCACGGCGCCGCGCGGCTGGGCGTAACGGGCCAGCGTGGCACGGCGGTTGGCCGGATTGGCGGTGTAGGCGTCGGCCTCCCACACCTGCACCCGGGCGGCATTGACCAGCAGCGCGAGCAGCAAAAGGACGCAGATCGCGGCGATCTGCCGGATGCAGCGGATCACGGGCGGGCCCCCGGCTCGGGGACGGCGCCCGGCTCGGGGACGGGCCCCGGCTCGGGGACGGGCCCCGGCTCGGGGACGGACCCCGGCTCGGGGACGGACCCCGCCTCGGCGACGGGCCCCGGCGCGCGGTGGGGGTGCCCTGCGGCGGGGTCCTCGGCCCCCTCCGGCCGCCCCCGCCGCCGCGGCCGCTCGGGCCCCCGCGCCCGGTCGCTGATCCGCGCCAGCAGCGCCACGATGATCCAGTTCGTCACCACCGACGACCCGCCCTGCGCCAGGAACGGCAACGCCATCCCCGTCAGCGGGATCAGTCCCATCACCCCGCCCGCGATGACGAAGACCTGGACGGCGGGCAGCGCGGCGAGGCCCACGGCCAGCAGCCCGCCGAACGGTTCGCGGATGCCGAGCGCGGCCCGGAAGCCGCACCCCACCAGCAGCGCGTACAGCAGGAAGAGCGCGCACAGCCCGGCCAGCCCCAGCTCCTCGCCGAAGGTCGCCAGCACGAAGTCGGACTTCATGGCGAACCCGATCAGCTGCGAGTCGCCCTGCCCCAGCCCGGTCCCCAGCAGCCCGCCCGCCGCGAAGGCGAACAGCGACTGGGCGAGCTGGCCCGGCCCCCGGCCCGCCGCGATCCCCGCGAACGGATGCAGCCAGTCCTCGACCCGCCCGTGCACATGCGGCTCCAGCGTGGCGACCGCCGTCGCGCCGGCGGCCGCCAGCAGCAGCCCCACCGCCAGCCACCCGATCCGCCCGGTGGCCACGTACAGCAGCACCACGAAGATCCCGAAGAACAGCAGCGAGGTCCCCAGATCCCGCTCCAGGACCAGTACCCCCACGCTCACCAGCCAGATCGCCACCACCGGCCCGAGCACCCGGCCGGTGGGCAGCCGCAGGCTCCACCTCGCGCTCCCGTCGGCATCCAGCGCACCGCGGTTCGCCGCGAGATACGCCGCGAAGAAGACCGTGATCAGCACCTTGGCGAATTCGCCGGGCTGCAGCGAGAGCCCCGCCACCCGGATCCAGATCTTGGCGCCGTTGACGGCCGGGAACGCGATCGGCGCGATCATCAGCAGCAGCGCGAGGGCCGCGCAGGGGGAGGCGAACCGCTCCAGCAACCGGTGGTCGCGCAGCAGCACCACGACGCCGATGAAGAGACCGACGCCGATGCTGGACCACACCAGCTGCGCCGGTGCGGCACGTTCGCCGGGCGTCTCCAGATCGAGCCGGAAGATCAGCACCAGCCCGAGGCCGTTGAGCAGGACGGCGATGGGGAGCAGCAGCGGATCGGCGTACGGGGCGCACAGGCGTACGGCGAGATGGGCGAGCAGTGCGAGCGCGCCGAGACCGGCGCCGTATTTCGCCGCGCCGACCGGAACGGCGTGCCCCGTGGCGATCCCCACGGTCAGATACCCGCAGACGCTGATGAACACGGCGCCTGCCAGGAGGCCCAGTTCGGTGCCCCGCCGCCTGGGTGGCAGCGGCACGGGTGGGGGAGTGTCCGCGGGGCGCGCGGGAGCCGCCGGTGCCGTTGCCGTCATGGCAGGCAACGTAGCAAGCGGCGAGCCATATATCCGTTATGTCGCACCCGGTGTTCGGGGGCGGGACCGGGGCGCGGAGCCCACGGCGGGCGCCCTCAATTCCAGGCGCGTACGTCCGGCACGGCCACCGCCCGCCCGTGGTTCCGGAGCGACACCGCCGCCGCCGTCCCCACCAGCGACGCCGCGACGGCCTGCCGCACCCCGACCCGGGGCGCCGCGCCCTCCTCCATGCAGGCGCGGAAGGCGTCCACGATGACCGCCGTACCCTCGTCGTGCCGCGGCACCCGCAGCGGCCCCGCGGCCCGGCCGTCCCCGATCCGCAGCACCGGAGGCGTCAACTCCTCCTCGTGCGCGCCCTGTTGGCCCGCCGCCGTCTTCGGCGCCGCCCAGGCGTCCCGCCGGACCCGGACGTTCCAGGACCGCTCACCCGCGGCCCGTACCGACTCGGCCAGGCCCCGCGAGCCGCGCACCGAGAACCAGTGCCAGTGACTGTCCGGCTCGCCCTGCAGGAACGTCTGCCGGGTGAGGGCCAGCGCGCCGTCCGACAGCCGCACCGTCAGCACCACCGCCCCCGGCCGCTCCTGCGCGGTCACGGGCACGGCGCTCACCTCGACCGGCCAGGCGCCGGTGACGTCCAGCACGGGGGAGAGGGCGTGGGTGCAGTACGCGGTCGGCGGGATCCGGCCACGCCAGTGCGCGGGGTCGCCGATGAGGGCCGCGACGTCCTCCGGGGACGCGGCATGCACATAGTCCGACTCGACCAGCTGCGGGGCGCCGATCGCACCGGCGCGCACCAGCTCCCCGATGGCGCGCACATGGGCATGCGCGACATAGTTCTCCGCGAAGGAGTACGACGCGGCGCTCCGCCCGGCGGCCGCGACCAGCGCCCGCCCCTCCCGCTCCGTCGTACAGGCCGCGGTCTCGCTCAGCACATGGATGCCGCGCCCGAGAAACGCCACCGCCGCCTCCGCGTGCCGGTCGAAGTCGTGCGCCAGCAGCACGCCGTCGAGCCCGGCCTCCGGCGCGAGCAGATTGCTCCACCGGCTCGTCGTACGGGCCCCGGGAAAGGCGCGGGCCGCCGCCGCGACACGCTTCGCGTCCGTATCGCACAATGCGGTGACCCGGATGCCCAGCCGCGCGCACCATCGCGCCACGTACAGCCCGCGGACCAGCCCGACGACTCCGATGGCAGCCATCGCACCAGTCTGTCCGCGCGGCACGGCCGCCCGCCAAGCAATTTCGCCGCCCGGCGGTATCCGCGTCCGCGTCCGCCCGGGAACCCGCGGGGGCGTGGGAGCCCGCGGGGGCCGCTGACATCCCCCTCGTTCCGTGAACGGTCCCGATGACACTTTGTAAACTCGTCCGGACCGACCTGAACGACCTGAAGAAGCTCAACGACCAGACCGAAAAGTCCGAACAGCCCGAAAAGCACAAGGCCGAGCTCGTCACGCCGATGCGACCGACCGATGACATCGGTCGATGGCATGGCCCCGCGCCATGACCACCGCGGGCGAGGGGCTATGGCGTACGTCTCATCCGTGCACGCCGAGTGGAGGTCCCGTGCCGTCTCGGCCCCATGGGCCGCGGAGCGCGGGTGACCGACCCCCTCGACGAAAGGCAGTATTAGCGTCATGACGACTCTCCGTTCCCGGATCATCGCCTGGGCCGGCCGTATGTATCTGGCGAGAACACGCAAGAAGGGGTTCGACCTGTCTCGGATGTCTTTCTTGCCCGAGTCCGTCCTGATGCCCTTGCGGCGTGAGGGGCTCAACCCGGTGGGCGAATTGGGGGCCGTCCGGGAGAAGGAACCGATCACCAGACTTCCGGTGCCGATAGCCGCCAATGTCTGGCTGGTCACCGGCTACGACGAAGTCAAGCAGGTGCTCGGAAAGGCCGATGCCTTCAGCTCGGACTTCACCAACCTCGTCGGCAAGGCCGGCGCGGGCGCCGAACAGAACCCCGGCGGCCTCGGTTTCGCCGACCCGCCCGTCCACACCCGGCTGCGCCGCCTGCTGACCCCCGAATTCACCATGCGCCGCCTCGGCCGGCTCACCCCGCGCATCCACGAGATCGTCGAAGAACGCCTCGACGCCATGGAGGCCGCGGGCAGGAACGGCGAGCCGGTCGACATCGTGCATTCCTTCGCCCTGCCCATTCCCTCCCTCGTCATCTGCGAACTCCTCGGCGTCCCTTACGAGGACCGCGCCGACTTCGAACGCCTCAGCGCCGCCCGATTCGACCTCTTCAGCGGTGCGAACGCCTCCTTCGGCGCCATATCCGAATCGCTCTCCTATTTCCGGGACATCGTCAAGAAGCAGCGCGAAAACCCGGGCGACGGCCTGCTCGGCATGATCGTCAAGGAACACGGCGACTCGGTCAGCGACGAAGAACTGGCCGGTCTGGCCGACGGCGTCCTCACCGGCGGCTTCGAGACCACCGCCAGCATGCTCGCCCTCGGCGCCCTGGTCCTCCTCCAGGACCCGGAGCACTTCGCGGCCGTCAAGGGCGGCGACGACGCGGGGGAACGCTATGTCGAGGAATTGCTCCGTTATCTCACCGTCGTGCAGGTCGCATTCCCGCGTTTCGCCCGCAAGGACATCGAAATCGGCGGCGTGCAGATCACTTCCGGAGACGTCGTCCTGTGCTCCCTCAGCGGCGCCGACCGCGACGGCAAACTCGGCCCTGACATGGAGCAGTTCGATCCGTCCCGCAATGTCCCCTCGCACCTCGCCTTCGGTTACGGAATACACCGCTGCGTCGGCGCCGAACTCGCTCGGATGGAACTCCGCGCCGCCTACCCCGCGCTGGTCCGCCGCTTCCCCGACATGCGCCTGGCCGTCGAGCCCGAGGACCTCGAATTCCGCAAGCTGTCCATCGTTTACGGAATCGAGTCGCTCCCGGTGCACCTCGGCGGCTGACCGGACGCCTTCCCGGCGCCGTCGTGCGACCGGGCACCCGGCCGGCCCGCCGAGTGCCCGGTCGTTCGTCGTCGCGGCAGCTTCACTCCCCGCCGGCGTTCCGGGAGCGGCGCGGGCTCATCGGGCCGCCGCCCGCGCGGCGAGCGGCTCCCACCAGGCGCGGTTGTCCCGGTACCAGGCGACGGTGCGGGCCAGGCCGTCGTCGAACGCGTGCCTCGGCGCCCAGCCCAGCTCGGCGCGGATCCGGCGGGAGTCCACCGAGTAGCGCAGATCGTGACCGGCCCGGTCGGCGACGTGCTCGACCCGCTCCCAGCCCGCGCCGCAGGCCGTCAGCAGCCGCTCCGTGAGCCGGCGGTTCGACAGCTCGGTGCCGCCGCCGATGTTGTAGACCTCGCCGGGGCGGCCGTCCGCCAGGACCCGCAGCAGCGCCCGGCAGTGGTCCTCCACATGCAGCCAGTCGCGGACATGGCGCCCGTCGCCGTAGAGCGGGACCGTGCCGCCGTCCAGCAGCCGCGTGGTGAACAGCGGGATGACCTTCTCGGGGAACTGGTACGGCCCGTAGTTGTTGGAGCAGCGGGTCAGCCGCACGTCCAGGCCGTGGCTGCGGTGGTAGGCGAGCGCGAGCAGATCGGAGGACGCCTTGGAGGCGGCGTACGGGGAGCTGGGCTGCAGCGGCTCGTCCTCGGACCACGATCCCTCGGCCAGCGATCCGTACACCTCGTCGGTGGAGACGTGCAGGAAGGTCACCGACGGACGGGACAGCGCGGCATCGAGCAGGGTCTGGGTGCCGACCACATTGGTGGAGACGCACTCGGTGGCGCTGGAGAGGGACCGGTCGACATGGGACTCGGCGGCGAAGTGCACCACCGCGTCGTGGCCGGCCACCAGGGACCGGGCCAGCCCGTGGTCGCGGATGTCGCCGTGGACGAACTCCAGCCGCGGGTCCGCGGCGACCGGCGCGAGGGAGCTCCGGTTCCCGGCGTAGGTGAGGGCGTCCAGCACGGTGACGGCCTCCGGGCGAGGGTGCCCGTCGGGTCCGTCCGGGCCCAGGAGCATGCGGACGAAACACGAGCCGATGAAACCGGCGCCGCCGGTGACGAGAATTCTCATGGCGTGATCTGCACCTTGCTGTGGTCGCCGAGGACGAGGCGGTGGGCCCGGGGCGTGCGCTGCGTGCCGCTGACCCGCACGTCCTTGCCGGTCGGCGACGCCTCGGTACGGCCGGCGCGCTCGATGGCGGAGCCGGCCGGCACGCTCGTGCACTCGATCTCACTGCTGTCGCTCACACGATTCTCCGCCACCGACGCCGACGGGCCGAAACCGGAGCCGGTCACCGGGGCGCCCGCCCCGATCTGAGCGGGGCCGACGGTCTCCCGCCCGCCGCGCGGCGGCACCGGCGCGAAGAAGCCCGGAGTGGTACCGGGGCCACCCCCGACCTGGACAGATGGACGGTGCAGGTAAATTGTCCGCAGAGCTGCGCCGCCCAGATCCGGGGACCGCGTAAGGCCGCCCTCCGTTGATCACGTAGGCGCGCTGACGGAGATCTCCGGCGGCGCCGGGCCGCTTCACCCCGCCCGCCCACCGCCACCACGCGCCATGCCCGGCGTCTTCCGGAGTCCGTTTCGTTGAGTACCGACCAGGCCACCCGCCGCCCTCGCCCCGCCCTCGTGCGACCGCTCCTCGGGCGTGCCCCGGCCCCGCCCGCTCCCTCCGCGCTGCTGCACGCCACCGGGGCCTCGATATCGATCCTGCTGCTCCTGGTCACGGCCGGGGCCGTGCTGCACGAGCCGATACTCATCCCGCCGCTCGCGGCGACCGCCGCGCTGGTGCACAGCGCCCCCACGCTGCCGCTGGCCCAGCCGCGCAGCGTGATCGGCGGCCACCTGCTGTCCGCTCTCACCGGCCTGCTCGTCCAGGCCGGGCTCGGCCACTCACCGTGGGCGGCGGCCTTGGCGGGCGGCCTCGCCCTCGGGGTCATGATGATCACGCGCACGCCGCATTCGCCCGCGGCCGCGACCGCCGTCATCATCGTCCTCCAGTCCCCGCCTCCCGTCCGGTTCCTGACCCTGCTCTGTCTGGCCACGGTCATGGTGGTCGTGTCCGGCGTCGTCGCCACCCGCACCAAGCGCACCGCCCACCGCTACCCCGCCTACTGGTGGTGACAGGCCGACGCCCCGGGCGCGCGGCGGCGGGGTCCCGCGCCTTTCGGGTCGGCGTTGCCGTCAGGCTCAGGGTCGTAGGATCCTCCGTGTGATTACGGGCGAACTGAAGAACAAGGTGGGACGCGTCTGGGACGCGTTCTGGACGGGCGGCATCTCCAACCCCCTGCAGGTCATGGAGCAGCTCACCTATCTGCTCTTCATCAAGCGCCTGGACGACCTGCAGACGGACCAGGACCAGGCAGCCGAGTTCTCCGGGGTCCCGGACCCGAACCCGTTCTTCACGGAGGACCAGCAGGACCTGCGGTGGCAGAACTTCCGCACGATGCAGGCGCAGGCCATGTACGACGTGCTGAGCCAGGGCGTCTTTCCGTACCTGCGGCGCATGGGCGGCGAAAACTCCACGTACTCGCATCACATGCGGGACGCGCGTTTCGAGATCCCGAGCCCGAATCTCCTGGTGAAGGTCGTCGATCTGCTCGACGACATCGCGGAGGCGATGGAGGACAGCGACACCAAGGGCGACGTCTACGAGTACATGCTCGCGAAGATCGCCACCGCCGGGCAGAACGGCCAGTTCCGCACCCCGCGGCACATCATCGACCTCATGGTCGACATGACCCAGCCGCGCCCCGGCGACACGATCTGCGATCCCGCCTGCGGCACCGCCGGTTTCCTCGTCCAGTCCGCGGCCTACCTCAAGCGCGAGCACAAGCAGGACCTGCTCGGCACGGAGGAGCGCCGGCACTTCGACGAGGAGATGTTCCACGGCTTCGACTTCGACCCGACGATGCTGCGCATCGGGTCGATGAACATGCTGCTCCACGGTGTCGCCAACCCGGACATCCGCCATCGCGACTCGCTCTCCCAGGCGGGTGCGGAGCTCGATGACGACGAGGCGTACTCCCTGATCCTCGCGAACCCCCCGTTCGCCGGCAGCCTCGACCACGAGTCCACGGCCGCCGACCTCCTGCGCACGGTCAAGACCCGGAAGACCGAACTGCTGTTCCTGGCGCTGTTCCTGCGCCTGCTCAAGCCGGGCGGCCGAGCCGCCGTCGTCGTCCCGGAGGGCGTGCTGTTCGGCCCGAGCAACGCGCACAAGGCGTTGCGCCGCGCACTGGTGGAGGAGCAGAAGCTCGACGCGGTGGTGAAGCTCCCCTCCGGCGTCTTCAAGCCGTACGCCGGCGTCTCGACCGCCGTCCTCTTCTTCACCCGCACGGACACCGGTGGCACCGACGAGGTGTGGTTCTACAACGTCCACGCCGACGGCTACTCGCTCGACGACAAGCGCACCCCGCTGCTCGACGACGACAGACTGGGCGCCCGTCCCGAGGCCGGTGCGCTCATGGACGCCGAGCACGAGAAGAACAATCTCCCCGACGTCCTCACCCGCTGGTTCCGCCGCAACGCATCGGAGCGCGAACGCCCGCGCACGGCCCAGTCCTTCACCGTTCCGAAAGCGGAGATCGCCGAAAAGGGATACGACCTCTCCCTCAACAGCTATCAGGAAGTCCGCCACGAGGAAGTGGAGACGCGCGCGCCGGCCGAAATCATCGCCGCCCTGAAGCGGCTGAACGAGGACATCGACTCGGCGACGGCGGAACTGGAAGGGATGCTGGGATGAGCCAATGGACCGAAGTCCCCTTCCTGGAGGCGCTGACCGACGTCTCGGCCAAGAATGTCAAAATCCCTAAGACGCAGTATCTGGCGGACGGTGCCCTCCCGGTCATCGACCAGGGGCAGAACGTCATCGCGGGGTTTGTGGACGATCCGGAACTCGCACACAAAGAACCGGGTCCGCTCATCGTCTTCGGCGATCACACGAGAATCTTCAAGTTCGTGGATTTCCCCTTCGCGATGGGCGCGGACGGCGTGAAGGTGCTGCGGCCGAGATCGGGTTTCGACCCGAAGTTCCTTTACCACTATCTCCGGTCGGCGCCCGTTCCGAGCGCCGGATATTCCCGGCACTTCAAGTTCCTGAAGGAGATTCCGGTCCCGCGGCCGCCGATGGAGGTGCAGCAGCGGATCGCCGCCGTTCTCGACCGCGTGGAGGGGCTGCGTACCAAGCGTCGCGAGGCTGCCGCTCTTCTTGAGGAGCTGCTCTCGTCGATCGTCTCGCATACGCTGCCGAAGGACGCGGAAACCGTTGCCCTCGACGAGGTGCTGGGGCGCCGCCTGCGCAATGGAACCTCTCCCTCGTCCAAGGGCACGCACGAGGGGAAAGTGCTCACCCTCTCGGCCCTGACGCGTGGCGGATTCGACCCGTCGGCATGGAAGAACGGCCTCTTCGCATCCGACCCGACGCCGGACCACTCGGTGAAGCCGAACGTGTTCATGCTGGTGCGCGGAAACGGGAACAAGCGGCTGGTCGGCGTCGGCGCATTCTCGCCGGTCGCGATTCCGGACACCGTCTACCCGGATACGGTCCTGGCCGCTCCCATCCGTGAGGATGTGATAGTCCCGGAATACCTTGACGTCATCTGGAGGACCCCGGCCGTGCGGCGCCAGGTCGAGGCCGCGGCACGCACCACGAACGGAACGTTCAAGGTGAACCAGAAGACGATGGGTGCGGTGCGGATTCCCCTGCCCGGAAAGAGTTGGCAGCGTGAGTTCCAGCAGCGGGTGCGGGTCATCCGGCGCGCACGGGATCTCCACCACGACCATCTCGCCGCGCTGGACGAGCTTTTCACGTCCCTCCAGAAGCGTGCTTTCCGTGGCACTCTCCCTTCTGCGATCATGCACCCACGCCTGCGCGACGCGAGCCCGGACCAGGCACGCTCAGCCTGACCCGCCGGGCCGCCACCGCCGGCCGCACCGCAGCACCACCGGCCGCTCGGCCGAGCCGCACCGCACCGTGTGGCACGGCCCGGCGGCCCTGACGTACCACCCGCGCACAGGACGAGAGAACACAGCGAGGAACGCTACGGGGGAGCGCCCACTCCCTTGTACGCACCGAGGGGGAGGGGCGTACCACCACCATGGCCATCGACCGGAGCCACGAGGACGAGCGACACAGCAGCCCGGCGCAGCCGACGTCGGCCGAACCGCCCACCGGCCGGGCCGGACCGCCCCCGCCCGGTAGCCCCACCGACCCGGTCCCCGCCCCTGCGGATCCGAAGCCCGCCCAGGACGCCGCCGCCCGCGCCGCCGGAAACTTCGCCTTCCTCCAGGACGCCTGGACCACCCTCCACGACGACGCCCGCAAGGCCGAGCGCCTCGCCCACGCCGACCCCCGTGCCTCCGCGTTCTACTCCCGGTTCGTTCTCGAACAGGCCGTGGAGTGGATGTACCGGAACGACCGCCGTCTGGTCCCTCCGTACAAGATGGACCTCAACGCGATGTCCAAGGCGCCGAGCTTCAAACAGCTGGCCGGTCCGGGGCTGATCGCCAAGATGGACCTCGTCCGCCTCAACGGGAACCGCGCGGTGCACAAGCCCGCCCCCGTCCCGGTCCAGCTGGCGCTCGACAGCCTCCGCGAGCTGTTCCACCTGCTGTACTGGTTCGCCCGCAGCTACACCGACGGCGAGCGCCACACCCTGCCCCCGTCGGACCTCTCCTTCGACCTCGGCCTCCTCCCTCGGCCCCTCTCGCCGCAGGCCCGCCAGGCCAAGCAGCAGGAACTGCTGAAGCAGAAGCAGCAGCAGGAAAAGGCGCTTCAGGAGCGCTGGGAGCGGCTCGAGGCCGCCAACGAGCAACTGAAACGCCGGCTGGAAGAGGCCCAGCAGCGCATCGCGGAGATCACGCGGCAGAACGAGCGGCTCCCCGACACCCACGACTACGACGAGGAGGCCACCCGCGAGGCCTTCATCGACGTCCTGCTCCGCGAGGCCGGCTGGGAGAACTTCACCCGCGGCAAGGACATCGAGTACGAGGTCGACGGGATGCCGACCAAGAGCGGCCGGGGAGTGATCGACTACGTCCTGTGGGGCGACGACGGCAAGCCGCTCGCCGTCGTCGAGGCGAAGCGCACCCGCCTCGACGCCCGAGAGGGACAGGAACAAGCCAGGCTGTACGCGGACGCGCTGGAGGCCCGGTTCAAGCGCCGGCCGGTGATCTTCTACACCAACGGCTACGAGACCTACGTCTGGGACGACGCCCGGGAGATCAACTACCCGCCGCGGCGGATCCAGGGCTTCCTCACGAAGAAGGAACTCCTCTGGCGCATCCAGCAGCGCGCCCGCCGCCGTTCGCTGCTCCACACCCCCGTCAACGAGGAGATCGCCGGGCGGCCGTACCAGAAGCGGGCCATCGTGCGCGTGGGCGAGGCGTTCGAGAAGCGGCAGCGCGAGGCCCTGCTCGTGATGGCGACCGGCACCGGCAAGACCCGTACCACCGCGGCCCTCACCGACGTCCTCCAGCGGGCCGGCTGGGTACAGCGAGCTCTCTTCCTCGCCGACCGCGAAGCCCTGGTCACCCAGGCCAAGCGCGCGTTCGACGCCCACCTGAAGCAGACGCCGACGGTCAATCTGCTGGAGGAGAAGAAGGACGACGCCCGCGTCTACTTCTCCACCTACCAGACGATGATGAACCTCATCGGCCGTACCGACGCCGACGGCCGCCGCCGCTTCGGCCCCGGCTTCTTCGACCTCATCGTGATCGACGAGGCCCACCGCTCGGTCTACGACAAGTACCGCTGGATCTTCGAGTACTTCGACTCGCTCCTCCTCGGCCTGACCGCCACCCCGAAGAACGAGATCGACCGCAACACCTACCGCCTCTTCCAGCTGGAGGACGGCGTCCCCACCGAGTTCTACGACCTGGACGACGCCGTCCGCGAGGGCTACCTCGTGCCGCCCGTCCCGATCAAGGTGCCGCTGAAGTTCATGGAGCTGGGCGTCGCGTACGCCGGTCTCTCCGCCGAGGAGAAGGCCGAGTGGGACCGCCTGGAGTGGAGCGAGGACGGCCGCATACCGGACTCCGTCTCCCCGCACGAGCTGAACCGCTACCTGTTCAACGCGGACACGGTGGACAAGATGCTGGAGACCCTGATGGCGTACGGCATCAAGGTCGAGGGCGGTGACCGGCTCGGCAAGACGATCATCTTCGCCCGCAACAACGACCACGCCAGGTACATCGAGGAACGCTTCAACGCCAACTACCCGCAGTACGGCGGCAAGAAGGCCCGCGTCATCACGTACAAGGAGAAGCGGGCCCAGGCCTTGCTGGACGCCTTCGCCGACCCCGCCCCGAAGAGCCCGGACGAGGCACCCGACATAGCGATCTCCGTCGACATGCTGGACACCGGCGTCGACGTGCCCGAGGTGGTCAACCTCGTCTTCGCCAAGCCCGTCTACTCCAGGACGAAGTTCTGGCAGATGATGGGCCGGGGGACCCGCCTGCGCCCGGCTCTCTTCGGGCCCGACGCCGACAACCCCGACCACGCCAAGAAGAACTTCCAGGTCTTCGACTTCTGCGGCAACCTCGCCTACTTCAGCGCCGACCTGCCCACCCGCGACGGGCGCACCACCCTCTCCCTCGCCGAACGCACCCAGGTGCGCCGGCTCGAACTGATCCGTGCCCTCGACCGGCGTACACCCCCGGACCCGGCCCGGGACGCCGGCGCCGAGGCATACGCCACCGAAGCGGAGTTGCGCTGGTCCCTCGCGCATCGGCTGCACAGCGCGGTGAGCGGGATGTCCCCCGAGCACAACGTCCTGGTGCGTCCGCACCGCCGGGAGGTGGAACGCTTCGGCGACTTCGCCGTATGGCGCCTCCTGGACGACGAGGCCGACCATCGGCTCCGTTCCGGCCTGCTCGGACTCCCCAGCGAATGGCGGGAGGAGGAGAAGGACCCGGGTGAGGAGGCCAGGCGCTTCGACCTCAAGGCGTACGAGCTCCAACTCGCAGCCCTGGAAGGCAGCGGCGACTACCCCAAGCGCCGCGCGGAGATGCAGCAGATCGCCGAGAACCTGCTCGGCAAGCTGAACATCCCCGAGGTGAAGAAGCAGGCCGAACCGCTCCAGGAATGGGCGGGTGACGCGTGGTGGGAGCAGGTGACGCTGCCCCAGCTCGAAGACCTACGGCGGCGGCTGCGTCCGCTGGTCAAGCTGATCGACCCGCCCGCCAAGCGCAAGATCGTCTACACCGATTTCGCGGACGAGCTCGGCGATCCCGTGGAAGTGGAACTCCCGGGGATGCAGGTCGGCACGGACATCGACCGTTTCCGTGCCAAGACCCGGGCCTACCTGGCCGAGCACCCCGACAACCCCGCTGTGCACAAGCTCACACACAACGAGCAGATCACCGCCGATGACCTCGACGCGCTGGAGCGGGCCTTCCTGGCCGAGGGCGTGGCCTCCGCCGAGGACCTGGACCATGTGGTGCGGCAAGGGCCGGGGCTGGGCCTGTTCATCCGTTCCCTCGCCGGTCTCGACCGCGCCGCGGCCCAGCATGCGTTCGAGGGCTTCACCGCGGGACGCCGGCTCAGTCCCCAGCAGTGGGACTTCCTCGACCTGATCGTCGAGGCGCTGACCAAGCGCGGCTACCTGGAGCCCCAGGACCTCTTCCGGAGCCCCTTCACCGACCGCTTCCCGAAGAACCTGTTCGGCTACTTCAGCAAGGAAGAGGCCGCCGAGCTCAAGGTGATCGTCCTGGAACTCCGCAAGCGCGCCCTGCCGGCCGACCTGGCCGCATAGCGCATCACCCCGCCCGACGCCGGGCACTCCACCCAGGAGCGCCCGCGTCGAGGTCCGGGCCGCTCGGCAACCGCTCGACGACCGAGTCCCAACCCCGAGCGCCCTGTTGAGCGCGGCGGCCACCGGCAGAACATCCCTCGCCGGAGCGAGCGCCACATACGCGAAGACCCCGGCCTCAGCGTTTCCGCTGGTGACGGGGTCTTTGGGCACCTCATACAGGGTGCCCCCGGCAGGATTCGAACCTGCGCACACGGCTCCGGAGGCCGTTGCTCTATCCCCTGAGCTACGGGGGCGTTGCCGCCTGTGTTCTCGTGGCGACGGGTAGAACACTACCAGCTCTGATGGGGTGTTCAGGAACAGGGTTTTGCGGGGTGGGGGACGGGCGTCGGAGGGGGCCTAGCGCATCCGGGGGGCGTGCCGGTGGTGGTCGGGGGAAGGTCCCCCGCATGGGGGCGGAAGTGGGCAAAACCGGGACGCTGTCGCAGGTGGGCCCCTAGTCTCATGGTGTGCCTGGCTTGTCCGGTCGGATCCTTGTGGTCGATGACAACAAGGTGATCCGGCAGTTGATCAGGGTCAATCTCGAGCTGGAGGGCTTCGAGGTCGTGACCGCGGCTGATGGTGCCGAGTGTCTGGACGTCGTGCACCACGTGAGACCCGATGTCGTGACCCTCGACGTGGTGATGCCGCGGCTCAACGGTCTGCACACCGCGGCGCGGCTGCGGTCCGATCCACGGACGTGGGACATCCCCATCGCCATCGTCAGCGCATGCACCCAGGGCGAGGTGGACAACGGCGAGTGGATGGGCGTGGATGCCTTCCTGGCGAAGCCGTTCGAGCCCGCCGAACTGGTCCGGACCGTGGGCACGCTCGTCCGGGAAGGGCGGCAGCGGGAGCGCGGCGCCGAGAAGGAGGACGAGCGAGCGGCCGGCGCCGGGCGGGCGGACGGTGGGGCGGGGTCCGCGGGGACGGGCCGTGGCGGCGGGGGACCGGTGGATGCCGGCCTGGACGATCTGGCTGAGCTGGGCGACGTGGACCTGGACGTCGAGGTGGAGGCGGGTGCGGAGACGAGCGGGGGGCCGGAGGCCGCGGCCCGGCCCGGAGGGTGAGCCGCGGCTCGGGTTTCGCCGGCGGATGACCGGCCCGCGCGCTGCGCGAGGTGTCCACAAGGCGAAACCGGTCGCATGTCCCGAGTCCTTCTCCCATACGCTTGTCATGTGACCCCCGCCGAGCTCTCCCGTACCGTCCTGCGCTCCGTGCGCGGCGCGGTGGAGGAGAAGGAGCTCTCCGTGCCGGTGCCGGAGCGCATCGTGGTGCGGCCGCCGCGGCGGGCCGGGTGCGGGGACTACGCCTCCAACGTGGCGCTCCAGCTCGCCAAGGACGCCGGCCGGCCGGCCCGGGAGATCGCCGAGATCCTGCGGCAGCGGCTGGTGGGCAGCGCCGGGATCGCCCGGGTGGAGATCGCCGGGCCGGGGTTCTTGAACTTCACGCTGGGGGACGGTGCCCGCTCCGCGCTCGTACGGGACGTCCTGGCGGCCGGGGCGCGGTACGGCGAGCGGGAGCCGGGGGAGCGCCCGGTCGACGGTCCGTTGCCCGGCGATGCGCGCGGCGTCATCGTCGCCGAGGCGCTGGGGCGGATGACGAGGGCGGCCGGTACGGGGCGGCCGGAGGAGTCCCCGCCGACGCCGCCGGGCGCCGCCGCGGAGCTCGCCGGGATCGTTGCCCGACTGGGCGCGGACGAGGCGCGCTGGGCGCTGCTGCGGCCCGCGGCGCGGGATGCGGTGCGGTTGCCCGCACGGCCCGTGCAGCGGGAGGAGAATCCGCGGTTCCGGGTGCAGTACGCGTACGCGAGGACGCGGGCGCTGCTGCGTAATGCGCGGGACCTCGCGTTTGCGAGCGAGCCCGGGGAGGTCGCCCCGGCCGGGCCGCGCTCCGGCTCCGCCACGCAGTCCCTGGCCACCCTCCTGGCCACCTACCCCGCCACCGTCGAGGCCGCCGCCCGGCACCGGGCGCCGGACCGGATGGTGCGGCATCTGGAAGCGACGGCGGACGCGTTCGTCCGGTGGTGCGAGGTGTGCCCGCCGCTGCCCGTAGGGGAGCAGAAACCCCTGGCCGTGCACCGCGCCAGGCTGGCCCTCGCCGAGGCCACCGGGACGGTGCTCGCCAACGGCCTGCGTCTGCTCGGCGTCTCCGCTCCCGAATACCTTTGATGTGCATTGAGAATTTGAGGGGATCCCCGCTGCTATGAGTCGTTCCGCGCATCCTGCCGGGCCCCGGCATGCCGACGTGCTGCCCGAGGGGCACTACGCCGGGCCGCCCGCCGATCTCAACACCCTTGACCCGCGCGTGTGGTCCCGTACCGTCCGGCGCTCCGCCGACGGTGCGGTGACCGTCGGCGGGCTGGACGTCCGCGCGCTCGCCGACGAATTCGGCACGCCGGCGTACTTCCTGGACGAGGACGACTTCCGGGCGCGCTGCCGGGCCTGGAAGGACGCCTTCGGGCCGGGGGCCGATGTCTTCTACGCCGGGAAGGCGTTCCTGTCCCGGGCCATCGTGCGGTGGCTGACCGAGGAAGGGCTCAACCTCGACGTCTGTTCGGGGGGAGAGCTCGCCACGGCGCTCGCGGCGGGCATGCCCGCGGAGCGGATCGCGCTGCACGGCAACAACAAGAGCACCGAGGAGATCACCCGGGCCGTGGAGGCCGGGGTCGGCCGGATAGTGCTCGACTCGTTCCAGGAGATCGTCCGGGTCGCGCACATCGCGGAGAAGCTCGGCAAGCGGCAGCGGGTGCAGATCCGGGTCACGGTCGGTGTCGAGGCGCACACCCACGAGTTCATCGCGACCGCGCACGAGGACCAGAAGTTCGGTATCGCGCTGGCCGGCGGGCAGGCCGCCGAGGCCGTCCGCCGGGTCCTGAAGCTGGACGGCCTGGAACTCATCGGGATCCACAGCCACATCGGGTCGCAGATCTTCGACATGGCCGGATTCGAGGTGTCCGCCCGCCGGGTCGTGCAGCTGCTGACCGAGGTGCGCGACGAGCACGGCGTCGAGCTGCCGGAGATCGACCTCGGCGGCGGCCTCGGGATCGCGTACACCTCCGAGGACGATCCGCGCGAGCCGCACGAGATCGCCAAGGCGCTGGGCGAGATCGTGACGAAGGAGTGCGAGGCCGCCGGGCTGGGCGTGCCGCGGCTGTCGGTCGAGCCGGGGCGGGCGATCGTCGGGCCCACGGCGTTCACGCTGTACGAGGTCGGCACGGTCAAGGAGCTGGAAGGCCTGCGGACGTATGTGTCCGTGGACGGGGGGATGTCGGACAACATCCGCACCGCGCTGTACGACGCGGAGTACAGCGTGGCGCTGGTGTCGCGGACCTCGGACGCCGAGCCGATGCTGTCGCGGGTGGTCGGCAAGCACTGCGAGAGTGGGGACATCGTCGTACGGGACGCATTCCTGCCGGGCGACGTGGCGCCGGGAGACCTGCTTGCGGTGCCCGCCACGGGCGCGTACTGCCGCTCCATGGCGAGCAACTACAACCACGCGCTGCGACCCCCGGTCGTGGCGGTCAAGAAGGGTGAGGCCAGGGTGATCGTCCGGCGGGAGACGGAGGAAGATCTCCTGCGGTTGGATGTCGGGTAGGGCCGGATCCACGGGGCCCGGCCCGTAATGAAATAAATGTCTCGGCATCTGGACGATGGACGGAATCTGCCGTCCGGTGCGTGAGACTTGTGCGTGAGCACGCTGAGTGCATGAGCAAGCTGAACAATCGCTGATCGATGAGAAGCAGGGGTCGAATGATGCGTACGCGTCCGCTGAAGGTGGCGCTGCTGGGCTGTGGTGTTGTCGGCTCAGAGGTGGCGCGCATCATGACGACGCACGCCGACGACCTCGCCGCCCGCATCGGCGCGCCCGTGGAGCTCGCCGGGATCGCCGTCCGCCGCCCTGACAGGGTGCGCGAAGGCATCCCGGCCGAGCTGGTCACGACCGATGCGACCGCCCTCGTCAAACGCGGCGACATCGATGTGGTGGTGGAGGTCATCGGCGGGATCGAGCCCGCGCGGAGCCTGATCACCACCGCCTTCGAGCACGGCGCCAGCGTGGTTTCGGCCAATAAGGCGCTGGTCGCGGCGGACGGTGCCGCGCTGCATGCGGCGGCCGAGGCCAACGGCGCGGATCTCTATTACGAGGCCGCGGTGGCCGGCGCGATCCCGCTGGTGCGGCCGCTGCGCGAGTCGCTGGCCGGCGACAAGGTCAACCGCGTGCTCGGCATCGTCAACGGCACCACGAATTTCATCCTCGACAAGATGGACTCGACGGGCGCCGGCTACAGCGAGGCGCTGGACGAGGCGACCGCCCTCGGGTACGCCGAGGCCGACCCGACCGCCGACGTCGAGGGCTTCGACGCCGCCGCCAAGGCCGCGATCCTGGCCGGTATCGCCTTCCACACCCGCGTCACCATCGACGACGTCCACCGCGAGGGGCTGACCGAGGTCACCGCGGCCGATATCGCCTCCGCCAAGCGGATGGGCTGCACGGTCAAGCTGCTGGCCATCTGCGAGCGGGCCGCGGACGGCGCTTCCGTGACCGCGCGGGTGCATCCCGCGATGATTCCGCTGACGCATCCGCTCGCCTCCGTGCGCGAGGCCTACAACGCGGTGTTCGTGGAGTCCGACGCGGCCGGCCAGCTCATGTTCTACGGGCCCGGCGCGGGCGGTGCGCCGACCGCCTCCGCGGTCCTGGGCGACCTCGTCGCGGTCTGCCGCAACAAGCTCGCCGGTGCCACCGGGCCGGGCGAGTCCGCGTACACGCGGCTGCCCGTCAGCCCCATGGGCGAGGTCGTCACGAGGTACCACATCAGTCTCGACGTGGCCGACAAGCCCGGCGTTCTTGCGCAGGTTGCGACGGTCTTCGCCGAACACGGCGTATCGATCGATACGGTCCGTCAGTCGGGCAAGGACGGCGAGGCATCCCTCGTCGTCGTCACCCACCGAGCGGCCGACGCGGCCCTGTCGTCGACCGTCGGGGCACTGCGCGAGCTGGACACCGTCCGCGGTGTCGCCAGCATCATGCGGGTCGAAGGGGAGTAAAGGAACCCATGTCTGCCAATTCCACCACGTCCACCGCCAGCCGGCAGTGGCGCGGAATCATCGAGGAATACCGTGACCGGCTGCCGGTCAGCGACACGACCGAGGTCGTCACCCTCCGGGAGGGCGGCACTCCCCTCGTACCGGCCCAGGTGCTCTCCGAGCGCACCGGCTGCGAGGTGCACCTCAAGGTCGAGGGCGCCAACCCCACCGGCTCCTTCAAGGACCGCGGGATGACGATGGCCATCACCCGCGCCAAGGAGGAGGGTGCCAAGGCCGTCATCTGCGCCTCCACGGGCAACACCTCCGCCTCGGCCGCCGCCTACGCGGTGCGCGCCGGCATGGTCTGCGCGGTGCTCGTCCCCCAAGGCAAGATCGCGCTCGGCAAGATGGGGCAGGCGCTCGTCCACGGCGCGAAGATCCTGCAGATCGACGGGAATTTCGACGACTGTCTGACGCTGGCCCGGAGCCTGTCCGACAACTACCCCGTCGCACTTGTGAACTCCGTGAACCCGGTGCGCATCGAGGGCCAGAAGACCGCCGCCTTCGAAATCGTCGACATGCTCGACGACGCGCCCGACATCCATGTGCTGCCCGTCGGCAACGCCGGAAACATCACCGCGTACTGGAAGGGCTACCAGGAGTACGCGGCCGACGGCATCGCCACCCGCACCCCGCGGATGTGGGGCTTCCAGGCCTCCGGCAGCGCGCCCATCGTGCGCGGTGAGGTCGTCAAGGACCCGCACACCATCGCCACCGCGATCCGCATCGGCAACCCCGCCTCGTGGGCGTTCGCCGAGCGCGCCCGGGACGAGTCCGGCGGCTTCATCGACGACGTGACCGACCGTCAAATCCTCGCCGCCTACCGCCTGTTGGCCTCCCAGGAGGGCGTCTTCGTCGAGCCTGCCTCGGCCGCGTCCGTCGCCGGTCTGCTCAAGGCCGCCGAAGAGGGCAAGGTCGACCCGGGCCAGAAGATCGTCTGCACGGTCACCGGCAACGGCCTCAAGGACCCGGACTGGGCGGTGGCCGGCGCGCCGCAGCCCGTGACGGTCCCGATCGACGCGGACGCCGCCGCCGAGCGGCTGGGCCTCGCCTGACCGCCCGGCGTGCTCACCGGTCCGTACGGGCAGGACCTGCGCGTACGGACCCGGATGGGGGCGGCTGCCGCCCCCGGCGCCTGCGCACCGACCGGTGTGCAAAGGTGCAAAGCCCGTAGAAGAAGACGTCGGGGCACAGGAAGGCGCGCGACACGCACCGTGCGCCTCCTGTGCGCCCTATGTCGCCACAGAACCTTCCTTCGATAGGCTGGCAGCCAACTCCCCTCCCCACGGCATAACGCAGTGGTGTGCAGGGCAAGTCAGAACAGACCCCACGAGCCGCCCGGGCGCTACGGTGCCGGTGTTCTGGGGCAGTACCGCAGCATCAATCAAGGAGAGTCATCGAGCGATGGCCGGTCCCGCGTTCCGCGCCGCCGCCGTCCGGGTGCGCACCCCCGCTTCCAGCGCCAATCTCGGTCCCGGCTTCGACGCCCTCGGCCTGTCCCTGGGCCTTTATGACGATGTCGTCGTGCGCGTCGCCGACTCCGGTCTGCACGTCGACATCGCAGGTGAGGGCGCCGACACCCTCCCGCGCGACGAGAACCACCTGCTCGTACGGTCGATGCGTGCCGCCTTCGACCGGCTCGGCGGACAGCCGCGCGGCCTGGAGATCGTCTGCGCCAACCGCATCCCGCACGGCCGCGGCCTGGGCTCCTCGTCGGCCGCCATCTGCGCCGGCATCGTCGCCGCCCGCGCCGTGACGATAGGCGGCGAGCAGAAGCTCGACGACACCGCGCTGCTGGAGCTGGCCACCGAGATCGAGGGCCACCCCGACAACGTCGCCGCATGCCTGATGGGTGGCTTCACGCTCGCCTGGATGGACGGCGGCACCGCGCGGGCCATCCGGATGGATCCCGCCGATTCCATCGTTCCGGTGGTCTTCGTGCCCGGTAAGCCGGTGCTGACCGAGACCGCCCGTGGACTGCTGCCGCGCACCGTCCCGCATGTGGACGCGGCGGCCAACGCCGGTCGCGCCGCGCTGCTCGTGGAGGCCCTGACCAGGCGCCCCGAGCTGCTGCTGGCCGCGACCGAGGACCGACTTCACCAGGAGTACCGCGCCCCCGCGATGCCGGAGAGTGTGGCCCTGGTGAACCAACTGCGCGCGGACGGCGTCCCCGCAGTTGTCTCCGGTGCGGGCCCCACCGTGCTCGCACTGGTCGAGGACGCGGCGGCCGACAAGGTTGCCGCGCTGGCGGGAGAGGGGTGGGCGGCCAACCGGCTGACCCTCGACGCGGCGGGCACCTGCGTGCTGCCGCTCGCCGGGTGATCACGCTTGTGATCGACTGATTGCCGGTCTTGGAGAGGGGGAATGTTTGTTGGATCCGGTAGTGTTAACCTCAAGTCAGTACCCGACGCCTGTGCGGCGCGGTGCTTGGTGTCCCCAGTCGGGACCACTTTCTTCCGGGAGCCTCCCAAACTGCTTGGAGCAATGGCCTGAGCAGAAGTGAGCACGCTCCGGAATCGGCGTGGCGTCATGAGTCACTCTGCATCTCTTCACGCCGGAACCATGAATTGATCTTGATCTTTCCGCCATATCCGGCGGGACCACCGCCCCGGCCCGGTCCGCAAGACCAGGGACATCGAGCCGGACAGCACAACCCGGTCGCCGAGCCAGACAGGCCGACGCCCGCTCCAGGGAAGGACCCTTCGTGAGCGACACCACCGATCTGATGGGCGTGCGCACCGATGGCAGTGCCACCGCGCCCGCCACGGACGCTCCCGCCGCGCCTGCCACCGGTGCTGCCACAGCCCCTGCCACGCGGCGACGCCGTTCTGGCACCGGCCTTGACGGCATGGTCCTGGCAGAGCTCCAGCAGGTTGCCTCCGGCCTCGGCATCAAGGGCACCGCGCGGATGCGCAAGAGCCAGCTGATCGAGGTCATCAAGGAGAAGCAGGCCGGAGGCTCCGGTGCCGCGGCCAAGGCCGACGCGCCCGCCGCCGAGACCAAGCCGAAGCGCCGTACGACCTCCAAGGCCCGTACGGGCGAGGCCGCGGCCGACAAGAGCGCCGACAAGCCCGCCAAGGGTGACAAGGCCGCCGAGCAGTCCGCGGCCACCCAGCAGCAGATCGAGATCCCCGGCCAGCCGGTCAGCGACGAGCAGCCGGCCGGCGAGCGCCGCCGGCGCCGGGCCACCGCCGCGGCGGGCAGCCCCGAGACCGTCGCGGGCGACGTCAAGACCGACACCAAGGTCGAGGCGCGGACCGAGACGGCGACCGCCAAGGCCGAGACCGCGGTGGAGACCGCCGAGGGCCGGCCCGGCAAGGACCGCCAGGACCGCGGCGACCGCCAGGACCGCCAGCAGAAGGGCGACCGCGGCCAGCGTGGCCAGCGCGGCGACCGTCAGGACCGCGGCGACCGTCAGGACCGCGGCGAGCGCCAGGACCGCGGCGACCGCCGCAAGGGTGACGCGGGCGACGGCGGCGGCCAGCGCGGCGAGCGCCAGGACCGCCAGCGCGACCGCCGCCCCGACGACGAGGACGACTTCGAGGGCGGCCGCCGGGGCCGTCGCGGGCGCTACCGCGACCGCCGCGGCCGTCGTGGCGGCCGCGAGGACTTCGGCAACGAGCCGCAGGTCACCGAGGACGACGTCCTGATCCCGGTCGCGGGCATCCTCGACATCCTCGACAATTACGCGTTCATCCGGACCTCCGGCTACCTGCCCGGCCCGAACGACGTGTACGTCTCGCTCGCCCAGGTCCGCAAGAACGGACTGCGCAAGGGTGACCACGTCACCGGCGCGGTCCGCCAGCCCAAGGACGGCGAGCGGCGCGAGAAGTTCAACGCGCTGGTGCGGCTCGACACCGTCAACAGCGTGGCGCCCGAACAGGGCCGCCAGCGGCCGGAGTTCGGCAAGCTGACGCCCCTTTACCCGCAGGAGCGGCTGCGCCTGGAGGGTGAGTCGGGCGGCCTGACGACCCGGATCATCGACCTGGTCACGCCGATCGGCAAGGGCCAGCGCGGTCTGATCGTGGCCCCGCCGAAGACCGGCAAGACCATGATCATGCAGGCGATCGCCAACTCGATCACCCGCAACAACCCCGAGTGCCACCTGATGGTCGTCCTGGTCGACGAGCGTCCGGAAGAGGTCACCGACATGCAGCGGTCGGTCAAGGGCGAGGTCATCTCCTCGACCTTCGACCGCCCGGCCGAGGACCACACCACCGTCGCCGAGCTGGCCATCGAGCGCGCCAAGCGCCTCGTGGAGCTGGGTCACGACGTGGTCGTCCTGCTGGACTCCATCACCCGTCTGGGCCGCGCGTACAACCTCGCCGCCCCCGCCTCCGGCCGCATTCTGTCCGGTGGTGTCGACTCGACCGCGCTCTACCCGCCGAAGCGCTTCTTCGGTGCCGCGCGCAACATCGAGGACGGCGGCTCGCTGACCATCCTGGCCACCGCGCTGGTCGAGACCGGCTCGCGGATGGACGAGGTGATCTTCGAGGAGTTCAAGGGCACCGGCAACCTCGAGCTCAAGCTCGACCGCAAGCTCTCGGACAAGCGCATCTTCCCGGCGGTGGACGTGGACGCGTCCAGCACCCGTAAGGAAGAGATCCTGATGGGCAGCGACGAGCTGTCCGTCGTGTGGAAGCTGCGCCGGGTGCTGCACGCCCTGGACCAGCAGCAGGCCATCGAGCTGCTGCTGGACAAGATGAAGCAGACGAAGTCCAACGCGGAGTTCCTGCTGCAGATCCAGAAGACGACGCCGGGCATGGGCAACGGCAACGACTGACGCCCGTAGCGACGCCGCTCACGGAGCCCTCCTCACCCCTATGGGTGGGGAGGGCTTCGTGCTGTGTGCTCCCGGGTGTGACGCGTGCCGCGCCGGAGCCGTCCGCCGCTGAGACGTTCCGCACAGGACCGCGCAACGTACACCTGTTCGCGCAATGTCCGGTATCGGGCCGAAATCCCTGGTGAGAAGGACGAAAGTCCCGGATCGCCGCGAGCCGGCCCGCCCCTCTTCTAAGAAAGGGCACACACCACGCTGTGCAACCCTTCCCGTCTACCTCCCGTCTGACCAGACACCACAGGCCGTGAAGCACGGAGCACGGCGCGGCGAGGGGTAGCCGAGAGACCAAGGACTGAGGAGCAGATGGCGGACAGTAACGGGACCGCGATGACGGCCGAAAGCCGTGCCCGCGGCATACGTGCCACGGGCCGCCGGCGCAAGGGCCCGACCCGGCGCCGCCGGGCACTGACGATCACCCTGTGCGCGCTGGTCAGCGCCGTACTGCTCGGCGGGGCCGGACTCGGGTACGTCTATTTCAAGCTGAACGGGAACCTCAAGGGCATCGACATCAACGCCGCCCTGGGCCACGACCGCCCCCAGAACGTCGACAACGGCTCGATGGACATCCTGGTGATGGGGTCGGACTCCCGGGCCGGCAAGAACGGCAAGTACGGCAAGGACGAGGGCGGCGCCCGCTCCGACACCGCGATGGTCGTCCACGTCTACAAGGGGCACCGGAAGGCCAGCGTCGTCAGCGTGCCTCGCGACACCATGATCAAGCGGCCGGACTGCACCAAGAACGGCCAGGTCGTCCCCGGCGCGCAGCGGGCCATGTTCAACACCGCCTACGAGGTCGGCGGCCCGGCCTGCGCCGTCAAGACCGTCGAGTCGATCAGCGGCATCCGGATGGACCACTTCCTCGAGGTGGACTTCACCGGCTTCAAGAAGCTCATCGACGCGCTGGGCGGCGTGGACATCACCACCACCAAGGCGATCGACGACAACGACAGCCACCTGCACCTGCGGCCCGGCAAGCACACGCTGAACGGCGAGGACGCCCTCGGGCTCGTCCGGACCCGGCACGGCGTCCCCGGCGGCGACGGCAGCGACCTGGGCCGTATCCAGCTCCAGCAGACGTTCATCAAGGCGCTGATGGACCAGGTCAAGAACGTCGGGGTGCTGACCAACCCCGCCAAGCTCTACGACGTCGCCGACACCGCCACCAAGGCCATCACCACCGACACCGACCTCAACTCGGTGAGCGAGCTGACCGGGCTGGCCAAGAGCCTGGGCTCCATCGGGTCGGACCACATCGACATGCTGACGCTGCCGGTGACGTACGACCCGACCGACCCGGACCGGGTGGTGCCCCTGACCAAGCAGGGCAAGCAGGTCTGGGACGCGCTGCGGCAGGACCGGGCCGTCCCGAAGTCCGCGATCAAGGGTTCGGCCGGTGACACCGGCGGCACGAGCCGGTACGTGAAGTAGCCGTCGTAGGGGGTGCGGGGGCCCGCCGGGCCCCGGACACCCAGGGGGAATAGTTGCGGACCTACCCCGGTTTTGGGAGATACGGCTAGTCCTGGCAGACTGGACCGTCGGCCCCGGTTCACGTGACGCAACCCGCGACACGACCCGGTGCACTCCCGAACCTAGGAGAATCCCTTGAAGCGCGACATCCACCCGGAGTATGTCGAGACCCAGGTCAGCTGCACCTGTGGCGCCTCGTTCACCACCCGTAGCACCGTTGCCGGCGGCACCATCCGCGCCGACATCTGCTCCGAGTGCCACCCGTTCTACACGGGCAAGCAGAAGATCATGGACACCGGCGGCCGCGTGGCCCGCTTCGAGGCCCGCTTCGGCAAGGCCGCAGCCGCCAAGAAGTAGCGACCCGCAAGGCGCCGGTCTCCGGTCGCCCCTGGACAGGGGTGACCGGGCCGGCGTCTTTGTCGTCAGGCCTCCCCGCCGTCCGGCCGGGAGGTGCCCGGGGCCCCGTACGGGGGCAGCCGCGGCAAGTCCAGTCAGTCAGCAGAGGAACACACGATGTTCGAGGCGGTCGAGGAACTGGTCGGCGAGCACGCCGATCTCGAGAAGCGGCTGGCCGACCCCGCGGTCCATGCCGACCAGCGCGAGGCCACGCGGCTCAACAAGCGCTACTCTGAGCTGACCCCGATCATCGCCACCTACCGTTCCTGGCGGCAGACCGGCGACGACATGGAGACCGCGCGCGAACTGGCCGCGGACGACCCGGACTTCGCCGACGAGGTCAAGGAGCTCGACGCCCGCCGCGACGAGCTGACCGAAAAGCTGCGGCTGCTGCTCGTCCCGCGTGACCCCAGCGACGACAAGGACGTCCTCCTGGAGATCAAGGCGGGCGCGGGCGGCGACGAGTCGGCCCTGTTCGCCGGCGACCTGCTGCGCATGTACCTGCGCTACGCCGAGCGGGTCGGCTGGAAGACCGAGATCATCGACTCCACCGAGTCCGAGCTGGGCGGCTACAAGGACGTCCAGGTCGCGGTGAAGACCAAGGGCGGTAACGGCGCCACCGAGCCCGGACAGGGCGTCTGGGCGCGCCTGAAGTACGAGGGCGGGGTGCACCGCGTCCAGCGGGTGCCCGCCACCGAGTCGCAGGGCCGCATCCACACCTCCGCGGCCGGCGTCCTGGTGACCCCCGAGGCCGAAGAGGTCGACGTCGAGATCAACATGAACGATCTCCGCATCGACGTGTACCGCTCCTCGGGCCCCGGCGGCCAGTCCGTCAACACCACCGACTCCGCGGTGCGCATCACGCACGTGCCGACCGGTGTGGTCGCCTCCTGCCAGAACGAGAAGAGCCAGCTCCAGAACAAGGAGCAGGCCATGCGCATCCTGCGCTCCCGGCTGCTGGCCGCCGCCCAGGAGGCCGCCGAGCAGGAGGCCGCCGACGCCCGCCGCAGCCAGGTGCGCACCGTCGACCGCTCCGAGAAGATCCGCACGTACAACTTCCCGGAAAACCGGATCTCGGACCACCGGGTCGGCTTCAAGGCGTACAACTTGGACCAGGTGCTCGACGGCGAGCTGGATCCGGTCATCCAGGCGTGCGTCGACGCCGACTCGGCGGCGAAGCTCGCCGCCGCGCAGTAAGCAAGCCCGCAAGACCCTGTACGTACCGGCTGGAGGACCCCAGTGCAGCAATCTCCCGGGGGGCACAGCGACCCCCAGCGGCCGCGCCGCGGGCCGAGCTCCCGGTCTCTGCTGCTCGCCGAGGTGGCCCAGGCCACCCAGCGACTGGCCGACGCCGGCGTGCCCTCACCGCGTTTCGACGCCGAAGAGCTCGCCGCGCATGTGCACGGCGTCAAGCGGAGCCAGCTGCACACCGTCCCCGACGCGGACTTCGACGCCCGCTACTGGGAGGCGATCGCCCGCCGCGAGGCGCGCGAACCGCTTCAGCACATCACCGGCCGCGCCTTCTTCCGCTACCTCGAACTCACCGTCGGGCCAGGGGTGTTCGTACCCCGCCCGGAGACCGAGTCGGTGGTCGGCTGGGCCATAGACGCCGTACGGGCCATGGACGTCGTCGAACCGCTGATCGTCGACCTGTGCACGGGCTCGGGGGCGATCGCCCTGGCCCTCGCACAGGAGGTGCCGCGTTCGCGGGTGCACGCCGTGGAGCTGTCCGAAGAGGCACTGGACTATGCGCGCAAGAACGTCGAGGGGTCCCGCGTCGTTCTGCACCACGGCGATGCGCTGACCGCGCTTCCCGAACTGGACGGGCAGGTCGACCTGGTCGTCTCCAACCCGCCGTACATCCCGCTGACCGAGTGGGAGTACGTCGCTCCCGAGGCCCGCGACCACGACCCCGAGCTGGCGCTGTTCTCGGGCCAGGACGGCCTGGACACCATCCGCGGCATCGAGCGGACCGCACACCGCCTGCTGCGGCCCGGCGGCGTGGTCGTCATCGAGCACGCCGACACCCAGGGCGGACAGGTGCCGTGGATCTTCACCGAGGAGAAGGGGTGGGCGGACGCGGCCGACCACCCGGACCTGAACAACAGGCCCCGCTTCGCCACCGCGCGCCGGGCGACGCCATGACGCGTCCCGCCTCGGCGCCCGATGCGGCCGGTACACCCGCCGTATCCGCTGCATCCGCTGTATCCGTTCCGCACGAGGAGGTCCAGTAATGGCCCGGCGTTACGACTGCAACGACGCGACCGACCGCGCGACCGGTCTGCGCGAGGCCGCCTCGGCCATCCGCCGCGGCGAACTGGTCGTGCTGCCGACCGACACCGTCTACGGCATCGGCGCCGACGCCTTCAGCGCCGAGGCCGTCGGCGACCTGCTGGAGGCCAAGGGCCGCGGCCGCGGGATGCCCTCCCCGGTCCTCGTCGGCTCCCCGAACACCCTCCACGGCCTGGTCACCGACTTCTCCGAGCAGGCCTGGGAGCTGGTCGACGCCTTCTGGCCCGGCGCGCTCACCCTCGTCGCCAAGCACCAGCCGTCGCTGACCTGGGACCTGGGCGAGACCCGCGGCACGGTCGCGGTACGGATGCCGCTGCACCCCGTCGCGATCGAGCTGCTCACCGAATTCGGCCCGATGGCCGTCTCCAGCGCCAACCTCACCGGCCACCCCTCCCCGCAGGACTGCGACGCCGCGCAGGAGATGCTCGGCGACTCGGTCTCCGTCTACCTCGACGGCGGCCCCACCCCCGCCGCCGTACCGTCCTCGATCGTCGACGTCACCGGCAGGACTCCGGTGCTGCTGCGCGAGGGCGCGCTCACCGCGGAAGAGCTGCGCAAGGTGGTACCCGAGCTCGAGGTGGCCAATTGATGGCGCCCCTGGGGCGTGGCATAGCGGGACCGGACGACGACTTCCTTCTTCCCCCTGCCCGCCCTTTCCGGATCCTGCACGTCAGTACGGGCAACGTCTGCCGCTCGCCCATCACCGAGCGGCTGCACCGGCGCGCCCTGGAGCTGCGGCTCGGCGCCCAGTGCAGCGGCGGGCTGCTGGTGGAGAGCGCCGGCACCTGGGGGCACGAGGGCGCCCCCATGGAGGCGCACGCCGCCACCGTGTGCAGCGACTACGGCGCGGACCCCGACGGCTTCCTCGGCCGGGAGCTGCTCGACGAGCACGTCATCCGGGCCGACCTGGTCCTCACCGCGACCCGCGACCACCGCGCCCAGGTCATCTCGATGGGCCACTCCGCGGGGCTGCGCACCTTCACGCTCAAGGAGTTCAACCGGCTGGTGCGGGCCATAGACCCCGCCACCCTGCCCGAGCCCGACCCGGACCTGCCGGACGGCGGGCTGGTCGAGCGGGCCCGTGCGCTGGTCGGTGCCGCCGCCGCGCTGCGCGGCTGGCTGCTGGCGCCCAACCCGGAGTCCGACGAGGTCTACGACCCCTACGGCGCCCCCATCACCTTCTTCCGCTCCATCGGGGACGAGATCAACCAGGCGCTGGACCCGGTCGTCACGGCGCTCACGGGAGTCCCGGCGCGCGCCTAGGGCCTGTCCCAGAGGCGGCCGCCGCCCGCTCCGGGGCGGGCCGCCGCCCGTGCGCCGCACACACCGCGCCCGATCGCTCCACCGCGCCTACATTGGGACTACGTCCCCGTACGAGGCCCGGAGCCAGCGATGTCCGCCACCACCGCGTCAGCCCGCAGCGAGAGCAAGGCCGCCGAGGAGCGGGCACGGGCCGCCGCCCGCGACGGCACCGCCCGCCCGGCCGGCGCCCCCGATTTCGACGCGCTGCTGCGCCAGGACCCGGAGATCGCCGGGGTGCTGCTCGGGGAGAGCGCCCGGCAGGCCGACTGCCTCCAGCTGATCGCCGCGGAGAACTACGCCTCACCCGCCGTGCTCGCCGTCCTCGGCTCCCCCCTCGGCAACAAGTACGCGGAGGGGTATCCCGGCGCCCGGCACCACGGCGGCTGCGAGATCGTCGATCTCGCCGAGCGGATCGCCGTGGAGCGCGCCAAGGCCCTGTTCGGCGCCGAACACGCCAACGTCCAGCCCCATAGCGGGTCTTCGGCCGTGCTGGCCGCCTACGCCGCCCTGCTGAGCCCGGGAGACACGGTTCTGGCCATGTCCCTCCCGCACGGCGGCCACCTCACCCACGGATCGCCCGCCAACTTCTCCGGCCGGTGGTTCGACTTCGCCGGGTACGGCCTCGACGAGGAGAGCGGGCTCCTCGACTACGACGCGGTCCGCGCCCTGGCCCGCGACCGCCGCCCGCGGGCGATCGTGTGCGGTTCGATCTCCTACCCCCGGCACCTCGACTACGCGGCCTTCCGCGACATCGCCGACGAGGTCGGCGCCTATCTGATCGCGGACGTGGCGCACCCGATGGGGCTGATCGCCGGGGGCGCGGCGCCCAGCCCGGTCCCGTACGCCGATGTGGTGTGCGCCACCACCCACAAGGTGCTGCGCGGCCCGCGCGGCGGGATGGTGCTGTGCGGCGCGAAGCTGGCCGAGCGGATCGACCGGGCGGTGTTCCCCTTCACCCAGGGGGGCGCCCAGATGAACGCGGTCGCGGCCAAGGCGGTCGCCTTCGGGGAGGCCGCCACGCCCGCGTTCTCCGCCTACGCCCACCAGGTCGTCGCCAATGCCCGCAGCCTGGCCCAGGCGCTGGCGGAGCAGGGGCTGACGGTCGGCACCGGCGGTACGGACACCCATCTGATCACCGCCGACACCGCGCCGCTCGAACTGGACGCGCGCACCGCCCGGGGCCGCCTGGCGGCCGCCGGCATCGTGCTGGACACCTGCGCGCTGCCGTGCGCCGAGGTGCCCGACAAGCGCCCGGCCCGGCGGTACGGCATCCGGCTGGGCACGGCCGCGGTGACGACCCAGGGGATGGGCGAGAGCGAGATGCGGCGGATCGCCGAGCTGATCGGGGCGGCGCTGCGCGAGGACGCCACGGTCCGCGCGGAGACCGCGGCATTGGTCCGGCGCTTCCCGCCTTATCCCGATCGCGGCTGACCGCCGGGGGCCCGCGGGAACCATTGCGGGGTGGCCCGCGTCTTCCCCTGTATTCACGGCCAGGGGGCGGACACGCATAGGGTGTGTGGCTGTGATGGCCAGCTATACCAATGGGGCAGCCCGTGCGTGAATACCTGCTGACGCTGTGCGTCACGGCCGCGGTGACCTACCTGCTGACCGGGCCGGTGCGGAAGTTCGCGATCGCGGCCGGTGCGATGCCGGAGATCCGCGCGCGTGACGTCCACCGCGAGCCGACGCCGCGGCTCGGCGGCATCGCGATGTTCGGCGGGCTGTGTGCGGGCCTCCTGGTCGCCTCGCATCTGACGAACCTCAAGAGCGTGTTCGAGAGCTCCAACGAGCCGCGGGCGCTGTTGTCGGGCGCCGCGCTGATCTGGGTCCTCGGTGTGCTGGACGACAAGTGGGGCGTGGACGCGCTGGTCAAGCTCGGCGGCCAGATGATCGCCGCGGGAGTGATGGTCCTTCAGGGTTTGACGATCCTGTGGATCCCCGTCCCCGGTGTCGGCACGGTCTCGCTGACGCCGATGCAGGGCACGCTGCTGACCGTCGCGCTGGTCGTCATCACCATCAATGCCGTCAACTTCGTCGACGGACTGGACGGGCTGGCCTCTGGCATGGTCTGCATCGCCGCCGCGGCGTTCTTCATGTACGCCTACCGGCTCTGGTACGGCTACGGCATCGAGGCGGCCGCGCCCGCGACGCTGTTCTCGGTCGTTCTGATGGGCATGTGCCTGGGCTTCCTGCCGCACAACATGCACCCGGCGCGGATCTTCATGGGCGACTCCGGCTCCATGCTGATCGGCCTGGTGATGGCGGCCGGCGCGGTCTCGATCACCGGCCAGGTCGACCCTGACCTGCTGGGCGAGAAGACCGGCGGCGTCCGCGAGGCCACCCATGCGATGGTGCCCGTCTACATTCCGCTGCTGCTGCCGCTGACGGTGATCGCGGTGCCGGTCGCCGACCTGATTCTGGCCATTGTGCGGCGTACGTGGAAGGGCCAGTCGCCGTTCGCCGCCGACCGTGGCCATCTGCACCACCGGCTGCTGGAGATCGGCCACTCGCACAGCCGAGCGGTGCTGATCATGTACTTCTGGTCGGCGCTGATCGCCTTCGGCGCGGTCGCGTACTCGGTGAACAACGCGAGCATGTGGATCGTGCTGGGCATCGTGCTGCTGAGCGCGGTGGGCCTGGTGCTGCTGTTGCTGCCGCGCTTCACGCCGCGGACGCCGCGCTGGGCGGAGTGGATGGTCCCGCCGCGGTACCGCAGGAGCGGTCGCGGGCCGGCCGTCGCGGCGGCCGAGGCGGCCTCCGCCGACGCGGAAGAGGAGCACGAGCCCGTCCCGGCGGGCATCAACGGGGCCACCGCGATCGGCGACCGCTCACGCTTCGTGGACCGCCGTAAAGCGGGAAGTAACCGTTGATCCGGTGACCGTGTCGCCCTGACGGGGGTCAGAAACCGCCACTGTTGACCCGATACCAGACATTTACCTGGCTGTCAGTGCACCAACGCGCAGGTTCACGCTCAGGTGTGACAGGGTCCACACGAACCAGGTAAAGACCTCATCAAATAGTTTGTGATACCGTTCACGAAACCCGGCGATAGAGCCGAAGGACCGTAGTGCGACGGCCCTTTGGCCTCAGGTTCCGCCTCTGGCCGGGTCTACGCTCGTCCTCGACGACACCACCCCCACCCTTTGCCGGAGCGCCGCCATGCAGTCGAATGACGCCCGACTACTCCTTCACGCCGTTGTGCCCACGCTTGCCCTCGGCGCCATCGCCGTTGCCGTGAGCGCCGTGGCCGCGGGCGGGACGGCAGTGCTCGGAGCCGTCCTCGGCACCGTGCTGGTGGTGCTCGTGATGGGCGCGGGACTCGTCGTCCTGCAGCAGACCGCCAAGAAGCTTCCGCAGCTGTTCCAGATGATGGGCCTGCTGCTGTACACGGTGCAGATCCTGCTCGTCGCGGTCTTCGTGATCGCGTTCAAGGACACAACGCTCTTTGACACAAAGGTATTTGCGTTCACTCTGCTCGGCGCCACCCTCGTATGGATCGCGGCCCAGACCCGCGGTCATATGAAGGCGAAAATTCTGTACGTGAATCCCGACTCCGCGGAGACGAAGAACGCGGAGACGGCGGGGTCGCCGACGTGAGACGTAGGGCCGGGATAAATGCCCTCATGCGGGCCTGCTATCGTCCGGTGCCAACTGCGGCACAGATGGCGCAGGCGGCTGAGCTCCCAGATTCCGAGGGATCCCATGGGCAGTTCTCGCGGCCGATGCCTGTGATCCGGCCCGGCCCAGCGCCGGCCGGCCGCCCCCTAATCCGTAAGACCAGTCCAGTGCCGCACCGTGGCTCAACGCCGCGCCGACACAACGAGGTTGCCGTACCCATGCGCCACGCTGAAGGAGCCCGCGGTGAGTGCTGAAACGATGCTCGCCTTCGACGCGAACTGTCACCTCTTTATTCCGGGGTGTGGCTTCGAGTCCCCGGGCCTTCATTCGTTCGTCTTCAAGCCGCTCTTCACCGTCGGTGGCTTCGAGTTCAACAAGCCGATGCTGCTCGCTCTGCTGAGCACGGTCGTGGTCGTGTGGTTCTTCTGGGCCGCATTCGGCAGGGCCAAGGTGGTCCCCGGCAAGCTGCAGATGATCGGTGAGGCGGGATACGACTTCGTGCGCCGCGGGCTCGTCTATGACGCGCTCGGCAAGAAGGAGGGCGACAAGTACGTCCCCTTCATGGTGTCGCTGTTCTTCTTCGTGTGGATCATGAACATCTGGTCCATCATCCCGGTCGCGCAGTTCCCGGTCACCTCGGTCATCGCCTTCCCGATCGGGCTCGCGCTGGTCGTCTACATCATCTGGATGTCGCTGACCTTCAAGCGGCACGGATTCGTCGGCGCCCTGAAGAACCTCTCGGGCTACGACAAGTCGCTCGGCTGGGTCCTCCCGCTGATCATGGTGCTCGAGCTGCTCCAGCACCTGATCATCCGGCCCTTCACCCACGCGGTCCGGCTCTTCGCGAACATGTTCGCCGGTCACATGCTGATCCTGATGTTCACCATCGCCAGCTGGTACCTGCTGAACGGCGTAGGCATCGTCTACGCGGGCGCGTCGTTCCTGATGACCATCGTGATGACCGCCTTCGAGCTCTTCATCCAGGCCGTCCAGGCGTACGTCTTCGTCCTCCTGGCCTGCAACTACGTCCAGGGCGCGCTCGCCGAGAACCACTGAGCACCCCGGCTCCCGCAAATCGATTCAGTCCTCCGGTGGCCAACCCCCACCGGTCCGTGAAAGAGAAGGAAGTAACGGCATGTCCGCTGCTCTGGAGACTGTCAACCTCGCCGCCGGCCTCACCGGCAACATCGCCTCCGTCGGTTACGGCCTCGCGGCCATCGGCCCCGGCGTCGGCGTCGGCATCATCTTCGGTAACGGCACCCAGGCCCTCGCCCGCCAGCCCGAGGCGGCCGGCCTGATCCGCACCAACCAGATCATGGGTTTCGCCTTCTGTGAGGCGCTCGCCCTCATCGGCATCGTCATGGGCTACGCGTACAAGTAAGCGCATCGCTCGACGACGCCCATTTAGACGGAAGGCATTGTTGTGACCCTGGTCAACATGGCGGCGGAGGTTCCTGAGAACCCCCTGGTCCCGCCGATTCCAGAGCTGGTCATCGGCCTGATCGCCTTCTTCATCGTCTTCGGCATCCTGGCCAAGAAGCTCCTCCCGAACATCAACAAGGTTCTGGACGAGCGCAGGCTCAAGATCGAAGGCCAGATGGAGGAAGCCGAGGCCATGAAGGCCGAGGCCCAGCAGGTCCTTGAGGACTACCGGGCTCAGCTCGCTGACGCCCGCCATGAGGCCGCGCGCCTGCGCCAGGACGCGCAGGAGCAGGGCGCGACGCTCATCGCCGAGATGCGCGCCGAGGGCCAGCGGCAGCGTGAGGAGATCATCGCTGCCGGTCACGCCCAGATCGAGGCGGACCGGAAGGCGGCCGCGCACTCGCTGCGCCAGGACGTGGGCACGCTCGCCACCGACCTGGCCGGCAAGCTCGTCGGTGAGTCCCTCGAGGACGTCGCCCGGCAGAGCCGGACCATCGACCGCTTCCTCGACGAGCTCGAGGCCCAGGCGGCTTCGGACGCGACGAAGGCTGAGGCCGGCCGATGAACGGAGCGAGCCGCGAGGCACTCTCCTCCGCACGCGAGCAGCTCGACGCGCTGACGGACAACGCTTCCGTCGACGCGGCGAAGCTCGCCGAGGAGCTGGCTGCCGTCACCGCTCTGCTCGACCGCGAGGTGTCGCTGCGTCGGGTCCTGACCGACCCGGCGCAGGGCGGCCAGGCGCGGGCCGAACTGGCTCAGCGGCTGCTCGGCAGCCATATCGGCGGCCCCGCCGCCGAGCTGGTCACCGGCATGGTCCGCTCCCGCTGGTCGCGCTCGCGTGACCTGACGGACGCGATCGAGGAGCTGGCCTACAGCGCCGACCTGGCCGCGGCCCAGCGCTCCGGCGCGCTCGACGAGGTCGAGGACGAGCTGTTCCGGTTCGGCCGGATCGTCGCCTCGGCCCCGCAGCTGCGCAGCGCGCTGACGGACCACACCGCGGCCGCCTCCGCCAAGGCGGAGCTGCTGCACTCGCTGCTGGGCGGCCGGGCCAACCCGGTCACCGAGCGGCTGGTGGTCCGTCTCGTGAGCCAGCCGCGAGGCCGTAGCCTGGAAGCGGGACTCGATGCCCTCTCCAAGCTCGCCGCGCACCGCCGGGACCGCATGGTCGCGGTGGTCACCTCCGCGGTACCCCTCAGCGAAGGGCAGCGGGAGCGCCTCGGCGCCGCGCTGACCGCGGTGTACGGACGGCAGATCCACCTGAACCTCGACGTGGACCCCGAGGTCCTCGGCGGCGTCCAGGTCCGGATCGGCGACGAGGTCATCAACGGGACCATCGCGGAGCGCCTCGACGAGGCGGCCCGGCGGATGGCCGGCTGACCCAGCCACCAACTCAACAGCTGCGACGCAGCACAAGCACGATGGCGGCCCGAGTTGGGCCGTAAGCGGAAACCCCCCGAGGGGACAAGCCCCTCGGAAACCCGCAAGTAACTTCGGGCCCAACAAGGAGAGCAGGGAACCCAGATGGCGGAGCTCACGATCCGGCCGGAGGAGATCCGGGACGCGCTGGAGAACTTCGTCCAGGCGTACAAGCCGGACGCGGCCTCGCGCGAAGAGGTCGGCACGGTCAGCGATGCCGGCGACGGCATCGCGCATGTCGAGGGCCTTCCCTCGGCGATGGCGAACGAACTGCTGAAGTTCGAGGACGGCACGCTCGGTCTTGCGCTGAACCTGGACGAGCGCGAGATCGGTGCGGTTGTCCTCGGTGAGTTCAGCGGCATCGAGCAGGGCCAGCCGGTGCAGCGCACCGGTGAGGTGCTCTCGGTCGCCGTGGGCGAGGGCTACCTCGGCCGCGTCGTCGACCCGCTGGGCAACCCGATCGACGGCCTCGGCGAGATCGAGTCCGAGGGTCGCCGTGCCCTGGAGCTGCAGGCCCCGGGCGTCATGGTCCGTAAGTCGGTGCACGAGCCGATGGAGACCGGCTACAAGGCCGTCGACTCGATGGTGCCGATCGGCCGCGGCCAGCGTCAGCTGATCATTGGTGACCGCCAGACCGGCAAGACCGCCCTGGCCGTCGACACGATCATCAACCAGCGCGACAACTGGCGCACCGGCGACCCGAAGAAGCAGGTCCGCTGCATCTACGTCGCCATCGGCCAGAAGGGCTCCACCATCGCGTCCGTGCGCGGTGCGCTGGAGGAGGCCGGCGCCCTGGAGTACACCACCATCGTCGCCGCCCCGGCGTCCGACCCGGCGGGCTTCAAGTACCTCGCGCCCTACACCGGCTCGGCCATCGGCCAGCACTGGATGTACCAGGGCAAGCACGTCCTGATCATCTTCGATGACCTTTCGAAGCAGGCCGACGCCTACCGCGCCGTGTCCCTGCTGCTGCGCCGTCCGCCGGGCCGCGAGGCCTACCCGGGCGACGTCTTCTACCTGCACTCGCGTCTGCTGGAGCGCTGCGCCAAGCTCTCCGACGAGATGGGCGCCGGCTCGATGACCGGTCTGCCGATCGTCGAGACCAAGGCGAACGACGTGTCGGCGTTCATTCCGACCAACGTCATCTCCATCACCGACGGCCAGTGCTTCCTGGAGTCGGACCTCTTCAACGCCAACCAGCGTCCCGCGCTGAACGTCGGTATCTCCGTCTCCCGTGTCGGTGGTTCCGCCCAGCACAAGGCCATGCGCCAGGTCTCCGGCCGGCTCCGCGTGGACCTCGCCCAGTACCGCGAGCTGGAGGCGTTCGCCGCCTTCGGTTCCGACCTGGACGCGGCCTCCAAGGCGCAGCTGGGCCGCGGTCAGCGGATGACCGAGCTGCTCAAGCAGGACCAGTACGCTCCGTACGCCACCGAGGACCAGGTCGTCTCCATCTGGGCCGGCACCAACGGCAAGATGGACAACGTCCCCGTCGAGGACATCCGCCGCTTCGAGCGGGAGCTCCTCGACTACCTCCACCGGGAGAAGAAGGACCTGCTGACCAGCATCCGCGAGGGCGCCAAGATGTCCGACGACACCATCGGTGCGATCTCCGAGGCCGTCGACGGCTTCAAGCAGCAGTTCGAGACCTCGGACGGCAAGCTGCTCGGCGAGGACGCCCCGGCCGGCACCAGCAAGTGACGACGGAAGGGACCTGATCCATGGGAGCCAAGCTCCGGGTCTACAAGCGTCGCATCCGCTCCGTCACCGCGACCAAGAAGATCACCAAGGCGATGGAGATGATCGCCGCCTCGCGCGTCATCAAGGCGCAGCGCCAGGTGGCGGCATCGACGCCGTACGCGAGTGAACTGACCCGCGCGGTGACGGCGGTTGCCACGGGCTCGAACACCCAGCACCCGCTGACGACCGAGGCGGAGAACCCGACGCGGGCCGCGCTGCTGCTCATCACGAGCGACCGCGGCCTGGCCGGCGGGTACTCCTCCAACGTCATCAAGGCCGCGGAGCAGCTCACCGAGCGGCTCAAGGCCGAGGGCAAGGAAGTCGACGTCTACATCGTCGGGCGCAAGGGAGTGTCGTACTACAGCTTCCGTGAGCGCACGGTCACGGAGTCGTGGACCGGCTTCACCGACAGCCCGACGTACGCGGACGCGAAGGCGATCGCCGCACCGCTCATCGGCGCCGTCCAGAAGGACACCGCCGAGGGCGGGGTGGACGAACTCCACATCGTCTACACCGAGTTCATCTCGATGATGACGCAGACGGCGCTCGACGACCGCCTGCTGCCGCTCAGCCTCGACAAGGCCGTGGCGGAGTCGGAGGAGACGTCCAAGGGCGAGATCCTTCCGCTGTTCGACTTCGAGCCGTCGGCGGAGGACGTCCTGGACGCCCTGCTTCCGCGGTACGTCGAGTCGCGGATCTACAACGCGCTCCTGCAGGCCGCCGCCTCCAAGCACGCCGCCACGCGGCGCGCGATGAAGTCGGCGACCGACAACGCAGACGAGCTCATCAAGTCGCTCTCGCGGCTTGCCAATGAGGCCCGCCAGGCCGAAATCACCCAGGAAATCAGCGAGATCGTCGGTGGCGCGAGCGCACTGGCCGACGCGACCGCGGGGAGTGACTGACAACTATGACCACCACTGTTGAGACGGCCACGGCGACGGGCCGCGTCGCGCGGGTCATCGGCCCGGTCGTCGACGTGGAGTTCCCCGTCGACGCGATGCCGGAGATCTACAACGCACTGACCGTCGAGGTCGCCGACCCGGCTCAGGCCGGCGCCCTCAAGGTCCTGACCCTCGAGGTTGCCCAGCACCTGGGCGAGGGCCTGGTCCGTGCCATTTCCATGCAGCCCACCGACGGCCTGGTCCGCCAGGCCCCGGTGACCAACACCGGCAACGGGATCACCGTCCCCGTCGGTGACATCACCAAGGGCAAGGTCTTCAACACCCTCGGCGAGATCCTCAACAAGCCGGAGGCGGCTGCCGAGGTCACCGAGCGCTGGCCCATCCACCGCAAGGCCCCGAGCTTCGACCAGCTCGAGTCCAAGACCGAGATGTTCGAGACCGGCGTCAAGGTCATCGACCTGCTGACCCCGTACGTCAAGGGCGGCAAGATCGGTCTGTTCGGTGGTGCCGGTGTCGGCAAGACCGTTCTGATCCAGGAAATGATCTACCGCGTGGCCAACAACCACGACGGTGTGTCGGTGTTCGCCGGTGTCGGCGAGCGCACCCGTGAGGGCAACGACCTCATCGAGGAAATGACGGACTCCGGCGTCATCGACAAGACCGCACTGGTCTTCGGTCAGATGGACGAGCCGCCGGGCACCCGTCTGCGCGTCGCCCTGGCCGGTCTGACCATGGCGGAGTACTTCCGCGATGTGCAGAAGCAGGACGTGCTGTTCTTCATCGACAACATCTTCCGGTACACCCAGGCGGGTTCCGAGGTGTCGACCCTGCTCGGCCGGATGCCCTCCGCGGTGGGTTACCAGCCGAACCTGGCCGACGAGATGGGTCTCCTCCAGGAGCGCATCACCTCGACCCGTGGTCACTCGATCACCTCGATGCAGGCGATCTACGTCCCCGCGGACGACCTGACCGACCCGGCGCCGGCGACGACCTTCGCGCACCTCGACGCGACGACGGTCCTCTCCCGTCCGATCTCGGAGAAGGGCATCTACCCGGCGGTGGACCCGCTGGACTCGACGTCCCGGATCCTGGACCCCCGTTACATCACGCAGGAGCACTACGACTGCGCTTCGCGCGTCAAGACGATCCTGCAGAAGAACAAGGATCTCCAGGACATCATCTCCATCCTGGGTATCGACGAGCTCGGTGAGGAGGACAAGCTCACCGTCTACCGCGCCCGTCGTATCGAGCGCTTCCTGTCGCAGAACACCCACGTGGCGAAGCAGTTCACCGGTGTCGACGGCTCGGACGTCTCGCTCGACGAGTCGATCCACGCCTTCAACGCGATCGCGGACGGCGAGTACGACCACTTCCCCGAGCAGGCCTTCTTCATGTGCGGTGGCATCGAGGACCTGGAGAAGAACGCCAAGGAGCTGGGCGTCTCCTGACCCCGGCACCGGTCCCGGGGGCGGCCCTGGCCGCCCCCGGTCCTTACGACCACTAGTATTTGACCCAACATCTGCCACGCCAGGCAGGTGGAGACCCGAGGAGCCATCGTGGCTGAGCTGCACGTCGAGTTGGTCGCCGCGGACCGTCAGGTCTGGTCCGGCGAGGCCAGCCTGGTCGTCGCGCGCACCTCGTCGGGCGACATCGGCGTCATGCCCGGACATCAGCCGCTGCTCGGCGTGCTGCAGTCGGGCCCGGTGACGATTCGTACGACCGGCGAGAGCGGGGACGGCACCGTCGTCGCCGCGGTGCACGGCGGCTTCATCTCGTTCGCCGACAACAAGCTGTCTCTGCTCGCGGAGATCGCGGAACTGTCGGACGAGATCGATGTCCAGCGCGCGGAGCGGGCCCTGGAGCGAGCGAAGTCGGACGCTGATGCGGCCGCCGAGCGTCGCGCCGATGTCCGGCTGCGTGCGGTGACGGGCGTTCACTGAGCCCCGTCACCGACGAGATCGATCCTCAGCCGCGGGCTGCCCGGAATCCTCCGGAGCGTCCCGCGGCTGAGGCAATGCAGGTGCGTTTCCCTACCCCCGGGCTCCGTCCGGGAGTACCCCCACCGAGGCGAGGAGGTCGGTCGAGATGGTCCTCGCTCTGCTTGTGAGCGGCATCGTCGTGCTACTGGTGCTGCTGGGGCTGTTCGTCTTCGGGCTGCGGCGACGGCTCATCCAGCGCTCCGGCGGCACCTTCGACTGCAGCCTGCGCTGGAACGTACCGGAGAGGGCGGAAGGCCAGGACAAGGCCGCCGAACCCAGCGGCAAGGGCTGGATCTACGGCGTCGCCCGCTACAACGGCGACCGCGTCGAGTGGTTCCGCGTGTTCTCGTACGCCCTCCGGCCCCGCCGCGTCCTGGAGCGCTCCGCCATCGAGGTCCTGCACCGCCGAACCCCCCAGGGCGAGGAAGAGCTGGCACTGCTGTCCGACTCCATCGTCCTGGCCTGCGCCCACCGCGGCACCCGCCTGGAGCTGGCGATGAGCGAGGACGCGCTCACCGGCTTCCTGGCCTGGCTGGAGGCGGCCCCTCCCGGCCAGAGGGTGAACGTCGCCTAGCCGGAGAGCGGGTCGTCGGTTGCCTGGTGCGGTGTGGGGATGCCCCCTCGTCGGTCACCCCGTGCGCCACGGGAATACCCCCCGACCCCGCCGCGTTGTGGCCCCGCAGGGGGCGCTCGTACCCCTTAGGGGATCCGTTCGGCCGCACCCTAAGGCCCGTCGACCCCCAACTCCTGTGCCAGCACGGCCGCCTGGACCCGGCTGCGCAGGCCCAGCTTTCCCAGCAGCCGGCTGACATGTGTTTTGACGGTGGCCTCCGCCATCGCCAACCGCAGCGCGATATCGGCGTTCGACAGCCCCCGCCCCAGGCATCCCAGCACCTCCCGCTCGCGCGGCGTCAGCGCGTCCAGGACGGCGGGATCCGGGCCGTCGCCGCTCCGGGCCGGCCGCGCCGCCGTCTGCGGGCGGGCGAACTCCGCGATCAGCCGTCGCGTCACCGCCGGCGCGATCAGCCCCTCGCCGGACGCCACCGTACGCACCGCCGTCAGCAGCGCGGGCGCGTCGCTGTCCTTGAGCAGAAAGCCCGCGGCCCCCGCCCGGAGCGCCCCGAAGACGTATTCGTCCAGGTCGAACGTGGTCAGCACGAGCACGTCCGCCAGCCGCTCGGCGACGATCCGCCGGGTGGCGGAGACCCCGTCGAGCCGGGGCATCTGGAGGTCCATGAGGACCAGGGCGGGCTTCAGCTCGTGGGCGAGCCGTACCGCTTCCTCGCCGTCCACCGCCTCCCCGACCACCTCGATGTCGGGGGCGGAGCGCAGGATGAGCACCAGCCCGGCCCGTACGGCGGACTGGTCCTCGGCGACGAGGACCCGGATCGGTGCTGCGGCGGCTGTCATCGTTGTCGTTCCTCCTCGGAGGCGGGCAGCGCGGCCCGCACCAGCCAGACCTTGCCGGCCGGCCCACGGCGGGGGCCGGCCTCGAATTCCCCGCCGAGCAGGGCGATCCGCTCGTGCATCCCGACCAGCCCGGCGCCGGAGCCGGGCGCGCGAGGGCCCGGCCGGTCGGCGTAGGGGCTGCGGACGGTCACGGTGAGCGGCCCGTCGCCGTTCTGGGCGAGCCGGACCAGGACCTCGCCGGGCGCGGCGTGCTTGAGCGCGTTGGTCAGCGACTCCTGGACGATGCGGTACGCGGCGAGCTCGACGGGCGCCACCAGGCGGGGCTTGGCCGGCGGACCGTCCAGTACGAAGGACAGCCCGCTGCTCGCGCCGTTGGCACGGGCCTGGGTGATCAGCGCCTCCAGGCCGTCCAGCGTGGGCGTCGCGGCCGGAGCGTCGCCACCGTCGGCCGCTTTCGCGTCCCGCAACAGGCCGATGAGGCGGCGCATTTCGGCCAGACCTTGCACGCTGTTCTCGCGGATCACCCCCAGGGCCTCGCGGGTCGCCGCCGGGTCGTCGATGGTCTGCGCGGCGGTCGAGTGGATCGCGATCGCCGACAGATGGTTGGCGACCACGTCATGCAGCTCGCGCGCCATCCGCGCCCGTTCCCCGGCCACCGCCTGCGCACGGTCCATCTCGGCCAGCAGCGCGGTCTGCTCGGCACGCAGCCGGGCGGCCTGGGCGGCGTCGCGGTGGTTACGGATGAGGGAGCCGGTCCAGGCCGGGGCGATGGTGCCGAGGGCGATGACGATGCTGAAGATGACGACCTGGGGGTCGTGCCAGAGCGCGACCAGCGTGACGGTGGCAAGGAGCGTCAGCAGGACGCTGTAGAACGGGATCCGGCGGGCGGCGGCCGGTCCGCCGTAGAGCACCGCCGCGTAGACCACGTCGGTGAACATCAGGACCGTGGCGACCAGGGTGCCGCTGCAGATGTCCAGGGCCAGTGCCAGGACGGCGACGGCCAGTGCGGCCATCGGTGCCGTACGGCGGATCAGCTCGGCCCCCGACATCGCGGTGAGGGCGACCAGGGTGAACGGGGCGGACAGGCCGAACAGCGGCGGGCCGCCGTGCAGACGCAGCGTCCACAGCAGCAGCCCGCACAGCAGCCCGCCGCCCGCGATGAGCACATCGATACGGTGCGGCCGGCGGGGCGCGGCGAGGGTGCGGTCGGTGTGGGCTGGCACTCCTCCATCCAACACGCCGCGGGGCCGTCGCCGCCTCATCCCTGCAGACACCCCGCTACATCGAAAGATGCAGTCCCGGATCGTCGCCCGCGACGACGTTCCGGCCGCCCGCCGCTGCGAGCCTGGAGAGGAACGGAGGATCGGCACGCAGAGAGGGAACCGTCGTGGTCGTCACACTGATCATCGTCTGCGAGGTCGGCTTCTGGGTGCTGCTGGCCGTCGGCCTGGCGCTGCGCTACCTGGCCCGGATGCCCCGTACCGGAGCGGCGGTGCTCCTGATGGAGCCGCTGCTGGAGCTGGTCCTGTTGATCGTCACCGCCATCGACCTGAAGAACGGCGCCGCGGCGGACTGGAAACACGGCCTGGCCGCCGTCTACATCGGCTACACCGTCGCCTACGGCCACTACACGATCACCTGGGTCGACGGCCACTTCTCGCACCGCTTCGCCGGCGGCCCGCCCCCGGTCAAGCCCCCGCGCTACGGCCTCGCCCGCGCCCGCCACGAGGGCAGGCTGTGGCTGCGTACGCTGCTGATGGTCGCCGTCGCGGCGGCCCTGCTCCAGATCGCCATCTGGTACGTCGGCGACGACGGCGACAGCGCCTCGCTGCGCGACTGGCAGTTCACCTCGCTGCGGATCCTCGCCCTCCACGGCCTCGTCGCCGCCACGTACCTCATCCGGCAGAAGAAGGACCCGGGCGGGGCCACGGCGGCGGAGGCCCCGGACCGGCCGCGGGTGACGACGCCGGAGCGCTAGCGCTCGCCGCCGGGCACCCACAGCACGTCCCCGACCTCCTTGTTGGCCGTGCGCGCCAGGATGAACAGCAGGTCGGAGAGCCGGTTGAGATACGTGGCGGTCAGCGGATTCATCGTCTCGCCGTGCTCCTCGAACGCCGCCCAGGTGGAGCGCTCCGCGCGCCGTACGACCGTGCAGGCCTGGTGGAGCAGCGCGGCGCCGGCCGTGCCGCCCGGGAGGATGAAGCTGCGCAGCTTCTCCAGCTCGGCCAGGAAGCGGTCGCAGTCGGCCTCCAGCTTGTCGACATAGGCCTGTTCGACGCGCAGCGGCGGGAACTCCGGGTTCTCCACCACCGGCGTCGCCAGGTCGGCACCGACATCGAAGAGGTCGTTCTGCACGCGCAGCAGCACCGTGGCGACGTCGTCCGGCAGCGAGCCGAGGGCGAGGGCCACGCCGATGGCGGCGTTGGCCTCGTTGGCGTCCGCGTAGGCCGAGATCCGCGAATCGGTCTTGGCGGTCCGGCTCATGTCGCCGAGGGCGGTGGTGCCCTTGTCGCCGGTGCGGGTGTAGATGCGCGTCAGATTCACCATGCGGCCGAGCCTACGCCGCGGACCTGCGGAACGCCCGGGTGCACAGGGCCATCGACAGCGCGGAGAAGGCGAGCGCGACCAGGACGCCGTAGAGCATGGCGGTGGAGGCGTACGAGCCGGTGAACGCCGCCCGGACCGCGTCGACGAGGTAGCGGAATGGCACGAAGTGCGAGACCACATCGAGCCACTGGGGCCCCAGCGTCATCGGCAGCATCAGCCCGGACAGCAGCATCGAGGGCAGGGTGACGGCGTTGATGACCGGTCCGAATTCCTGCGGGGAGTTGACCTTCAGCGCCAGCGCATACGAGAGCGAGGCCAGCGCCACGGTCAGTACGGCGACGAAGCCGAAGCCGATCAGGATGCCGGCCAGTGGTGCGCGCAGGCCCATGACCAGCGCGGCCAGCACCAGCAGCACGGCCTGGAAGACGAACAGCGCGGCATCGCGCAGGACCCGTCCCAGCAGCATCGCCAGCCGGCTCACCGGGGTGACCCGCATCCGCTCCACGACCCCGTACTGCTTCTCGACGATGATGCCGAATCCGCAGAACGCGGCCCCGAACAGGGCGAGTTGGAGGAGCAGTCCGGGCACCAGTATCCGCCAGGAGCTGCCGGGAGATCCGGACGGGGACATGGGCAGGCCGGTCAGCAGCGGGCCGAAGAAGACCAGATACAGCAGCGGCATGACGATGCCGAAGAGCATCTGGAGCCGCGAGCGCAGGGTCTGGCGGGCGTAGCGCCCGAAGATCAGCGCGGTGTCGGAGAGGAATGCGGACACATGTGCTCCTGAGGTGCGGCGGGCCGGGTCAGGCGGCGAGGGGGGCGGCGTTCTCGCCGGGCGCGAGACCGTGCCCGGTGATGGCGAGGAAGGTGTCCTGGAGGGAGGCGTCGGGGGAGCCGGCGTGGGCGCGCTTGAGGGCGTCCGGGGTGCCCTCGGCGACCACCACCCCCTTGTCGACGATCACCAGCCGGTCGGCGAGCGCATCGGCCTCGTCGAGGTAGTGGGTGGTCAGAAAGACGGTGGTGCCGTGCTCGGCGCGGATGCGGCGGACCAGGTCCCACAGGTCGGCGCGGCTGCCGGGGTCGAGGCCGGTGGTCGGCTCGTCGAGGAAGAGCACCTGGGGGCGGTGGGTGAGGCCCATCGCGATGTCCAGCCGCCGCCGCTGGCCGCCGGAGAGCGCGGCGGTCCTGCGGTCCAGCAGCTCGGTCAGGCCCAGGTCGGCGGCCAGTTCCTCGGTACGGGCGTGCGCTTGGGGCTTGGTCAGGCGGTAGAGGCGGGCCTGGGTGACCAGCTCCTCGCGCACCGAGACGTGGGGGTCGACGCCGCCGGACTGGGCGATGTATCCGCAGGCGCGGCGCACGCCCGCCGGATCGCGGGCCAGGTCGCAGCCGGCGACGGTCGCGCTGCCGCCGGTGGGCGCCAGGAGCGTGGTGAGCATCCGCAGGGTGGTGGTCTTGCCCGCCCCGTTGGGGCCGAGGAAGCCGAGGATCTCGCCGCGTTCGACGGTGAGGTCGATGCCGCGGACGGCCTCGACGGGGCCGCGTTTGGTGGTGAAGGTCCGGGCGAGTCCGGACGCGGTGATGACTGGCATGGCAGACAGAGAAGCAGAGGCTCCCCAAAATTGCAATGCCTCCAAAAATTAAGAGAGCCCAGCGAAGGGTAGGGTGAAGGGCATGGCAGAGGGACTCAGGGAGCGGAAGAAGCGGCAGACCCGCCAGTTCATCTCGGACGTGGCCACCGGCCTCTTCATGCAGCGCGGCTTCGACGCGGTGACCATCGCCGAGATCGCCGAGGCGGCGAACGTCTCCGTCAACACGGTCTACAACTACTTCCCGGCAAAGGAAGACCTGTTCTTCGACCGGAGCAAGGGGCTGGTCGACCGGCTGGCGCGGTTCGTACGGGCCCGCGACGCGGGGGAGTCGGCCGCCGCCGCCGTCCTGCGGGAGCTGCGCGAGGAAGTGGTGAGCGTCTCGCCCAAGGTGGGGCTCATCGAGGGGTACGAGCAGTTCATGAAGGTCGTCCACGGCTCGGCGACCCTCCAGGCCCGCCTGTGGCGCGTACAGCAGGAGCAGTACGAGAACCTGGCGGCCGCCCTCCGGCAGGAGACCGGCGCGGCCGCCGACGACCCGCTGCCGGGACTGATGGCGGGCCAGATCGACTGGGTGCACCAGACCTTGATGACCACCATCGCCGACGAGATGATCGCCGGCCGCAAGCCGGGGGTCGTCTCCCGCGAGGCCCTCGCCCTGCTCGACGAGATGGAGGCGCTGCTGAGCGACAAGGTCCTCAACTACGCCGTACGGGCGGACGGCTGACGGCCTTCCGTGCCGCCGCGGGGCCCCGTCGGTGTGATGTCCGTCATCTGAGACGTGACGCGCATCTCTTACGTACCAATGGATCGCCCCCGACCGCTAACGTCGCCCTGAGAGTCGTCCGTAGAGCCGTCAAGTGCACAGGGTGTTAGGGGACAGCAGTGGCAAGGAAGCTCGCCGTCATCGGGGCCGGACTCATGGGGTCCGGTATCGCGCAGGTCTCCGCCCAGGCGGGATGGGACGTCGTCCTCCGCGATGTGACGGACGAGGCGCTGGCCCGCGGCAAGGGCGGCATCGAGGCCTCGTACGAGAAGTTCGTCACCAAGGGGAAGCTGGAGGCGGCGGCCGCCGAGCAGGCGCTGGCCCGCATCACCACCACCACCGACCTGGAAGCCGTCGCCGACGCCGATATCGTTGTCGAGGCGGTCTTCGAGAAGGTCGAGGTCAAGCGCGAGATCTTCCAGTCGCTGGACAAGCTCGCCAAGGACGAGGCGGTGCTCGCCTCCAACACCTCCGCCATCCCGATCACCAAGATCGCCGCGGCCACCTCCCGCCCCGAGCGGGTCGTGGGGACGCACTTCTTCTCGCCGGTGCCGATGATGCAGCTGTGCGAGCTGGTGCGCGGCTACAAGACCAGCGACGAAACGCTCGCCACCGCACGGGAATTCGCCGAGTCGGTCGGTAAGACCTGCATCGTCGTCAACCGCGATGTGGCCGGCTTCGTCACCACCCGGCTGATCTCCGCACTGATCGTCGAGGCGGCGAAACTGTACGAGTCCGGCGTGGCCACCGCCGAGGACATCGACATCGCCTGCAAGCTGGGCTTCGGCCACGCCATGGGACCGCTGGCCACCGCCGATCTGACGGGCGTCGACATCCTGATGCACGCCACCGACAACATCTACACCGAGTCCCAGGACGAGAAGTTCGCGCCGCCGGAGCTCATGCGGCGCATGGTGGATGCGGGCGATATCGGCCGCAAGAGTGGGCAGGGCTTCTACAAGCACTGATACCGCTGAGTCCGCATCGGGGTCCTGGACCCCGATGCGATCACCCTGCGGGGTGAATTCGGTATCGGTTCGCTTACAAGCGGCAACTTCGCCGCATGAGAGGCAGTCAGTTCTGTAGACGTCAAGGGCAGACAACCCATCAATCGGGGAGCGCATATGCACATCAGGGGCGACCACGTCGAGCTGGTCGTCGGGGGCCGCCTCGACGTCCGCAGCGCGGCGGACGCCCGTTCGGCCCTGCACGCCGCCGTCGACTCCGGCCATGGCGATCTCGTACTGGACCTGACCGAGCTGGACTCCTGGGACGCCACCGGCCTCGGCGTGATCATGGGGGCGCACCGCCGCGCGGGCCGGGTCAACCGCCGGCTGGTGCTGCGCGGCGTGCCGCCCCAGATGCAGCGCCTCCTGGTCGCCACCCGCCTGCACCGCATCCTCGCCATCGAGGGCGGCATCGAAGCGGAATCGCTTCCTCGCGTGTGAGGCACCGGATGCGAGGCCGTGGGGGGAGGCGCCGCGGGGCGCGGGACAACCGGATGAAAGCAGTGAAGGCGGAGAATCCGGACCTGCCGGGATGTTCGGCGTGTTCGGTGCAGTGTCCGGCCCCAGCGATACCCCGCCCCGCGCCCCGGGGCTAAGGTGCGGTTGCCCGCCGTATGCCTTCACGGCGGTGGGCACCGGACCAGACCAGACGCCACGGCCAGGGAATCCCGGCCGGAGCCGGGGGTGCGAACGGCCGGAAGAGCAGTCGGGCACGCCAGATCTGGGAGCTTGCAGCATGGACCCGAACACGAACCGGGGACCTGAGGAGTACGCCGAACAGGGCCACCCTGCCGAGGCGCCGACCCACCCCTTCGGCACCCCACAGGACGGCTCCGGCGGCCAGGCCCGCGTCGTACGGCTGGTCTCGGGCGGCTACCTCGTCACCGTCAACCCCATCGACGGCAGCGAGATAGAGCCCTGCCCGCCCGGCGAACGCCCGTCCCTCCCCGGCAAGCTCCGGCCCGAGGAACGCGCCGAGGCCGCCCGCGCCGCCGCGCCCCCGCTGCCCGCCGGGCCGCTCGCCTTCGCCGGGCACGAAACCGTCCTCGAGGAACGGTCCGAGGAGACCGAGCGCCTGGTACGGCTGCTCTCCCGCGGCCGCTCCGTGCGCGTCACCGGCCCCTCCGGATCGGGCCGCACCCGCCTGCTGGACGCCGTCGCCACCGCCTGCGCCGACCTCGCCCCCGACGGCGTCATCCGGCTCTCCGGCTACCGCCGCACCCCCACCGACGTGCTGTACGCGCTGTTCGGCGCCGTCTACCGCGCCCCGCAGCACCGCCCCGACCGCCCCGAGCTGCTGCGCCGGCTCCGCGCCATCGGTGCGATCGTCGTCCTGGACGACCTGGAGTTCGGCGGCACCGCGCTCGACGAACTGCTCGACGCCACCCCCGAGTGCGCCTTCCTGATCGCCGCCACCCCCGGCGTCCCGGCGCCCAGCGCCGGCTCCCCCCTCGAGGAGGTCTTCCTCGGCGGGATCGGCCGCGGCGCCTGCGTACGGATGCTGGAGCGCGCCGTGGACCGGACGCTCACCCCCGACGAGGAGGCCTGGGCCGCGGACCTGTGGTTCGAGTCCGAGGGCCTGCCGCTGCGGTTCGTCCAGGCCGCGGCGCTGCTGCGGCGGCGCGACCGCGTCCTCTCCGAGGCGACGGCCACCGGCGCCGAGACCGACGGCCCGGACGCCACCGACGCCACCCAGGACGGACCCGCCGGCTCCGACGGGCACCCCGACGGCCCGCTGCCCACGCTCGGCGAGGCCGCCTCGCCGGTACCGCTGCTCGCCGCCCGGCTCAGCGCCGCCGCCCGGGAGACGCTGCGCTTCGCGGTCGCGCTCGGCGGCGAACTGCCGCACCAGGCGCATCTGCCCGCGCTCACCGAGGACACCCACGCGGACGCCGTCCTCGGCGATCTGCTGGGCAGCGGACTGATCACCCCGGCCGGGTCCCACTACCGGCTGGCCGCCACCGTCCAGGACCAGCTGGCGGCCGACGGCTACGCCGAGGGCGCCGCCGCCCGGGCACACACCGCCGCCCAGCACTACTCCTGGTGGGCCGGCCACCCCTCGGTCACCCCCGAGCGGGTCGCCGGCGAGGCGGATGCGGTGCTGGCCGCGATGGGCGTGCTGACCGCCAGCCGGGAGAGCGGCCACGCCAGCGCGGCCGTGCTGCTCGCCCGTACGGCCGCGCCCGCGCTCGCCGCCGCGCTGCGCTGGAGCGCCTGGGAACGCAGCCTGCGGCACGGCCAGGAGGCCGCGCGGCGCGCCGGCGAGGTCGCCGAGGAGGCCTACTTCCACCACGAGCTGGGCGTGCTGGCGCTGTGCACCGGCAGCCTGGACCGGGCGCGGGCCGAGCTGGAGGCGTCCATCGGGCTGCGCGGGGTGCTCTCCGACCGCCGGGGCGCGGTCGCGGGGCGGCGCGCACTGGCGCTGGTCAGCGACCGCTCACGGGCCGATTCGGCGGCCGCCGACACCACCGTCCTCAAGGCCACCGGCGGGCCCAGGACCGGCGCCACCGCGAAGGCACCGGACGTAGCCGCCGGGGCGGCAGAGCCGTCGCCCGACGCCGTCCCGACCGCCAAGCTGCGCCTCCCGCGCTCCGAGAGGACCGGCGTCACGGTCGTCGCCCGGGGCGCGGCGAGCACCGAGGCCACCACCGCCCTGCCGGCCACCGCGGGCGCCCTCGGCAAGCGGTCGGCCCGGCGCAACCTCGTCGCCGCGGGCGCCGGAGCGCTGCTGGTGGCCGTGCTCGGCACCGTCGTCACGCTCGGGATGACGTCCGACGACGACTCCAAGGGCGGCGACCACGTCACCTCGGAACAGACCACCCCGGACGGCGAGAACCCGGAACTGCCGACCGACGCGCCCACAACGGGCTCGAGCCTGCCGCCCTCCGGCCCCGGTACGTCCACGCCGACCGGCGCCGGCCACGAGGGCACCGGGTCCCCCTCGGCGAGCGACCCCGCCACCAGCCAGTCACCGGCCGACCCCAGCACCCGGCCGTCGGACCCGACCACCGGCCCGAACACGCCCACCGGCGATCCCACCACTCCCACGAGCAGGCCGACCCGGCCGACCCACAAGCCGACCGGCCGGCCGACCGAACCGACGCCGACCCAGGACCCGACCGGCGAGCCGACGGACCCGACGCCGACCGAGGACCCCACGGACAAGCCGCCCACGCAGAGCCCGTCGGGGACGAGCCCCGACTCGGCGTCCGCGTCAGCGGCGGGACCGTCCGCACCCGGCTCGGGCACCCCGTCGAGCGCCCAGAGCGGCAGCCCGTCGACCACCGAGAGCACCTCCACCGCCTGATACGAGAGCCCGGGCCCCGGTCGTCCGGGTCCCGGGCTCCGTGCAGCGGCAGCGGGCTCAGAACAGCCGCAGCTTGTCGTCCTCGATGCCGCGCAGGCCGTCGTAGTCCAGCACGACACAGCCGATGCCACGGTCGGTGGCCAGTACGCGCGCCTGCGGCTTGATCTCCTGGGCCGCGAAGACGCCCTTCACGGGCGCCAAGTGCGGGTCGCGGTTGAGGAGTTCGAGATAGCGCGTGAGCTGCTCGACACCGTCGATCTCGCCCCGCCGTTTGATCTCCACGGCCACGGTCTGACCCTCCGCGTCGCGGCACAAGATATCCACGGGGCCAATGGCAGTGGGGTATTCACGCCGAATCAGGGAGTAGCCCTCGCCAAGGGTCTCGATCCGGTCGGCGAGCAGCTCCTGAAGGTGGGCCTCCACGCCGTCCTTGATGAGGCCGGGGTCGACGCCGAGTTCGTGCGAGGAGTCGTGCAGGACCTCCTCCAGGGTGATGATGAGCTTCTCGCCACCCTTGTTCTCGACCGTCCACACATCGCCGTCACCCTCCTTGAGGGAACAGGGCGGGGACATCCAGTTGAGGGGTTTGTAGGCCCGGTCGTCCGCGTGAATGGAGACGGAGCCGTCCGCTTTCACCAGGATGAGGCGGGGGGCCGAGGGAAGGTGGGCAGTGAGCCGGCCGGCGTAGTCCACGGAGCAGCGGGCGATGACGAGACGCATGGTGCGAAACGCTACTCGACCGGGGGCCGCCCGCGCGATTCGCCCTTGGGGCACGGTCTCTTTACGGGGGAAATCCCCGCACCCCCGGCGCTCGCCTTTGGCCGGTTGTATGTGCAATCTCCTGGTGCGGGCCTCTTGCGCGGCATACCGTTGAAGCAGGGGGTCGTGAGGCGAACACGCTCTGTCGCGAAACCCCTGGTCCCATCCCTGAGGCCCCGTCCGTCCCGGCGGGGCCGCGAGAGGAGAACCTCATGTCGCTCGACGTCTCACCGGCCCTCCTCGAACAGGCCGAGCGAGGCGAGGTCGACGAAGCCGCATTTGTCGACTGCGTCCGGAACTCCCTGCCCTACGCATGGGGGATGATCAGCTCACTGGTGGCTCAGCTGAAGGTGGACGGCGGTCAGTTCGCCGACAACCAGACGCCGCCGCCGGACGAGCAGGCGCGCGGCCAGCTGCTGCGCGCGCTGGCGAGTGACGCCATCCGCGGAGCGTTGGAGCGTCACTTCGGAGTGCGCCTCGCTTTTCAGAACTGCCACCGGGTCGCGGTCTTCCCGCTCGACCCGGCCGTGGACGACCGCCTGGCCAAGTTCACCTCGATCCGGGGTCAGCTGCTGAACCAGTCGCCGGAACTGCGCGACTGCTGATCGGAGTTGCTGCCGCTGCGCAGCACGTGGGGGGCGCGCACCGTGCCCGTACGCCAGCGGCAGCACCACCGAACGACGGCACGACCTTCTTGGAAGTACGGCGCCATCGCATGACCGCACCACGCACCGCGCGGGGAACGCCGCACGCCGCTCCGCCCCGTCCGGCGGAGTCACCCCAGCTGCGGCAGGACCTCCGCGCCGAGCCTGCGGACGTTCTCCTCGGTGGCGGCGAGATCGCCGGAGCCCTCGACGAGCAGCGCGAACCGCCGGATGCCCGTACGCTCCGCCGACGCCGCCAGCCGGTCCACGCACAGCCGCGGCGGGCCGACCGGATGGAGCCCGCACAGCAGCTCCGTGTACGCCAGCGGATCCCGCATGGCGCGATAGCGGCCGTCGACCGTGACATGCGCACCCAGCCCCTGCCGCAGCCAGCCGGGCATCGCCTTCGTCAGGGTCTCCTCGGCGTCCCGCCGGGCGTCGGCGATCTGCACCACGCCCGCCGACACATGCTCGGCCGCGGCCACTTCGTCACCGTCCCGGCCGGCCTCCCGCGCGGCCGATCGCCACAGCGCGACCATCTCCGCCTTCTCCTCGTCGCCGCAGTGCATGCCGAGCAGCATCGGCAGCCCGCGCGCGGCGGCGAGCCGTACGGAGGCGGGGGAGGTGCAGGCGACCACCACGGGCGGCCCGGAGGCCGTGCCGTCCGGATCGGTCAGCGCCTCGTCGGGCCGGGGCACGACCGCCACCTCCCGGAACGCATAGCGTTCACCCGCCGCGCCGACCCGCGGCTCGCGCAGCCAGCGCAGCAGCAGATCGAGCGACTCCGGGAACCCGTGGTCGTACGCGGCCAGTCCGGCGCCGAAGACCTCGAGATCCACCCAGGGCCCGCCCCGGCCGACGCCGAGCGTGAACCGGCCCTCGGAAGCGAGATGCAGCAACGCCGCCTGCTCACCGAGCGCCACCGGATGCTGGGTCGGCAGCACACTCACCGCCGTACCGACCCCGATCCGTTGGGTGCGGCCCAGCAGCAGCGCGGCCAGCGTCACCGCGTTCGGACAGACGCCGTACGGCACGAAGTGGTGTTCCGCCAGCCAGACATCGTCGAGCCCGGCCTCCTCCGCCACCTGTGCGGAGCGCACCGCGCGGTGCAGTGCTTCCCCCTGTCCCTGGCCCGGGAATTGTGCGGCCAGGATGAAAGCGCCAACGCGCATCGCTCTCTGCCTCCTCGCAGCCGACGCGGCTTCCCCCTTACAGGCAACAACGCCTGACACGTGCCAAGGGCACGGCCTGACGCGAAATTTCCCGATGATCGCAGAAACCTGCCGGGCGCGGTCCACCCGTGACCGGGCCGCGTACGCTGGTGACAACCCTCCCCCCACGCTCGACTCCGCTCGCCCGGGGGGACCCCCATCCCCGCAGATTGCCCGAGGTGCTCAGTGTCCCCGCGTCGAAACCGCCAGCGCGGCGGTGCGAACCCCGTCGACCGCATGGGCGGTGACCGCTACGGCCTGGAACGGACCGAGGAATGGCGCGGCGAGGACTGGACCGTACGGCAGGTCGGGGGCGGCGGCGCGGCCAAGCACTACCGCTGCCCCGGCTGCGACCAGGAGATCCCGCCCGGCGTACCGCACATCGTCGCCTGGCCGCAGCACGGCGATGTCGACGACCGCCGGCACTGGCACAAGGCCTGCTGGAACGCACGGGACCGCCGGAGCGCGCGGCTCCAGCGGTCCCGAAATGCACCCAGGTACTGACGTCCCCGGGGTCTACACGTCGCGCCGCTCCTGGACGGCGAATGCGGCGCCCAGCACGACGGCGGTGACGCCGGCGAGGATCCACAGCGGGTTCCAGCCCTGCGGGCCGGACTCCCCGAGGAACGGAATGCCGTACAGCGTCGCCAGGGAGTTGGGGACCGAGTAGTTGATCAGCGCCTCGGTGAGCCACTTGAGGCTGTTCGCGCCGAGCATGAAGACCGCGAGCAGCATCGGCAGCAGGACCACGCCGAACATGGCGCTGATGGCGCCGGCGGAGTGCCGCAGCAGCGAGCCGACCGCCAGGGCGAGCAGGCCGAGCACCGAGACATAGAGTCCGGCGCCCACCGTGCACCGCAGCCATTCGCCGGTCGTCGGCTCCGGGCCGTCCACCACGCCGGACATCACGGCGGCGACGAGCGTGGTGGACAGCGTCGTGATCACGAAGGCGAGCAGGAAGAACACGATCGCCTTGGCGGCGAGCACCCGGGCCCGGCTGGGGCAGGCGGTCATGGTCGTCCGGATCATCCCCGTCCCGTACTCGGAGGAGATCACCAGGACGCCGAGCGGGATGATGCACAGGGTGCCCAGCATGACGCTGAAGAACCCGAAGGCGATCCGGGGGTCGGCGGTGTGGCCCGACATGGCGGTGGCGGTGAGCAGGCCGATGCCGACGATCAGCAGGACCATCACGCCCAGCGTCCAGATCGTCGAGCGCACCGAGCGGATCTTCGTCCACTCGGAGGCCAGGGCGTGGCCGAGGTGGGTGTTGTTCACCGGGATCGGGGAGACGTAACCGGGCTGTCCGCCCTGCCAGTTGGCGGCGGGCTGCAACTGCTGCGGCTGCTGCTGGGGGTGGGCCTGCGGGGGGACCGGCTGCTGGTAGGGCTGTGCCTGCGGCTGCTGGTGCGGCTGCTGGTGCGGCTGCGGAGCCGGGGCGGCCTGGGCCTGGAGCATCATCGTGCCCCCTTCCCTGCCGGGGCCGTGCGCGGCGAGCGGCCGGGGCTCCGGGTGCGGCTGGGGGAGCGGCTGCTGGGCCTGGAGCATCATCGTGCCCGCTTCCTTGGCCGGCGTGGGGCCCGGCGCGGGCTGCTGCTGTGGCGGCTGCTGGGCCTGGAGCATCATCGTGCCGGCTTCCCCGGCGGGCGCGGGCGGGCCCTGGGGCGCGGCCGGCGGCATCGGCGGTGGGGGTCCCCCCGCGCGAGCGGAGTCGAGCGCGGGGGAGGCCGGTACCGGCTGCTCGTGCGCGCCGGTGTCGTGCGGTCCGCGCTCAGGCTGCGGCTGGGGCTGCGGCTGCTGAGGGCTGGTCATCGGGCGTCCTCGTTCTGCGGCGTGGGCATGGCGGCGGGGGCGGCAGGGGCGGCCGGCGGCATCGGCGCGGCGGGCTGCGGCGGCTGCCCGTACGGGTGGGGTGCACCGTACTGCTCGGGTGCGGGTGCCCCGTACGGGTGACTCGGAGCCTGCCCCGGGGGCGGGTAACCGGGCCCCGGAACGGCGGGCGGCTGCTGCATGTACGGGGCCTGGCCGGCATACGGATGCGGTTGGCCCTGGCCGGGCGCATATCCGACCGGCATTTGCAGGCCCACCCGCTGGTCGGCCGTCGAGCGGTAGTCCACGGCGCCCTGGGTGAGCTGCATGTACGCCTCCTCCAGAGAGGCCTGGTGCGGCGAGAGCTCCCACAGCCGGACATCGGCCCCGTGCGCGAGATCGCTGATCCGGGGGAGCGGCAGCCCGGTCACCTTCAGCGCACCGTCCGGCTCGCGCTCGACCCGGGCACCCGCCTCGTCGAGCGCCGAGGTCAGCTTCTCGCGCTGCTCGGGCTCGGTGTCGGGGGTGCGAACCCGGGCGAAGTCGGCGGAGTTGGCCGAGATGAAGTCCTTGACGGCCATGTCGGCGAGCAGCTGCCCGCGGCCGATGACGATCAAGTGCTCGGCGGTGAGCGCCATCTCGCTCATCAGGTGGGAGGAGACGAAGACCGTACGGCCCTCCGCCGCCAGCTGCTTCATCAGGTTGCGCACCCACAGGATGCCCTCGGGGTCGAGGCCGTTGACCGGCTCGTCGAAGAGCAGCACCTGCGGGTCGCCGAGCAGCGCCGCCGCGATGCCCAGGCGCTGGCCCATGCCGAGCGAGAAGCCCTTGGAGCGGCGCCCGGCCACGGCCTGGAGGCCGACCACGCCGAGCACCTCGTCGACCCGGCGGGCCGGTATCCCGGAGAGCTGGGCGAGCGAGAGCAGATGCTGGCGCGCGCTGCGGCCGCCGTGCACGGCCTTCGCGTCGAGCAGCGCGCCCACCTGGCGGGGCGCGTTGGGGAGTTTGCGGAACGGGCGACCGGAGATGGTGGCGTGGCCCGAGGTCGGTGTGTCCAGGCCCAGGATCATCCGCATCGTCGTCGACTTGCCGGAGCCGTTGGGCCCCAGGAAGCCGGTGACGGTTCCCGGCCGTACCTGGAAGGACAGGTTGTGCACGGCCGTCTTGGCGCCGTAGCGCTTCGTCAGGCCGACTGCCTCGATCATTCTCCGCCCCTTGCATGGTGGTCGGGGCAGAGGCGCCCTCGTACCCCCGTGAGGGTTATGAGGCTATCGGGACCTTGACGGTTCCCGTCAATCCTGGTGGGCTGCGGCACTCTCCGGGCGGGCGCTGCGCGTCAGGCATCGCGTTTCTTGAGGAGGACGAAGCCGCCCGCGAGCGCCGCCAGCGTCCAGGCGATCATGATGCCGAGGCCGCCCCAGGGCCCGTACGGGAGATCGTCGCCCACCCGCGGGACGACCTGCATGATCTTCTGGCCGGCCTGGTCGGGGAGATAGCGGCCGAGTTTCCGGGTGGCCGAGACATTGCCGAGGATGTTGGAGATCAGGAAGAAGAACGGCATGAGGATGCCCAGCGAGAGCATGGGACTGCGGAGCATCACGGCGACGCCCATGGAGAACAGCGCGATCAGCGTCATGTAGAGGCCGCCGCCGATCACGGCGCGCAGGACACCGGGATCGCCGAGGTGCGCCCGGTGATCACCCAGGGCCGTCTGGCCGGCGAAGAAGGTCGCGAAGCTCGTCGCCAGGCCGACGACGAGGACCAGCGCGGTGGCCACCAGCAGCTTGCAGAAGAGGAAGGTGGCGCGCTGCGGTACGGCGGCGAGCGAGGCCCGGATCATGCCGGTGCTGTACTCGTTGGAGACCACCAGCACCCCGAAGACGATCATCGCGAGCTGCCCCAGGCCCATCCCGGCGAAGCTGATGTTGGTGGGGTCGAAGGCGACCCGGGAATCGGCCGACATGGAGTGGAAGTCGGTTCTGGCCAGAATGCAGATCAGCACGCCCAGCGCGATGGTGACCACCACGGCGATGCCGAGCGTCCACACCGTCGACCGTACCGATCTGATCTTGGTCCATTCCGAGCGCAGGACCTGTGTGACCGCCGCCATCGGTCAGCTCCCCTTCTTCTGCTGCTGCCGGTGCTTCTGCCAGTCCGCGCCCCAGCCGTCCGGCCGCACCGGCGTGCCGTCCACGGGCCGCGGCCGCACCGCCGTCGGCCGGTCGTCGTGCGCGTGATACTCCACGGATTCCGCGGTGAGCTGCATGAAGGCCTCTTCCAGCGACGCCTGCTGGGGGCTCAGCTCATGCAGGACGAGCTGATGCCGGGCGGCCATCTCGCCCAGCCGGGCCGCCGGCACCCCGTCGATCTCCAGCGAGCCGTTGCCGACCGCCACCGCCTCGATGCCCTCGGCATGCAGCAGATCGAGGAGTTTTTCCTGCTCGGGGGAGCGCAGCCGGACGTAGGAGCGCGAGTTCTCCCGGATGAAAGCGGCCATCGAGGTGTCCGCCATCAGCCGGCCCTGGCCGATCACGATCAAATGGTCGGCCGTGAGCGCCATTTCGCTCATCAGATGGGAGGAGACGAAGACCGTACGGCCCTGCGCCGCCAGGTTCTTCATGAGGTTGCGGATCCAGTGGATGCCCTCGGGGTCGAGACCGTTGACCGGCTCGTCGAACATCAGGATCTCCGGGTCGCCGAGCAGCGCCGCCGCGATGCCCAGGCGCTGGCCCATGCCGAGCGAGAAGCCCTTGGAGCGTTTCCCGGCGACCGAGGTCAGGCCGACCGTGTCCAGCACCTCGCCGACCCGGCCGCGCGGAATGCCGTTGCTCTGCGCCAGGCAGAGCAGATGGTGGTACGCGCTCCGGCCGCCGTGCATCGCCTTGGCGTCCAGCAGCGCGCCGACATACGTCAGCGGGTCCTTCAGCTGGCGGTAGTGCTTGCCGTCGATGCGGACCGTGCCCTCGGTCGGATTGTCCAGATCGAGCATCATCCGCATGGTCGTGGACTTGCCCGCGCCGTTGGGGCCGAGGAAGCCGGTGACGATGCCGGGCCGCACCGTACAGGTGAGGTGGTCCACCGCCAGCTTGTCCCCGTAATGCTTCGTCAGCCCCTCGAGCTCGATCATGTACAGCACGCTAGGGGCGCCCCGGGGGCCTCGCCACTGGGCGCGGCGCCCCGTCACACGACCGCGCCCCCCTACCGCCGCAGTGGCGGTACGGGGGCGCGGGAAGCTGCCGGGCGGGACCTGCCGGGCGTCAGCGGCTCTGCTGGGCGGGGACGCCCCGGGAGATGGACTCCTCCTCGCCGGGGGCGCCGGCCGCGGCCACCGCCGCGCCGGTCAGCGTCGCCAGCATCTCGCGGACGTTGGTCAGCTGCGCGTTGATGGAGTCGCGGCGGTTGGTCAGCGCCGCCAGCTCGCGCTCCGATTCGCTGCGGATCCGGTCGGCCTTGGCGTTGGCGTCCGCCACGATGTCCTCGGCCTGGCGCTGGGCCGTCTCCACCGTCTGGCGGGCGCGGCGCTCGGCGTCGGTACGGAGCTTCTCGGCCTCCAGGCGGAGCTGCTCGGCGCGGTGCTCGATCTCCGCGAGCCGCTTCTCGGCCTTGGCCTGACGCGAGGCCAGGTCGCGCTCGGACTGCTCCCGGCGCTTGGCCAGGTTCGTCTCGAAGTCGGCGGCCGCCTGGGCGGCCTTGGCGCGGGTCTCCTCGAAGAGGGAGTCCGCCTCCTCGCGCTTGGACTGCGCGTCCTTCTGCGCCTCGGCACGCAGTGTGGACGCCTCGCCCTTGGCCTTCTCGACGATCCGCGCGCCCTCGTCCTCCGCCTTCGCCTTGCGCTCGGCGGCGAACGACTCGGCGTCGTTACGGACCTGCTGGGCGGCCGACTCGGCCAGCTCGCGGTGCTGCTCGGCGGCCCGGCGGGCCTCCTCGCGCAGGTCCTTGGCCTCCTCCTCGGCGAGGCGGAGGATCTTCTCGACGCGCGCACCGAGGCCTGCGTAGGACGGTTCGGCGTCGTTGACCTGAGCCTGGGCGTTCTGCGTCTCGAGGTGCAGCTCCTCGATCCGCTTTTCCAGCGACGTGATGCGGGCCAGCGCGCTGTCACGGTCGGCGACGAGCTTGGTAATGCGGTCGTCCACCTGACCGCGGTCGTACCCACGCCGCACGAGCTCGAAGCCGAAGGGGGAGGATGTGTCGCTCATGGGGTTCCTGTCGAAAGAGACCGGTGAGGTGATAAGGGGAATCCTAGGGGTCTTAACGGCGTGTCATCGAGTCATTGCGCGTTTGAAGTGGAGAATGACCCCTCATTTGAGTGGCTACCCTTCAGACTGCTTGCCACTCGAACGAGTTGCGCCCGCCCCCGCAGCCGCCTTGACGCCACCCTTGCCCTCCGCGCCGCCCCCGGGCACCTCGAAGGACTCCAAGGCTTCCAATACGTCCTGAACGCGGGAGATTTCGGCGTTGATGTCCTCCCGCCGGCGCACCAGAACCTCCAGCTCGCGCTTGCCCTCGTCCACGATCCGGGCGGCCTCGGCCTCCGCCTCGGTGTGCATCCGCTCGGCGTTGCGCACCGCTTCGGCCTTTTTGTTCTCGGCCTCCTTGATCAGGCCCTCGGCCTTCTTGACCGCCGAGATCCGGACCTTGCTCGCCTCGCTGTTGGCGTCCGACAGCAGCTGATCGGCCTTCTCCTTGGCCTCCACCTGCTGCTCCGTGGCCTGCGCGATGAGCTTGTCGACCCGCTCGCCGGCGTTCTTCATCGTCTCCGCCGACTCCCGGCGGGCCCGGTCGTGCAGCTCCTCGACCTCGCCCTCGACCCGCACCCGCAGCTCCTCGGCGCGGTCCCGTATGGCGGTGGCGTCCCCGCGGGCCTCTTCCAGCAGGGTGTTGGCGTCCGTACGGGCCTTCTCCACCCGCGCATTGCCCTCGGCCGTCGCCTCCGTGACGAGCCGGTCGGCCTCGTTGCGTGCCGCCCCCACCATCGTGTCGGCCTGCTCCTCGGCCGCGGTGGCCGTCTTGAGGGCTTCCTCCTGGGCCTTGGCGATGAGCTGATCGGCCTGCTCGGCGGCGTCCGCGCGACGCTTGGCGGCGTCCTTGCGGGCCTCGTCCAGCAGCCGGTCCGACTCCTGCTGGGCCTCCGTCCGCAGCCGCTCCGCCTCCGCCTCGGCGTCCTCCTTGACCTTCGCGGACTCACCGCGGGTGCGATTGGCGTGCTCCTGTGCCGCGGTGACCGTTTCGGCCGCATCCGCCCGCAGCCGGTCCGCCTCCGCGGTGGCCCCGGCGAGCATCCCCTCCGCCTGCTCGCGGGCATCCGCCCGGGTACGGTCCGCGTCCCGCTCGGCGGTGGCCGTGGTCTCCGCCGCCTCGGCGCGCAGCCGCTCGGCCTCCGTACCGGCTTCCGAGATCAGCTCGTCGGCCTGCTGCGCGGCGTCCGACCGCGTCTTGTTGGCCGCCTTGCGCGCCTCGTCGCCGGTCTCCTCGGCGTCCGTCCGCGCCTTCTCCAGCACCTCGGCCGCCTCGGTCCGCAGCCGCTCCGCGGCCTCGGACGCCTCGGTGACCATGGCGTGCGCCTGCTGCTCGCCCTCCGCGCGCAGCCGGTCGGCGGTCTGCTGGGCCTCGGCGACCATGCGGTTCGCGTCGTCCTGCGCCGAGGACGTCAGCTCGGTGGCCTCGGTGACGATCCGTTCGGCCTCCGTACGCGCCTCGGTGATCAGCGCGTCCGCCTGCCCGGCGGCGTCCGACCGCATCCGGTTCGCGTCGTCCCGCGCCTCCGCACGGGCCCGCGCCGCGTCCTGCTCCCCCGACGCCAGCGCATCCGACGCCTCGGTCCGCAGCTGCTGGGCCTTCGCCGTGGCGTCCGCGACCAGCTTCTGGGCCTGCTCGGTCGCCTCCGTCAGCAGCCGGTCCGCCTGCTCCGCGGCCTCCGTACGCGCCCCGTTGGCGTCCCGGCGCGCCTCGTCCAGCACCCCCGCCGCCTCGGTACGCAGCCGCTCGGCCTCCTCGAAGGCCTCGGAAACCGTCCGCTCCGCCATGGACTTCGCGGCCTCGGACGCCTCCTGCGCCTCGCGCCGCACCCGCGCCGCGTCCTCGGAGGCGCGCTCCCGCTCGTCGTAGGCGTCCTTGCGGACCCGGTCCGCCTCGTCCTGCGCCTCGGTCGTGGTGCGCTCCGCGGCGTGCTCGGCCGCCGACCGCAGCCCGGCGATCTCCTGCTCGGCCTGCTCGTGCAGATCGGCGACGGAGTCCCGGACCTGCTGCGCGGTCTGCTCGGCCGCCGCGACCAGCTCGCCGGCGCGCCGGTCCGCCTCCTCGACCAGCCGCTCCGCCTCCGCCTGCGCCTCGCTCACCCGCGTACGGGCCGACGCCAGCAGCTCCTCGGACTGCTCCCGCGCCGCCGTGCGCTCCTGATGGGCCTCCTCGCGGGCCTCGCCCAGCAGCTGCTCGGCCTCCCGGCGCCGCCGCGCGGCCTCCTCCTGCGCCTCGGCCAGCGCCTGCGCCGCCTCCGTACCCGTGCGCTCCGCGGCCGTCGCCGCCTCCGCGCGCACCCGGTCCGCGGTCTCCTGCGCCTCCGCCTTGAGCCGCTCCGCCTCGGCCGCCGCCTCGCTGCGCAGCCGTACGGCCACCGCCTCGCTCTCCGAACGCGCCGCCGACGCATCCGTGGCCGCCTCGGCCCGCAGCCGCTCGGCCTCCGCCTCGGCCTCCTGCTGGAGCGCGCGGCGCCGGTCGGCGGCCTCCGCCTTGAGCCGGGCCGCCTCCTCCTGCGTCTCCCGGCGCAGCCGCTCGGCCTCCGCGCGCGCCTCGCGCAGCGCGTCCTCGGCGGCGGTGACCCTGCTCTCGGCCTCGGTGTGCAGCCGGTCCAGCTCGGCCTGCGCCTCGGTGCGCTTCTCCTCGGCGGCCCGCTCGGCCTCCGCGCGCAGCTCCCGGGCGCTGTCCTCGGCGGTCGTGGTCAGCGTCTCGGCGGCCTGGGTGCCCTCCAGCAGCAGCTGCTCGGCCTCCGAACGGGCCCGCTCCAGCGCATCCTCGGCCTGCCGGCGCAGCGCCGACGCCCGCTCGATGGCCTCGGTCCGTACCCGCTCGCTCTCCGCGACGGCACCCGAACGGGTCTCCTCCGCATCGCCCTTGGCCTTCGCCAGCAGCTCCTCGGCGGTACCGGCCGCCTCCTCGATCTGCTGCACGGCCTCCCGGCGGGCCTCGCTGCGGATCCGCTCGCCCTCGGCGACCGCGTCCGCCCGCAGCTGCTCCGCCTCGCCGCGCAGCCGCCGCGCCTCCTCCTGGAGTTCGACGGTCTTGGCGCGGTACTCCTTGGTGTCGTCCTTCGCCGCGCCCTTCAGCTGCGCGGCGGTGTCGTGCGCCTCCTCGCGCAGCCGGTCCGCCTCGGACTCGGCCTCGCTGCGCAGCCGTTCGGCCTCCTCGGCCGCCGCCTTGGTGGTGGCCTTGGCGTCCTCCGACGCCTTGGTCAGCACCTCCTCGGCGGTCCGCGCCGCCTTCGCCAGCTGCGCCGCGGAGTCCTCGGCCGCCTTGGACCGCGCGCTCTCCTGCGCCTCGGCGAGCAGCCGGTCGGCCTCCGTACGGGCATCCGCGCGCAGTTGCTCGGCCTCGGCCTTGAGCGCCTCGGACTCCTTGGTCGCCTCGCCGACCAGCCGCGCGATCTCCGCCTTGGCCGTACGGGTGCGCTGCTCGTTCTCCGACTCCGCGGCCGACAGCCGCTTGCCGGCGGCCTGCTGGGCCTCCTCGAGGAGCTTGTCCGCCTCGGTGCGCGCCTCGCGCAGCGCGGTGTCCGCCTCCTGGATCCGCGCCTCGGCGCTGCGGGTCAGCTCCGCGGCCGCCCGGCGCGCCTCCTCCGACTCCGTACCGGCCGTCGTACGCAGCTGCTCGGCCTGATCGGTCGCTTCCTGGGCCTGGTTGGAGGCGGCGTTCAGCAGCCGCTCGGCGTCGGTGCGTGCCCGGCGCAGGATGGATTCGGCCTCGGTACGGGCCTCCTCGGCCGAGGTGTCCAGGCGCTCGCGGGCCCGCTCGGCCAGCCGCTGGGCCTCGGCCCGCGCGGCCGTCAGCGCCTGCTCGGCCTCCGCCCGCGACTCCTCCATGAGGCGGCGGGCCTGCGACTCCGTGCGTGCCCGCAGCTGTTCGGCCCAGGCGACGTTCTCGTTGACGTGCGATTCGACGGTCTGCCGGCGCTCATTGAGCTCCTCGTCGAGCCGCTGCCGGCGGGTGACCGCCTCGGCGTGCAGCTCGGCCTCCAGCCGGGACTGCCGCTCGGCCTGGTCCTGGAGCAGCCGCTGGGTCTGCGCCCGCGCCTCGCGCAGCTCGCGCTCCGCGTCCGTCCGCAGCTGGTCCGCCTGGATCTGCGCATTGCGCAGCAGCTGTTCGGCCTGGTGGCTGATGTTGTCGTAGGCAGGGCGGGCCGCGAGGTTGCGGCGCGCCTCGTGCAGCTTGGCGCGCAACACCTCGACCTGGTAGCCGAGGTCGTCGGCGTGCTGGACGGCCTTGTCCCGCTCGGTCTTCAGCCGCTCCATCTCGGCCTCGAACTGCGAGAGGTGGTCGTCAGCCTCGTAGCGGTCGTTGCCCCGCACTGCGCGGTCCCATCCGTCCCCTGGTCATGGTGGCGGCCGACTCCGTCCTGCGAATGCTCGTCCCGTACACGTCACGTCGTACCGGACTCGCGCCCATCGGAGCTGACCCTTCCGAAGAAATGGTGTCAGATCATCGGCAGAGTATGGGCCGAGCCCCACTCCCGTACCCCGGCCGAAGGTGCACTCTACCGGCCGGGGAACGTATAGGTCAGTGGTCCGCCGGGGAGGAGGGCGCGGCGGTGACGAGTTCGGTCAGTACGCCATGGCAGTCCTTGGGGTGCAGGAAGGTGATCCGGGAGCCCATCGAGCCGGTCCTCGGCTCGTCGTAGAGGACCCGTACGCCCTTGCTGCGGATGTCCGCGGCGTCGCCGTCCACATCCGCCGTACCGAAGGCGATGTGGTGGACCCCCTCACCGTTCTTCGCAAGCCACTTACCGACCGCGGAGTCCTCCCGGGTCGGCTCCAGAAGCTGCAGGTACGAGGCGCCGCCGTCGGACGTCTCATTGATTTTCAGCATCGCTTCCCGGACGCCCTGCTCCTCGTTGACCTCGGAGTGGAACACCTCGAAACCGTACGTGGCACGGTAGAAGTCGACGGTCTTGTCGAGGTCGAAACAGGCGATCCCGATGTGGTCGATTCGCGTCAGCATGGCTCCAGTGCACCGCCCGCACGGCTGGTTACGCAACGTGCGCGCGATCACACCCGCTTCCCGGTGACCCCGGGCGTACCGCTCAGTACATTGACGGGAACCCTCGTTAACTTCCCTGCAAAGGAAGGCCGCACCGCATGTCTGCAACGAACGGCACGAACGCAACCACCTCGGTGATCGTGGCGGGAGCGCGCACCCCCATGGGCCGCCTCCTGGGATCCCTGCGGACCTTCTCCGGCGCCGATCTGGGCGCGGTCGCCATCAAGGCGGCCCTCGACCGGGCAGGCATCGGGGGTGACCAGGTGCAGTACGTGATCATGGGCCAGGTGCTCCAGGCCGGCGCCGGGCAGATCCCCGCCCGCCAGGCCGCCGTCAAGGCCGGCATCCCCATGAACGTCCCCGCGCTCACCGTCAACAAGGTCTGCCTCTCCGGCCTCGACGCGATCGCGCTGGCCGACCAGCTGATCCGCGCGGGCGAGTTCGACGTCGTCGTCGCGGGCGGCCAGGAGTCCATGACCAACGCGCCGCACCTGCTGCCCAAGTCCCGCGAGGGCTTCAAGTACGGCGCCGTCGAGATGCTCGACGCGATGGCCCACGACGGCCTCACCGACGCCTACGAGGGCGTCGCGATGGGCGAGTCCACCGAGAAGCACAACACCCGCCTGGGCATCGCCCGCCCCGAGCAGGACGAGATCGCCGCGCGCTCCCACCAGCGGGCCGCCGCCGCCCAGAAGAACGGGCTCTTCGAGGCCGAGATCACCCCCGTCGAGATCCCGCAGCGCAAGGGCGAGCCGGTCCTCTTCAGCAAGGACGAGGGCATCCGCGGCGACACCACCACCGAGTCGCTCGGCAAGCTGCGCCCGGCCTTCGCCAAGGACGGCACGATCACCGCCGGCACCTCCTCGCAGATCTCCGACGGCGCGGCCGCCGTGGTCGTGATGAGCAAGGCCAAGGCCGAGGAACTGGGCCTGGAGTGGATCGCGGAGATCGGCGCGCACGGCAACGTCGCCGGCCCCGACAACTCGCTCCAGTCGCAGCCCTCCAACGCCATCAACCACGCCCTGGGCAAGGAAGGCCTGGCCGTCGAAGATCTTGACCTGATCGAGATCAACGAGGCGTTCGCCGCCGTCGCCGTGCAGTCAATGAAGGACCTCGGGGTGTCCCCGGAAAAGGTGAATGTCAACGGCGGTGCGATCGCCCTGGGGCACCCGATCGGCATGTCCGGCGCCCGCATCGTGCTGCACCTCGCGCTCGAGCTGCGCCGCCGGGGCGGTGGCGTGGGCGCCGCCGCGCTGTGCGGCGGCGGTGGCCAGGGCGACGCGCTGATCATCCGCGTACCGGGTAAGTAACCGCGAAACGGACCGAGCCGAAGGAGACGCGCAGCGATGGTGGACGTCCCGCAGCTGGTGGAGCAGGCCCGGCAGGGCCGCCCGAGGGCGGTGGCCCGGCTGATCTCCCTCGTCGAGGGGGCGGCGCCGGAGCTGCGCGAGGTGATGGCGACGCTCGCGCCGCTCACCGGCAACGCCTATGTGGTCGGGCTGACCGGTTCACCCGGCGTCGGGAAGTCCACCACCACCTCCGCCCTGGTGACGGCCTACCGCAAGGCGGGCAAACGGGTCGGCGTCCTGGCCGTCGACCCGTCCTCGCCGTTCTCCGGCGGGGCCCTGCTCGGCGACCGCGTCCGGATGTCGGACCACGCCTCCGACCCCGGCGTCTACATCCGCTCCATGGCCACCCGCGGCCATCTCGGCGGCCTGGCCTGGGCCGCCCCCCAGGCGATCCGCGTCCTGGACGCGGCGGGCTGCGACGTCGTCCTCGTCGAGACGGTCGGCGTCGGGCAGTCCGAGGTGGAGATCGCCTCGCAGGCCGATACCAGCGTGGTGCTGCTGGCACCGGGCATGGGCGACGGCATCCAGGCCGCGAAGGCGGGCATTCTGGAGATCGGCGACGTCTACGTCGTCAACAAGGCCGACCGCGACGGCGCCGACGCCACCGCCCGCGAGCTCAACCACATGCTGGGGCTGGGCGAAGCGCGGTCGCCGGGCGACTGGCGGCCGCCGATCGTCAAGACGGTCGCGGCCCGCAGCGAAGGCGTGGACGAGGTCGTCGAGGCGCTGGAGAAGCACCGCGCCTGGATGGAGGAGCACGGGGTGCTGGCCCAGCGCCGCCGGGCCCGTGCGGCGCGGGAGGTCGAGACGATCGCGGTCACGGCGCTGCGCGAGCGGATCGGCGACCTCAGCGGAGACCGCCGGCTGGACGCGCTGGCCGAGCGCATCGTCACGGGGGAGACGGACCCCTACCGAGCGGCCGACGAGCTGGTGGACGGCCTGACGAACGGGGGCTGAGGACGGCCGCCCCGGTGCCCGGGGCGGCCCCTGCGCGCCGGCCTCAGTCGTCGGCGCCACCGTTGTCGTCGTCGTCCGCGTCGTGCGCCGGCGCGGCCGTCACCTTCCCGGACCGCGGGTCGACCAGCAGCTTGTGCTCCTTGCCGTCCTTGCTCACCGTCTCGACCTCCCAGACCGCCTTCGCCCGGTGGTCGTCGTCCAGGTCGACGGAGGTCACCGTGCCGTGCGCGGCGGAGACACGGGCGGCGGCCGCGGCGTCGACCTTCGCGCCCCTGGGGTCGGTGCCGTCGTCCTCGTGATCGATGTGCTGGTTCAGTACGCGGCCGTTGACGGCATCCAGCGTGACCTCGTGCCACTTGCCGTCCTTGCCGAGCACATCCGCTTCCCAGACCAGGCCGGGCCGGTCCCGGTCCAGGTCGAGGCCGGCCACCGCGCCCGGGACGGCCTTCAGCGCGGCCGCCGCGGCCTGCGGTGCGGTCACCTCGGCGGCGTTCGCCTCGCGGACGTCCTCCCGGCCGTGGTCGTCGTCGCGATCGTCCCGTCCGCGGTCGTCCCGGCCGTCCTCGCCGCGGCCCCGGTCGTCGTCGTGCGCCGCGACCCGCACGTTCGCCGGGGCGCCGGACCGGGTGCCGTCGGGCCCGTCGCCGCTGTTGACGGCGACCGCGGTGGCGGTGCCGCCCGCGATGAGGGCGGCCGCGGCGGCGGTGGCGATGACGATATGGCGCTTCATGAGTGCTCCCCTGTACGGCGGGCCGGTGTCGTCCGGCCCGGTGATCGGCAGTGACCCCACCGTCGCGGAACGCACCTGAAGGGAAGCTGAAGCCGCCTGAAGACCTCTTCAGGTACGGGATGCCACAGTGGCCGCATGCGCCTGTTGATCGTGGAGGACGAGAAACGCCTGGCCCTGTCGCTGGCCAAGGGCCTGCGCGCCGAGGGGTACGCGGTCGACGTGGTGCACGACGGCCTGGACGGGCTGCACCAGGCGGGCGCGGGCGCCTACGACCTGATCGTGCTGGACATCATGCTGCCCGGCATGAACGGCTACCGCGTGTGCGGGGCGCTGCGGGCCGCCGGCAACGACGTACCGATCCTGATGCTGACCGCCAAGGACGGCGAGTACGACGAGGCCGAGGGGCTGGACACCGGCGCCGACGACTATCTGACCAAGCCGTTCTCGTACGTGGTCCTGGTCGCCCGCATCAAGGCGCTGCTGCGCCGCCGCGGCCGGACCGCGCAGCCCGTGCTGCGGGTGGGAGAACTGGCCCTCGACCAGGGGGCCCGCGAGGTCACGCTGGACGGCGCGGAGGTCGCGCTGACCGCCAAGGAGTTCGCCGTGCTGGAGCAGCTGGCGCTGCGGGCCGGCGATGTGGTGTCCAAGGCGCAGATCCTCGAGCACGTCTGGGATTTCGCGTACGAGGGCGATGTCAACATCATCGAGGTGTATGTGAGCGCGCTGCGCCGCAAGCTCGGCGCCGGGCGCATCGTGACGGTGCGCGGTGCCGGATACCGGCTGGTGCCCGGTGCGTAGGCTGCTGGGCTCGGTACGGGCCAGGGCGGCGGCCGGTGCGACGGTCGTGGTGGCGGTGGCACTGATCGCGGCCGGCACGGCGGTGCTGCTGGTGCTGCGGAGCAACCTCCAGGACCAGGCGGGACTGCAGGCCGAGGTCGCCGCGCGGGAGGTCGCCGCGCAGATCGCGACCGGCACGGCATACGGGAAGCTGGATCTGCCGGACGGCGACGACCATCCCGTCGTGGTCCTGGACGACGACGGGCGGGTGCTGGCGGCCGGCGACGAGGTGCGGGCGGTGGACGGCAGGACCGTCAGGCCGTCCCCGAGCGAAACCGCGCCGCCGCCGGCCGATGACGACGGCGACGACCACGGCGGCGACGACGATGACCACACGAGCGGGCCCCGGCCCGGCGAGGTCGACGACGACACGCACGACCGGGACGGCACCGCGGACGTCGACGGCACGGTGGCCGACTACCGCTTCGCGTCGATCGAGGTCAAGGACACCGGCGGGGCGAAGGCCACGGTGCGGGCCGGTTCGCCGCTGGCCCCCGAGCGCAGCACCGTCGGCACGGTGCGCACCGCGATGCTGATCGGGCTGCCGCTGCTGCTCCTGGTGGTGGCCGGGGTGACCTGGCTGGTGACCCGGCGGGCGCTGCGCCCCGTGGAGGGGATCCGCGGCGAGATGGCCGCGATCACCGCCAGCACGGATCTGAGCCGACGGGTGCCGGTGCCCGCGGCGCAGGACGAGATCGGCCGGCTGGCCCGGACGACCAACGAAACGCTGGCGGCCCTGGAGACGGCCGTCGAGCGTCAGCGGCGGTTCGTCGCGGACGCCTCGCACGAACTGCGCAGCCCGATCGCGTCGCTGCGCACCCAGCTCGAAGTGGGCGTCGCACACCCGGAGCTGCTGGATGTGCCGGGCGCGGTGGAGGACACCGTACGGCTCCAGCGGCTGGCCGCGGACCTGCTGCTGCTGGCGCGGCTGGACGCGGGGGAGCGGCCCGCGCAGGCCCGTGTCGACCTGGCCGCGTTGGTACGGGAGGAGAGCTCGCAGCGGACCGGGGACCGGGTTCCGGTGCGGGTGGGGGACCTGGGAAGCGTGGAAGTGGCCGGGTCCCGCGGCCAGCTGGGGCGGGTGCTGGGCAATCTGCTGGACAACGCCCAGCGGCACGCGTCCGCCTGTGTGCGGGTGGCCGTGGCGCGCGAGGGGGAGTGGGCGGTGCTGCGCGTCGACGACGACGGGCCCGGGGTGCCCGAGGGGGAGCGGGAGCGGATCTTCGAGCGGTTCGTACGGCTCGATGACGCGCGGGCCCGGGACGACGGCGGAGCCGGGCTGGGGCTGGCCATCGCGCGGGACGTCGCGGTGCGGCACGGCGGCTCGCTGGCCGTACGGGAGGGCTCGGTGTTCGAGCTGCAGTTGCCGGTGGCCTCCTGAAGCTCCCGGCCCCGGCCCGCCCTCCGGGACGGTGTCTCAGAGGCCCCCGCGCTGCTCCCGGAGGTGCTGGGCCACCGGCGTGAGCGAGGCACGCAGCGCCTCGAGGTCCCCGGTGGTGAACAGGTCGATGAAGTGCTTGCGCACCGAGGCGACGTGGTGCGGGGCGACCCGGCGCATGGTGTCCCAGCCCTCGTCCGTCAGCACCGCGTAGAGGCCGCGGCGGTCCGACTCGCAGCTCTCGCGGCGCACCAGGCCGGCGTTCTCCATCCGGGTGATCTGGTGGGAGAGGCGGCTCTTGGACTGCAGGGTGCCGGTCGCCAGGTCGCTCATCCGCAGCCGGTGGTCCTCGGCCTCGGAGAGGTTGACCAGGATCTCGTAGTCGTTGTTCGTCAGGCCGAACGGCTGCAGATCGCGCTCCAGTTGGTGCATCAGCAGCCTGCTGACGTCCAGATGGGTGCGCCAGGCACGCTGCTCCTGGTCGGTCAGCCAGGGGGTGTCACTGTCGGTCGTCATGGAGGAATTCTACCCGTAAATGTTGAATAGTTAATTAAGTTGGTTCGCGCGAGCTTCGAGTGAGGGTGGTCGCGACGATAGCGGTGACGCCGGGGTCGCGCCGGGCGGTGGCCGCGGCGGCACCCGCCGGCATCCGTCCCGATGGGTGAGACGCCGAGGGGGTCCGCGCGGTTGGTCAGATGTTCGAGATCACCGTCCGCAGACTACCGCTCACAGCCCGAAGCGACGCTGGAGCCCCCCGAGGCCGCCCGGCAACTGGGGCAGTTGTGAGCCACTTTGCGACGCGTGCCCGCCACCACCCGGAACGCCCGCCTCGTCCGGCACCGCGCCCGTCGCCAGCTCCGGCATCAGCACCTCCGTCGACTGGAGCAGGACCGTCCCGGCACCCACGAACTCGAACTGGTGCTCCTCGCCGGAGGCCCCGCCGATCCCGGTGTGCGCCCGCAGCCCGCCGAGGAATCCCCGCAGGTACTGGTGGTCGTAGTGGTGGCACGGCGAGGGGCAGTCCGCCCAGCCGACCAGCGCCTGCGGATCCACCCGGATCGGCGGCTCCATGAAGACCACCGGCCCGTTGGAGGCGGCCACGAACTTGCCCGTACCGATCAGCGTGAGAAACCCCGGAATGATCGACTGCTTCAGCGACAGAGATGGCTGAAAGGCGAGCAAGTTACCGGAGCGAATGGTGAGGTTGCCCTCATCGAGGTCGAAGGAATTCACATCGAAGGCGCGGTCGGCGAGGACCATCTTGCCCTGCCCCTCGGCGACCACCCAGTCGGCGGCGTGCAGCGGGGAGTGGAAACTCCCGGCGATCAGCCGGTCGAGGCCGCCGTGCCCGATCCCGTGGAAGTCGATCCGCCCGTAATAGGCGATCATCTTCCCCTTCTGCAGGAACCACTGGCCGTTCAGATCCACGCTGAAGGCATAGGGATTGACGTTGTCGTCGGTCGGCAGGGTGCCGACATCGTGGACGACGGGACCGGTCACAGCTTCTCCTCCGACGCCTGTACGTAGACGGTGCCCTGGCCCGACAGCTCCAGCTGGAAGGCCTCACCCGAGCCGCGGCCGACCATGTCGCGCCAGCCCAGCGCCGTGGACAGTTTGTTGCGGACGTCGCCACGGTGCGCGACATAGGCCTGCGGGTCGACATGGACCGGGCGCTGGTGCGTGATCGGCAGCTCGATGACCCCGCCGTGCGCCATCACCGCGGCCGAGCCGTGGCCCTTGAGGGTCGTGGTGAACAGGCCCTGCCCGGTGACCTGGCCGCGCACCATGCCCATCACCCCGCCCTGCGAGCCCATGAACATCGTGCCCTGGTCCAGCGAGCCGTCGAAGGCCAGCAGCCGGTCGGCCTCGACGTACAGCGTCTCGCCCGTCAGATCGACGACATGGACGTGATGGCCGCCGTGGCCGAACATCACCGTGCCGCTGCCCTCCACGGTCATCAGCGGCGTCGCCTCACCCGCGATCCGCCGCCCGATCATCGAGCCGATACCGCCCTGCCCGCCCTGGATGTTCGGGGTGAAGGAGACCTCGCCGCGGTAGGCGAGCATCGCGCCGCGCTGGCTGAACATCCGCTGGCCCGGCGTGATGCGGGCCTCGACCATCCGGGAATTGAGCGCCGTGAACGGCATCAGATCTCACCGCCCACGGTGTTGCGCTCGCTGGGCTGTACGTACACCAGGCCCTCGCCCTCGAACCGGATCTGGAACGCCTCGCCGGAGCCCTCCCCTATGAACGTCCGGAAATTCACCCCGGACTGGAAGTGCTGCTTGAGACCCCCGGTGTGCGCGATGTACGCCCCCGGGTCCACATGGAGCGGATACTGCTTGGTGACCCGCAGCACCACCGCCGGCCCGTCCGAGGTGATCGCCGCCTGGCCGTTGCCCTCGACGGTGGTGGTGAACAGGCCGTTGCCCTGCGAGGCGCCGCGCAGCCCGGTGAAGGTCGTGCCGGTACGCAGCGCCGCATCCGTACAGAGCAGATTGCTCGCCTCGACATAGAGCTTCTCGCCCTGCAGCTGCACCAGATTGATCTCGCTGGCGCGGTCGGCGAAGAAACACGTGCCGTGGCCCTTCACCTCCATCACGGCCATCTGCTCGCCGGTCAGCCGCCGGGTGACCATGCCGCGCAGACCCTCGCCGCCCCCGGTCATCTTCTTGAACGACATCTGGCCGTCGTACGCGACCATCGCACCGTTTTTCGCCTTGACGGCATCGCCCGTCATATCGACGGCGAGCACCTTGCTCCCCTGGAGCCGAAACTGAGCCACGGATCCGACCGTAGTCGGCCGGGACCGTCCGGGGCAGGCCCTTTTGGTCACGTCTGCCCCGCACTGGTCCGTATCCGGGCTTCGCCGCCCCCCGCGCGGTGATCATTCGGACGGCTGTCACAATGGGCCACGGCTTGTGAACTCTTGCACAAGCGCATTGCTGGCTCCCTCCGCCGTACTGACGAGGTTCCCGTGGACATCAAGACCGCCGCCGCCCTGCACCGACTGCGCCTGGCCTCCATTCCCGAGGCGATCTCCTTCCCGGCGCTGCTGATCTTCGGCACCGGCTTCCGGCTGGCCTTCGAATACGACTCCCTGGTGATGCCGCTCGGCATGATCCACGGCGTGCTGTTCATCACGTACGTGGTGCTGCTGCTGGACGTGTGGAACCGCACCAAGTGGCCCTTCAAGCGCGTCGCCTTCTTCTTCGTCCTCGCGATCCTGCCCTTCGGCGGGCTCTACGGGGACCGGGTCCTCAAGCGCGAGGAGGAAGCCGGCGTGATCGCCGCCCGCGCCCGCAAGGAAGGGGTCCTCAACGCATGATCGTCGCCTTTTCCGTCAGCCCGCTGGGTGTCGGCGAAGACGTCGGCGCCTACGTCGCCGACGCGGTCCGGGTCGTCCGCGAGTCCGGGCTGCCCAACCGCACGGACGCCATGTTCACCTCCGTCGAGGGCGAGTGGGACGAGGTGATGGACGTCGTCAAGCGCGCCGTCGCGGCAGTCGAGGCGCGCTGCGGACGGGTCTCGCTGGTGCTGAAGGCCGACATCCGGCCCGGCGTCACGGACGGCCTGACCTCCAAGGTCGAGACCGTGGAACGGCATCTCGCCGGCGGCGCGTAGCTTCTCGGCGGCGCGTAGCGAGGTCTCACCGACCGTCGACGCCTCGGCGGACGTGACGCGGAAGAGCGTCAGCCGCCCGCCGCCAGGGCCATGCCCAGCGGCGTCCGCTCGTACAGCACCTGATGTCCGTGCCGGCGCGAGGCCAGCAGACCGGCGTCGCGCAGCACGGACAGATGCGCCGAAACGGACGAGGGCGCCAGGCCCAGGCGGTGGGCCAGCGCCGACGTGGTCGACGGGGCGTCGAGGGCGGCGAGCACGGCGGCCCGGTTCGCGCCCAGCAGCCGTACGAGCGCCGGGCCGGTCTCCGGCTCGCTCCACAGGCCGCCGATCCCGCGCGCCGGGTAGATCACGGTGGGCTGCCACGGCGGATTGAAGCCGCTCACCACGTCCGGCCAGACGAACACGCTCGGCAGCAGCAGCACCCCGCGCCCGTCCAGATCCTGCATCTGCAGAAAGTCGGTGCTGGTCCTGACCGTGAGCGTGTCCCCCGACCACGACAGCCGCGGATGAAGATCGGCGAACAGCCGCCGCAGCCCGCCGCCCGCCAACTGCCGTGACCGGTAGGCGATCTCCGCCTCCAGCAGGGCGCGCAGCCGCGGCCAGTCCGGGGCCAGCAGCGCATGCCAGGCCCGCTCGGTGACATCCGCCAGCTCCCGGATCGCCCGCGCCGGGTCCGCCAGCGCCGCCCGCCCGCGTGCCGACTCGGCCGCCCCCGGCACACACGCCAACGACCTGGCCATCTCGGCGCGCGCCAGCGCCGGATCGGTGGCCCGCAGCAGCGCCAGCTGCTCCTCGAACCCGGCCAGCGGTACGGCCGGCGGCCGCCCCAGGAAATCCGGGGTGTACCCGGGCGACGGCATGAACAGCCACAGCGGCGACAGGTCCAGCCCCGCCACCGTCTCGCGCATCCGCCGCAGCCACGGCAGGTGATAGCCGTGCCGGTCCGCGCGGCGCAGCATCCGTACCGCCTCATGCGTCTCGCACAGCGGCGAGATCGCGAACCGGACACGCAGGAAGTCGTCCGCCCCGAAATGCAGATCCAGCGGCACCGCCGGCGCCTCCCCTCCCCAGGATTCGGCTCCAGCCGAAACACTACGGTCCGGCGCCCGCCCCCGGCACGCTGCCGCCATGCCCTCCACCACCGGGCCCGCACAGCCGGGCCGCGCCCCCGCATGCGCCGACGCGGCCGAGCGAACCGTCCCGGCCGGCTACCGCGCCGTCTTCGCCGTCCCCGAATTCCGCTGGGTCTTCGCCGCCCACCTCCTCTCCTCCCTCGGCGTCGTCGTCTGCGAGCTCGCCCTCACCCTCCTGGTCTTCGACCTCACCGACTCGCCCCTGCTCAGCGCGCTGACCTTCGCTCTCGGCCTGCTGCCGTACGTCGTCGGCGGCACCCTGCTGTCGGCCGTCGCCGACCGCTACCCGGCCCGCACCGTCCTGGTCGTCTGCGACGTCCTGTGCGCCCTCGCCGCGGCGGGAATGGTCGTCCCCGGCACCCCGATCGCCCTGCTGCTGTTCCTCCGCTGCGCGACCGCCGCCATCGCCCCCGTCTTCGCCGGCACCCGCGCCGGCACGCTCGGCGACATCCTCGGCGACGGCGAGCTGTTCGTGCTCGGCCGCTCCGTCATCCGCATCGTCAACCAGGGCGCCCAGCTGGCCGGCTTCGCCGCCGGGGGCATGCTGCTGGCCGTGGTGCCGCCCAGGGCGGTGCTCGCCATCACCGCCTGCACCTTCGTCGGCTCGGCGGTCCTGCTGCGCCTGGGCACCCGCGTCCGCCCCGCCCGTGACACGGCCCACGGCGCGCTCCTGGGCGCCTCCCTGGCCGGCACCCGCCGCCTGCTGGCCGACCGCCGGATCCGCGCCCTCCTCCTGCTCACCTGGCTGCCGCCCACCTTCGTGGTCGTCCCCGAGGCGCTGCTGATCCCCTACGGCGACCTCCTGGGCACCGGCCCGGCAGGCGTCGGCCTCCTCCTGTGCGCCATGCCCATCGGCGCGATCACCGCCGAAACCCTGGCCGGCACCTTCCTCAGCCCGCGCGCCCGCACCCGCCTCACCTTCCCCATGGGCCTCTTCGCCGTCCTCCCTTCCCTGGGCTTCGCGCTGCGCCCCTCCCTCGGTGGGGCGGTCCTCCTGCTCGTCCTGACCGGCACCGGGATCTCGTACAACTTCGGTGTCGACCGCTGGTTCGTGTCCTCGGTCCCCGACGAGCTGCTGGGCCAGGCGATGACCGTGATGCAGGCGGGCCGGATGACGATCATGGGCCTGGGGATGAGCCTCGCCGGGGTGGCCGCCGCATACGCGCCGCTCCAGGTGGTGATGCCGGCGGCGGGCGTGGTCGGCTCGGCGTGCGTGCTCGCAGTGATCTTCGAGGTGCGGCGCACGGCGGCGGACGGCCCACGACGGACCCGGCTCCCGGCGGCGGGGGGAGCGGCCGGGCCGACGTGAGGGCTTCGGGGGGAGGGGCGACGCGGCTCGCCTGCCCCCGCCTTCCTGTCGCCCGCCTCGCGCCTCCGGTCCGCCACCCGGCCTTCCTTCTCGCAGGTGTCCGGCCGTCGGCCTGGCCTTCCCCTTCCGTCCTCTCCCGTCTTCTCCTGTCCTCTCTCCCGTCCCTCGCGCCCTCCCTCCTCCTGGCTTCCTTATTTCGGGAACGATTACGGAGAGTGATTGGTTCCCTGGAGATTTTTACGGTGGGTAGCGCATGGGCGGTGAGGAAGCCGCGGGCATGGCCTCGGAGGGCGAAGGGCCTCGGGGACCGAAAGCTGAGACAAGGCTGACCACGATATGACCGGCGGGTAGGGTCGAGATGTGCCGAAGCCGCTCAGCCTTGCTTTCGATCCCATCGCGCGTGCCGACGAGTTGTGGCAGCAGCGGTGGGGCGCCGTGCCCTCGATGGCCGCCATCACGTCGATCATGCGGGCCCAGCAGATCCTGCTGGCCGAGGTGGATGCCGTGGTCAAGCCGTACGGGCTGACCTTCGCGCGCTATGAGGCGCTGGTGCTGCTGACCTTCTCCAAGGCCGGCGAGCTGCCGATGTCCAAGATCGGCGAGCGGCTGATGGTGCACCCGACCTCGGTGACGAACACCGTCGACCGGCTGGTGAAGTCGGGTCTGGTGGCCAAGCGCCCGAACCCGAACGACGGCCGCGGCACCCTTGCCTCCATCACCGACAAGGGGCGCGAGGTGTGTGACGCGGCCACCCGCGACCTGATGGCGATGGACTTCGGGCTCGGTGCGTACGACGCCGAGGAGTGCGGCGAGATCTTCGCGATGCTGCGCCCGCTGCGCGTGGCGTCGGGGGATTTCGCGGAGGAGTAGCCGAGCCGCCGCGGGGCCTCGTCGCGCAAGGGGTGGCCGGCCCTTCGGCGCGCGGGGGGTGGCGAAGATCGCCCCGGAACGGGCCGTTACGCTCAGGGGCATGAAGCGAAGCGTCCTGACCCGATACCGGGTGATGGCCTACATCACCGCCGTGATGCTGCTCGTGCTCTGCGCCTGCATGATCTTCAAGTACGGCTTCGAGATGGGTAAGGACCTCACCCTCGTCGTCTCCCAGATCCACGGCGTGCTCTACATCATCTACCTGATCTTCGCCTTCGACCTGGGCTCCAAGGCCAAGTGGCCGTTCGGGAAGCTGCTGTGGGTGCTGGTCGCCGGGACGATTCCGACGGCCGCCTTCTTCGTCGAGCGCAAGGTCGTCCGCGAGGTCGAGCCGCAGCTCGCGGAGGCCGCGCCGCAGCCGGTCAAGGTCTGAGGACCGGCTACCGCTCCTCCTCCGAGGCCGATGGGGCCCGGCAGCGGCTCTCGTCCGCTCTCCGCGTTCCCCCACGGCTCTCCGGTGGCTCTCTTCGGATCGTCCGGTCCTCTCCGACGCGCCTGTCCCCCCTGTGGCGGACGGGCGCGTTCTGCCGTTCCATGGTGCGCGAGGGGCCCACGGCGCGGCGTCCGCGACTTGGTGGCGGCTTCCCATCGACAATTACTAGGACGTCCTAGTAAATTTGAAGGTATGGACGCTGACGCGATCGAAGAGGGCCGCCGCCGCTGGCAGGCCCGGTACGACTCCGCCCGGAAGCGGGACGCGGACTTCACCACGCTCTCCGGCGACCCTGTGGAGCCGGCGTACGGTCCCCGGCCCGGCGACAGCGTCGAGGGCTTCGAGCGGATCGGCTGGCCGGGCGAGTACCCGTTCACCCGCGGTCTGTATCCGACCGGCTACCGCGGGCGTACGTGGACGATCCGCCAGTTCGCGGGCTTCGGCAACGCCGAGCAGACCAACGAGCGCTACAAGATGATCCTCAAGGCGGGCGGCGGCGGCCTCTCGGTCGCGTTCGACATGCCGACGCTGATGGGACGGGACTCCGACGACCCCCGCTCGCTCGGCGAGGTCGGCCACTGCGGCGTCGCCATCGACTCCGCGGCCGACATGGAGGTCCTGTTCAGGGACATCCCGCTGGGTGATGTCACGACGTCCATGACGATCTCCGGGCCCGCCGTCCCGGTCTTCTGCATGTACCTGGTCGCCGCGGAACGGCAGGGCGTCGACCCCGCCGTCCTCAACGGCACGCTCCAGACCGACATCTTCAAGGAGTACATCGCCCAGAAGGAGTGGCTCTTCCAGCCCGAGCCGCATCTCCGCCTGATCGGCGACCTGATGGAGCACTGCGCCCGCGGCATCCCCGCGTACAAGCCGCTCTCGGTCTCCGGGTACCACATCCGCGAGGCGGGCGCGACGGCCGCGCAGGAGCTGGCGTACACCCTCGCCGACGGCTTCGGCTATGTGGAGCTGGGGCTGAGCCGCGGCCTGGACGTCAACACCTTCGCCCCGGGCCTGTCCTTCTTCTTCGACGCCCATGTCGACTTCTTCGAGGAGATCGCCAAGTTCCGGGCGGCGCGCCGGATCTGGGCCCGCTGGATGCGCGACGTCTACGGCGCGACCAGCGAGAAGGCCCAGTGGCTGCGGTTCCACACCCAGACCGCCGGCGTCTCGCTGACCGCCCAGCAGCCGTACAACAACGTCGTACGGACCGCGGTGGAGGCGCTGGCGGCGGTGCTCGGCGGCACCAACTCGCTGCACACCAACGCCCTGGACGAGACCCTGGCGCTGCCCAGCGAGCAGGCCGCGGAGATCGCGCTGCGCACCCAGCAGGTGCTGATGGAGGAGACCGGCGTCGCCAATGTGGCGGATCCGCTGGGCGGTTCGTGGTTCATCGAGTCGCTGACCGACCGGATCGAGGCGGACGCCGAGAAGATCTTCGACCAGATCAAGGAGCGCGGCGCGCGGGCGGTCCCCAACGGCCAACACCCGATCGGCCCGATCACCTCCGGCATCCTGCGCGGCATCGAGGACGGCTGGTTCACCGGCGAGATCGCCGAGTCCGCCTTCCAATACCAGCAGTCCCTGGAGAAGGGCGACAAGCGGGTCGTCGGCGTCAACTGCCACCACGGCTCGGTCACCGGTGATCTGGAGATCCTGCGCGTCAGCCACGAGGTCGAGCGCGAGCAGGTACGCGTCCTGGCGGACCGCAAGGCGGCCCGCGACGACGCCCGGGTGAAGGCGTCGCTGGACGCCATGCTCGCCGCCGCCCGCAACGGCGGCAACATGATCGAGCCGATGCTGGAGGCCGTACGGGCCGAGGCGACGCTCGGCGAGATCTGCGGGGTGCTGCGGGACGAGTGGGGGGTCTACACGGAGCCGGCAGGGTTCTGACGCTGCTCATGCTCATGGAGGGCGGGACCGTCGTGCTGACGGCCCCGCCCTTTCCGTGTCTCAGCTGCCGGTGGTGAGGGCGGAGCCGAGGGCCGGGCCTGGCCGCGGGCAGCGCCGGGAACGCCGCCGTACGAGGACGCGAAGTGGTGGACGGCGGATGGCCGGGCGACGGTGGGGAGTTGTGCCTGGGGGTCAGCCGGACAGGGTGAAGGCAAGCACGGGACTCAAGGCCATGCCGACGAGGGCCACCGCCGCGATGGTGATGACGGTGGGGCGGGTCGCCGTGCCCTTGGTCGAACGCCAGGTCTCCTTAAGGGTCTTGCCGTTCTTGTCCAAGCGTGTGATGAACCAGAAGAGCACAAAGGCGTCGGCGAGCAGGCACGCGAAGCCGATGAGGAACTTCGTCATGGCCTCGCGGGGGCTGTTCAGCATGACGGAAGCGCCGGTCCGCTGGGTCGAGAATTGATGCCCCTTGGGGTACGCCTTCTCGAAATCACTCATAGAGGAATTGTCGTCGATCGCGATCTTGTTGTCGGTCGGGCGGAATGTCCCGCTGCAGGTGTAGCTGTGCGAGGTGGAACCGCCATGCTTGCCGGAGGTGGTGTGATGGGTGACGAGATGGCACTCCCTGACCGTGAACGTTCCGTGCGTGCCCACCACGCCTGCCTGGTTCAGCCCCAACCAGAAGGAAACGCAACTCGCCGCCACCAGCATCACGATGGAGAGCAAATGGAGGAACCGGCCCCACAGTCTCTTCACTTCGGCTACGCGTTCAGACTGGGACATGGTGGATATTTCCTTTTCTTTTCGATTCGGGGGTAGAGGAAATCGCTGTCGGGGGTTCTGTCGCGTAATGGGTGATGCGCCGTATGTGGAGGTGATCTTCACGGCCCTCCCGCCCGGCGGTCGCGGCCATCGGATACCGTACGCCATAGGTTTTATGCAATCCTTGCGAGATCCGTACGCATTCCTGTCAACTCGCGTGAACGCAGATCAAGGGGGACCCGTGGCGGGCTCCGGCTACGATGTGGATCCGGCCGTCCTCAAGGCGCAGGGCGGTGTCTTCAAGGGCATCGGCTCCGATTTCGGCAGTGCGGCCAAGAAGTTGGCGGCCACGCTCAAAGAGGCCGAGGACTGGGGCGACGACGATTTCATCAAATACTTCATGGACGTCTACGCTCCGCTGAGTGCAGGTCTTGTGGAGTCGATGCCCACTCTCGGTGAAGGTATCTCCACGATCGGGGAAAAGCTCGAGGCGACGGGCGAGCATTACGCCACCACCGAGCAGGATCAGCACGATCACCTCGCCAAGTACGCGGCGAGCCGCCCCAAATTCGCGAATTGACGTCGATTCAGCTCGGGACGCCCCCGCATACACCCCATACGCCGACGAAAATACGCTTCCCGGGGGAGTGACTCATAGTGGCCATCATGCTTCCGACCGAGGTCGACTGGGTTCTCGATCTACTGGGCTTCCAGTGGCCCAATATCGACGAGGACAAGATGCGCGACGCGGCCGAGGCCTGGAGCAGCTTCGCCGCCTCCGTGCGCGAGGCCCAGCAGCAGGGAGAGAGCGCCACCCAAGCGGTGCGCGGCGCCAACTCCGGGGACGCGATCGAGGCATTCGAGAACAAATGGAAGAAGTTCTCCGGGGACGGATTTCTCGATGAGTCCGCCGAGGCCGCCGAGGCGCTCGCCGTGGTGCTCCAAATTGTGGCCGCGATCATCATGGTGATGAAGATCGCGGTGATTGCCCAACTCATCGCGCTGGCCATCGAGTTCGCCGCGGCCCAGGCCGCCGCGCCGGTCACGCTGGGCGCCTCCGAGGCCGGGGCGGCCGCCGCCACGGCGACGACCCGGGTCATGGTCCGCCAGATCATCAGCAAGGCGAAGGACCAGATCATCCAGGCCATCAAGGACGCCATCGCCAAGAAGGTGAAGCGGTCGGGCAGGGAGATCGTGATCGATCTGGCCAAGGAGCTCGGCATCGACGCCGGCAAGAAGCTCGCCGGGAACCTCGCCACGCAGGGGATCAAGAGCCACTTCGGGGCGCAGAAGGGCTTCAAGGCCGGGGATGCGTTCGACGCCGCGGCCAAGCCCTTTGTCGACAAGGGCAAGGAGGTCGTCGACGGCGTCAAGGGTGTCGGCGAGGTGGGCCAGGGGCTTGGAAAGATGGCGCAGGGCGACTTCGCCGAGGGCGCCAAGCAGGCCTATGAGGGGGAGCAGAAGGTCGCCAAGGTCGCCAAGACCGCTTACGGCGCCGCCTACAAGGACCCTGAGCCGGGCACCTCGGGTTCCGGCACGTCGTCGGAAGGCGGCGACGGCGGCTCGTCCGAGGGCGGATCCGGCTCCTCGTCGTCCTCTTCCTCGTCCTCGTCCGAAGGCGGGTCCGGCGGCTCGTCGTCCTCCGGCAGCGGCTCCGACGGCGGCTCGTCCGAGGGTGGCTCCGGCAGCTCGTCGTCCTCCGGCGGCGGCTCCGACGGCTCGAACGCGTCGTCCACCGCCTCCGCGGGCGGAGCGGCCAGGTCCCGCGCCGAGAGCAACACCAACACCGACAACGACGGCGGCCAGGACGAGGCCGCACGCGTCCGCAACGCCTTCGGCTGACGCAGACCCGTACCGCCCGACAGGAGCCCACCACCATGGCCAGCAGCAACAACGGCTTCACCAGCCCCGGCGACCGCGAATACCCCATCGAGGAGAGGGACCTCGCCGAGGAGCAGAACGAGCACCTCACCTCCGCTCTGCGTGCCGTGCGCAACAACCCCGACGCGCCCTCCGAACTCCAGGACATCGCCCGCAAGATGCTCGGCGGCCGGGTCGAGCTGAAGGACGTGCTGGACGACCCGTCCGGCTACCGGGCGCTGACCGACGGCATCTCCGGGATGCGGGACAGCTGGCGCTCCATGTCGCCGCAGGACCGGCAGGCGCTGCGGGCGGACATCGAGGAGAAGGCCGAGCAGGCGGAGGCCGAGGGCGTCGGCGCCACCTACCGGCCCCGCGAGGCGTAACGGCGCCGCACCGTCCCCGTCAGGCGGTCCCGGCCGGTACCCGCAGTCGGAACAGCGCGCCGCCGCCCGGTGCCCGCTCCGCCGTGAGTTCGGCGCCATGGGCGCGGGCGATCTGGCGGGCCATGGCCAGGCCGAGGCCGGAGCCGGGCAGGGCGCGGGCCGCCTGGGCGCGGTAGAAGCGGTCGAAGACATGGGGGAGGTCGGCGGCGGCGATGCCGGGCCCGTGGTCGCGTACGGTCAGCTCCAACTGCCCCGAGACAAGGGCGAGTTCGGTGTCGACGGGGCCGCCCGGCGGGGAGAACTTGGCGGCGTTGTCGAGGAGGTTGGACAGCAGCCGGGTCAGGCGGGCCGGTACGCCGGGGACGGTGACGGCGGCCGCGGCCTGCTCGATGCGGGCGGTGAAGGCGATCTCCGGCCAGTGTCCGCGGGCCGCGCCGACCGCATGCTCCAGGAGGGCGGCCGGGCGCACCTGTTCCACCAGGGGCTGCGGCTCCTCGTCGCGGGCCAGCTCGATCAGGTCGTTGACCAGGGTGGTGACCTCGCGCAGCTGACGGCCGAGGGCGGCGGCGGCGCGGTCGCGCTGGGCGTCGGTCAGGCGGTCGGCCCGGGCGAGGAGTTCGGCGTTCGTACGGAGCGCCGTCAGCGGGGTCCGCAGCTCGTGGGAGGCGTCGGCGACCAGGCGGCGCTGGGAGGTGACGGACTGTTCGAGTTCGCCGAGCATGATGTTGAAGCTGGTGGCGAGGCGGGTGACCTCGTCCTCGCGGGCGGTCGGGCCGGACGGCAGCTCGATGCGGTGGCGGGCGTCGCGGGTGGCGGCGATGCGTTCGGCGGTGGCGGTGAGCCGGGCGACCGGGGCCAGGCCCGTACGCGAGACCCAGTAGCCGAGCGCGGCGGCCAGCAGCACCCCCGCGCCGCCGACCGCGGACAGCGCCCAGGCGGCGTGCCGTACGCCCCGCTCGACGCTGTCGGAGCGCAGCGCCACCTGGAGCGCCTGGTCCCGGTGCGCGAGGTGCGTGGTGAACATCCGGACCGGGTGCCCGGCGACCGTCAGGTTGGTGTAGTACGCGGGATGGTGCCCGGCGGCGACCTGGCGGGCGGCGGTCCCGAGCGGGAGCGCGTAGCGCTCGTGCGGGTCCTTGGCCGGGTCTGACGGCACGATCTGGACGCAGGGCACGGCCTGGTACCGGCAGGAGGCGTCGCCCGCGGTCGGGCCCCAGCCCCGGGTCTGCTGGGTGAGCTGGGTGGCCGTCTGGGCCAGGTTGAGGTCGAGCTGACGGGTCATCTGGATGCGGATGATGACGAACGCGGCCGCGCAGACGCCGACGGCCACCAGCGCCACCGCCGCCGAGGCGGCCCACGCCAGCCGGGTACGCAGCGGGCGGCGGCGCACCCAGCGCCCGCCCAGCCCGCGCCGGCCGGTCATGCCTCCTCCGGCGCGCCCAGGCGGTAGCCGACGCCGTGCACGGTGTGCACGATGCGCGGTTCGCCGCCCGCCTCCAGCTTGCGGCGCAGATATCCCACGTAGACGGCGAGGGAGTTGGAGTCCGGGCCGAAGTCGCGGCCCCAGACCCGCTCCAGGATCACTTCGCGCGGTATCACCTGCCCCGGGTGCAGCAGGAGCAGCTCCAGCAGCGCCCATTCGGTGCGGCTGAACTCCAGGGGGCGGCCGGCCCGGTGGCCGCTGCGGGTGCGCGGGTCGGCCACCAGGTCGCCGAAGGCCAGGGTGTCGTCGTCGGCGGCGGGGGCGGCGGCCCGGCGGAGCAGGGCGCGCAGGCGGGCCAGGAGTTCGTCCAGGGCGAAGGGCTTGACCAGGTAGTCGTCGGCCCCGGCGTCGAGGCCGTCGACGCGTTCGCTGACCGAGTCCAGCGCGGTCAGGACGAGGATGGGGGTGCGGTCGTCCAGCGCGCGCAGCCGGCGGCAGACGGCCAGCCCGTCCAGGACCGGCATCATCACGTCCAGGACGAGGGCGTCCGGCTGCCAGGCGGCGACCTCGGAGAGCGCGGCCAGGCCGTCGGCGGCGCCGCGCACCGCATAGCCCTCGACGGCGAGTCCGTCCTCGACGGCGGCGCGCACCTCCGGTTCGTCGTCGACGACGAGGATCTTGGGGGCGGCGGGCGGCTTCGGTGACTGGTGCGGCATGCCCATAGGCTCCCAAACACCGCTCTTAGAAGCTTCTTAGGGCACTTGGCGAGCGTGGCGGCCATGCGCACACCACTCTCTGTCGTGATCGGTGCGGGCGGCACCGGCGGCCACATCTATCCGGGACTCGCCCTCGCCGACGCGCTTCGCCGCGCGGTGCCGGACGCGGTGATCTCGTTCGTCGGGACCGAGCGGGGGCTGGAGACCCGGCTCATACCGCAGGCCGGTTACCGGCTGCACACCGTCGACATGATCCCCTTCGACCCGTCCCTCGGCGCCCGGCGCTATCTGCTGCCGGCCGCGCTGCTCAGATCGGGCGCCCAGTGCCGGGCCATCCTCAAGGCGCAGCGCGCCCAGGTGGCCGTCGGCATGGGCGGCTACCCGAGCGCGCCGGTCATCGTCGGGGCGCGGCTGGCCGGGCTGCCGAGCCTGGTGCACGAGTCCAATGCGGTGCCCGGCCGGGCCAACAAGTTCGCGGCCCGGCTCACCCCGCATCTCGCGCTCGCCTTCGATCGCAGCCGGGCGCATCTGGTGGGCGGCGAGCGCGCCGAGACGGTGGGGATGCCGCTGGTCGGCCCGCTGGCCGGGCTGGACCGGGCGGCGCTGCGGGGCGCCGCGCGGCGGGAGCTGGGTGTCCCGGACGGGGCCCGGCTGCTGCTGGTCAACGGCGGGAGCCTGGGCGCGGCCCGGCTCACCGAGGCCGCGGTGGGGCTCGCGGGCCGCCATCGGTCCCGTTCCGATCTGCGGCTGCTGATCAAGACCGGGCCGGCCGCCCTGGAGGAGACCCGGGCGCTGCTGGCGGCGAACGGCGGGGCGGCGGTCGCCGAGGCGGTGCCGTATCTGGACCGGATGGATCTGGCCTACGCCGCCGCCGATCTGGTGGTGTGCCGGGCCGGTTCGGCGACCGTCGCGGAGCTGGCCACCATCGGGATGCCCGCCGTCCTCGTCCCGTATCCGCATGCGCCCGGCGACCACCAGACGCACAACGCGCGGGTGCTCTCCGATGCCGGGGCGGCGCTGCTGCTGCCGGACGCGGAGACCTCGGCGGAACGGCTGGACGCGCTGGTCACCGCGCTGCTCGCCGACCCGGCCCGGCTCGCCGCGATGGGCGCGGCGGCCGACCCGGGCACCCACGCCCGCGCCGCCGACCTGCTGGCCGCCAAGGCCCTGGAGCTGGCGGGCCACCCCCACCCCATGACGATCAAGGAGTCAGCATGACCAACAGCACGGGCAACAGCATGAACAGCCCTCTGGGCGACGGCGGTACGTCGGCGCGGTGGTCGGGCCGCAAGGTCCTGGTCACCGGGGCCGAGGGCTTCATCGGCGCCACCCTGGTCGACATGCTGGTCGAGGCCGGCGCCGAGGTGCGCGCCTTCGTGCACTACAAGCCGTACGCGGAGAAGGGCAATCTGGCGCGCTACCTGGAGCGGCCCGGGAGCCCGGTCGAGATGGTCGCGGGAGACGTCCGGGACGCGGGCCGGGTGAGCGACGCCGTCGCCGGGTGCGACACCGTCTTCCATCTCGCCGCGCTGATCGGGATCCCGTACAGCTACGACGCGCCGGGCGCCTATGTCCAGACGAACGTCGTGGGGACGGAGAACATCGCGGAGGCCTGCCGCCGGCATGCCGTCCGGCGCCTCGTCCACACCTCCACCAGCGAGGTGTACGGGACGGCGCTGACCGCCCCGATCAGCGAGGAGCACCCGCTCCAGCCCCAGTCGCCCTACTCCGCCTCGAAGATCGGCGCCGACATGATGGCGCTGTCGCACTGGCACGCGTTCGAGCTGCCGGTGACGGTCGTACGGCCCTTCAACACCTACGGCCCCCGGCAGTCCGCGCGCGCCGTGATCCCCACGATCCTGGCCCAACTGCACTCCGGCGCCCGGCAGATCAAGCTCGGCTCGCTCACCCCGACCCGGGACTTCACCTATGTGACGGACACGGCGGCGGGCTTCCTGGCGATGGCGGACTGCGACCGGGCGCTCGGCCAGGTCGTCAATCTCGGCACCGGACGGGAGATCGCGATCGGGGCGCTCGCCGAGGCGCTGATCGCGGCCTCGGGACGGGAGGCGGAGGTGGTGGTGGACCCGGCGCGGCTGCGGCCCTCCGGCAGTGAGGTCGAGCGGCTGCTGTCGGACAACTCCCGGGCGCGGGAGTGGGCCTCGTGGCGGCCGGAGGTGTCGCTGGAGGAGGGGCTGGCGCGGACGTCGCAGTGGGTGGCCGGGAACCTGCACCTGTTCGCGGCCGACCGCTACCAGGTCTGAGCCGCGGCCCGGACCCCGTCAGCCCAGGCCGACCAGCCCGGTCAGCAGCATCGTCGAGAACCGGTGGGCCCAGGCGGGGTCCACCGGCTCGGAGCTGACCAGGGTGCGGTGGAGGATCGCGCCGGCGATGACGTCGAAGATCAGGCCGATGGCCTCCGCGGCGGCCTGCGAGCCCTCGGGGCCGGGGCTGTCGGGCGGTAGTTCGCCGCGTTTCTGGGCGCGTTCGCGGCCGAGGACGACCAGCCGCTTCTGGCGGTCGACGATCGCCGAGCGGATCCGCTCGCGCAGCGCGCAGTCGGTGGTGGACTCGGCGACCACGGCCATCAGGGCCGTCTTGGTCTCGGGCCGGGCGAGCAGCGCCCCGAACTGGAGCACCACGCCCTCGATGTCGTCCTTCAGGCAGCCCCGGTCGGGGAGTTCGAGCTCGTCGAAGAGGACCGCCACGGCGTCCACGACGAGCTCGTTCTTGTTGGCCCAGCGGCGGTAGAGCGTGGTCTTGGCGACGCCGGCCCGCGCCGCGACATCGCCCATGGTGAGTTTTCCCCAGCCCAGGTCGACGAGTGCGGCACGGGTCGCGTCGAGGATCGCGCGGTCGGCCTCGACGCTGCGCGGTCGGCCGATGCGGCCTTTCCGGGGGCTGGTGGAGTCGTGCATGCGGGCGACCATACCGGCCGGTAGGCACCCCGGCGGCGAGGCTCGTGAGGCAGATCACGTCGCGGTGGGCCCAGGCGGGGTGCCGAGCGGGGGTCGCGGGCAGTTACGCTACGGGTCGTAGCGTAAGAGCTCGCAGCGTACGGGCTCGCGCGGCGACAACCACAGGCCGTGGGTGGGGACCCACGGCCGGACGAAACGGTCCTCCTCGGGACCACGGCCGGTCCTCCTCGGACCGGCGCGGGCACCTTCCCGGACGTACGCCGGCATTCCGGCGGGGCGTACGCGAGGGACGGTGCCCGGCGGCAGGGCGACGGCGGTTCGGGCGGCAGCTGTGACCGTGCCATCCCGCCGCACTTTCCGCACCGCTTTTTCGGATCGCTTTTCGGAACAAGGCGCCCAGGGGGGAGGATGGACTCATGCAGCCACGCAACATGTCCATGAGTGGAGTCGTCGACCTCGCAGCGGTGAAGGCGGCCGGGGAAGCGAAGCAGAAGGCCGAACAGGCGCGCGCCGAGGCGGCCCGTACGGGGCAGGCACCCGCGGGCGGTGCCCGCCTGGTGTTCGACGTCGACGAGGCGGGTTTCCAGCAGGACGTCCTGCAGCGCTCCACCGAGGTCCCGGTCGTCATCGACTTCTGGGCCGAGTGGTGCGAGCCGTGCAAGCAGCTGGGTCCGCTGCTGGAGCGCCTCGCGACCGAGTACGCCGGCAAGTTCGTCCTCGCCAAGATCGATGTCGACGCCAACCAGATGCTCTTCCAGCAGTTCGGGGTGCAGGGCATCCCGGCCGTCTTCGCGGTGATCGCCGGTCAGCCCGTCCCGCTGTTCCAGGGCGCGGCCCCCGAGGCGCAGATCCGGCAGGTGCTGGACCAGTTGGTGCAGGCCGCCGAGCAGCAGTTCGGCATCGTGGGCGCGCCGGTCGACGCCCAGGCCGCGGACGAACCGCAGGCGGCCGAGCAGCCCGTGCCCGTCGGCCCCTACGACGCGCTGCTGGAGGCGGCGAGCCAGGCGCTGGACTCCGGCGATCTGGGCGGTGCCGTCCAGGCGTACAAGAACGTCCTCGCCGACGACCCGGGCAACCCGGAGGCCAAGCTGGGTCTGGCGCAGACGGAGCTGCTGCGCCGGGTGCAGGACCTGGACCCGCAGGCGGTGCGCAAGGAGGCCGCGGAGAACCCGGCGAACGTCGAGGCGCAGATCCGCGCCGCGGACCTCGACCTGGTCGGCGGGCATGTCGAGGACGCCTTCGGGCGGCTGGTCGACGCGGTGAAGCGGACCTCCGGTGACGACCGGGAGGCCGCGCGGGTGCGGCTGCTGGAGCTGTTCGAGGTGATCGGCTCGGACGACCCGCGGGTGACCGCCGGGCGCACGGCCCTGGCGCGCGTGCTGTTCTGACAGCCCCTCGTGTCACGGCGGCCGACACCGCCTGACCTCCACACCTCTCCCGGGGTGTCTCGCCAAACGGAATGGCGCCTACGTTTTACCAAATCTTGGTAATCGTAGGCGCTGTTACTTGGAGTAAGCCAAGCCGCCAATCTTGCGGTGTTGTGCCCGCAATTGACCGATGTCCCGTTGCGATCAGCGCGACGGTGTGTGCCCGTTCGGTATCAGTGGGTCGCGACTCGGTTATCGGTCCGTTACCCGCAAGTAACGAGCCCCTTGTGCGGCGGCTCCGAATGCACGACGATCGGCCACGCTCGGTCCCTTCCCGCAGCCCGGCATCCGGTCGGCGCAGCGGGGTACTTGGGTCCCCACCGAGTGGCCGGCGGCAGTGAGCGCCGGCCTTGGACAGGGGGGTCTCTGCCCCATCCGGCAGGGCCTGTCCAGTGCGGTTGCGCGAGAGCGTGGCCAGTGGTTGTCGCTCGGGGGTGATCGCCGGTAATCGGAACGCACATGGCCTCCGAGGACGGGCGCTCTCCTTCCCGAGGACGTAGCACTTCTCCCATCCCAGGTGCGGCTGCTCTCAACTTCGAGGGCGGGTACCGGAGATGTACGTCCGAGAAGGAGGAATGTCATGGAGTCCCTGGCTCGTGGCGGGACCAGATGGAAGCGGTTCGCCGTCGTCATGGTGCCGAGCGTTGCCGCGACGGCCGCGATCGGTGTAGCCCTCTCGCAGGGTGCGCTCGCGGCGTCGTTCAGCGTTTCCGGTCAGCAGTTCAAGGTCGCTACCGAGCGCCTGGACGGCACCGGATTTGTTCAGTACGGAGCCATTGACGCCCAGAAGGGCGGCAAGCAGGTTCCGGTGGCGGTCTCGGGATTCTCGAGCGCCAAGATCAAGAACCTGTGCCAGTCCGTCGTCGTGCCGGTCCCGGTGTTCGGCGATGTGTCGATGAAGCTGCAGGCCGGCGGCACCACGCCGGTCGAGGCCAAGAACCTCTACATCGACCTGGACCAGCTGGACGCGGACGCGACCTTCAACAACATCGACATCGGTGTTGCTGCAGGCTCGACGACCAAGGGTCCGGGCATGCACAAGGGCGACAAGGCCGACCCGGGCTCGTTCGCCCAGCAGGCCGAATCGGCCACGCTCACCAACGTCAAGCAGCGCGCCTGGGCCACCACGGCCGGCACGTTCAAGCTCAGCGGCCTGAAGATGAGCGTCGCCAAGGGCAAGAACGAGTGCTACTGACGCACTGAGCGTGCGGGCGCGGGGTGAGCTGTACGGCGACTCGAGCCGTGCCCCGTGCCCGTACGCCGGTTGCGCCACATAGGCACTCCAGTTCAGTACCACCGATTTGCCAGTCCCGAGGAGCTGTACAACATGAGCGCCGACACGCGACCACGGCTGATCGAGACCATCGGCCAGAAGCGCCTTTCGTTCCGGGAGTGGCGCGGCCGCCGCCCGTTCTGGGGCGGCATGCTGGCTCTGCTCGGCGGCGTCCCGATCATGTACTTCCCCTACGCGCATCTCTCGCTCGGCGGTATGACCCTCAGCATGGCGACCACCGCCGGCGCCGGCTCGCTGATCATCGGCGTACTGCTGGTCGTGCTCGGTCTCACCATGTGGTTCCAGCCCGTCTCGCGGGTGTTCGCGGGTGTGGCGGCGATTCTGCTCTCCCTGGTCTCCCTGGTCGTCTCGAACTTCGGCGGCTTCCTGGTCGGCTACCTGTTGGGGCTGATCGGCGGTGCGCTGGCGGTCGCCTGGGCGCCGGGTAAGCCGGAGAGCAAGAACGACGCCGGTGAACCGGCCCGCGACGTGGTCGCCGGACCGGTGGTCGCCACCAACCCCGCACCGGCCACCGGTGGCGGTTCCGGGTTGGGCTTCGGACTGGACGACCTGTCAGGAACGAGCCCGACCAACGGATCGAACGGGAGGCACCGTGCCGGGTGACGAGCTGCACGAGAACGCAGCCGCCGGGCCGAGAACCGGACCGCGCCACGCGGCGCCGAGGAAGCCGCTGCTGACTCGGCTCCACGTGCCCGCGGGCAAGGCGATAGCCATCGCCGCGATGCCGTCCGCCGTGCTCATGGGTATGGGGCTCACGCCCCAGATGGCGATCGCCAAGCCGGCGCCCAAGAGCCCCTTCAAGGACGGCCCCTGCGTCACTGCCCCGGACAAGGTGGAGGGCAAGGACACCAAGGCCAAGCAGGACGCCAAGGCGAAGGACGACGCGAAGGCCAAGGAGGACGCGAAGGCCGGGCAGGACGCCGCCAAGCCGTCCGCCAAGCCCTCCGCCTCGCCCTCCGCGGACGCGGGCAGGACGCCCGAGCCCACGCCGTCCGGCTCCGCGAAGACCGACGAGCCCACAAGCTCCGCGACCCCGTCGCCGTCGGCCTCCGAGGAGAAGGACGACGGGGGCCTGCTGGGCCTGGGTCTGGGTGAGAAGATCAAGGACTTCTTCACCCCGGACGACAAGGAATCCACCGAGCCGAGCCCCTCGCCGTCCGCGTCCACGGACACCGAGGCGAAGGACTCCGCGGCAAAGGATTCCGCCACCGAGTCCCCCGCGGCGGGTTCCGGGACCGACAAGGTCACGGACACGGTCAACGGCCTCAAGGACGGCGCCACCAGGGCCGTCAAGGATCCGGCCCGGGCGGCCAACGACACCGTCCACGGTGCCGTCGGCACGGTGGACAACGCCCTGCCCGGCGGCGGACTCGACGGCAAGGACGCCAGCGGCAAGCAGGCGTTCCCCTGCGTCGTCAAGAACACGCAGAAGGGCAAGGACGAGCAGACGCCCGCCACCCTGCCCGACGCCCCCTGGCACCTGGAGTCCAGCGGGCTCACCCTGCGCGGTCTGGACTACGCGGGCGTCGTCAACGTCACCACGCAGAGCGGCCACACCAAGCAGGCTCTGAAGTTCACCGCCGACAGCATCGACATCGGCGATCTGCACCAGATCGTCGACGACCCGGCGTCCGGCAAGAAGTACCACGTCCGGTCGACACCGGGGTCGACGTCCACGATCCGCGGCGGCAAGGTGACGCTGTACACCGAGCGGCTGCAGGGCAATCTCTTCGGTCTGATCCCGATCGTCTTCGACCCGGAGCACCCGCCGCCGATCAATGTCTCGTTCGCCTACTTCACCAAGGTGAAGCTCGACCAGGCGGGCCAGTTCGGCGGAAATCTCCACGTCCCCGGTATGCATGTGACCATCGAGGACTGACCGGAAGCGCCGGCCCGGTGCCGGCGCTCCCCGGAAGCTGTGGAAACGGGGGGGGGGGGGCCCCCCCCCCCCCCGGGGGGGGCCCCCCCCCCCGGGGGGGGGGGGGCCCCCCCCCGACGCGCTGTTGTGCAGAGGGAGTCCGAGGCTCAGAGCTTCAGCTTCCACGTCGCGTCGGTGAGCCCGATGTCCGGCGTGACCTTGATCGTGAGCTCCTTGGTGGACGGCGGCGCGTCGAAGACCATCTCCACGCTCGAGGTCTCACCGGGGTCGAGCTGCTTCTCCCACTTGTGGTGGAGGATGCCGTGCGTGTTGTCGTCGACCTCCTCGGCGTTCTTCCCGTCGGCCTCCGCCTTGGTCAGCATGAGGGGGTCCGAGTACGCCTTGTCGCCGTCGTTCTTGACCGAGATGGTGACCTTGTAGGCCTTGTTGCCGTCGGTGTGGCCGCTGACGACGGTGTTCGGGTCGACGGTGTACGCGGCCGGCTTCGAGACGGTGACCTTGAGGCCGTTGTTGTACTTCGCCGCGGAGCCCACGCCGAGGTCCTTGGTGGCGCTGCTGCTGCCCGTCTGCTTCTCGATCTCCTTTGTGGCCTCGTCGACCGCCCCCTTGACCACCAGCATGGAGACGATGACGCCGACGATCGCCAGGATGATCGCGAGGGCGCCCAGGATCGTGCCCGTCACCGCCACACCCTTGTTGGTGGCCTGACCCTTCTTGACCCGGCCCATGCCCACGATGCCGAAGATCAGGGACAGGACGCCGAGCGGCCCGGCTATCCAGAACAAGAACATCGGGATGCCGCTGAGCGCACCGATGATGCCGAGGACCAGAGCGGCGACGCCGAGGCCGTTACGGGCCGCCTGCGGGGCCGGTGCGCCGTGTGGGGCGGGTGCTGGCTGGTACTGCATCTGCTGAGACATGCGGGAGTGGCCCCTTCCGGGCGCTGAATCGAGTCCGCTGAAGCGATGGGTCAATAACAGCAGAGCGTGTGAATCGAGTCAACACGAACACGCGGAGATTACTTGTTCACGATGTGAAGGGATGGCTCACGCAAGGATGGGTATGCTGCTGACACAGTGGTCACGCATCGGGACGGGAGCCAGCCAGGTGCCGGACATCGCACCAACGGAGAACGCGACGGACCGCCCCACCGAGGTGACCGCCGCCGGTATCGCGCGCCTCGCCGGGGTGGGCCGGGCCGCCGTCAGCAACTGGCGCCGCCGGCACGCCGACTTCCCCAAGCCGGTCGGCGGCACGGAGACCAGCCCCGCCTTCGCCCTCCGTGACATCGAGCAGTGGCTGCGCGACCAGGGCAAGCTCGCCGAGGTGCCGCTGCGCGAGCGGGTCTGGCAGCAGATCGCCGGACATCCGGCCGGCGCCGCGGGCGCGCTACGGCAGGCCGGCGCCGTACTGCTTCTCGTCCGCGACCGGCCCGCGGCCTGGAAGCAGCTGCGCGGCGCCTCCGACGACGCCGATCTGACCGGCGTACTGCCCGCGATGCTCGACTCCGTCCTCGCCGCCCGGCTCGGCGACGGCCACCCCGTACACGGCCTGACCCGGGAGGCGCTCGCCCCCTCCGCCGCCCTGGTCCGCGCCACCGCCGACCTCGCGGCCCTGGACGGCGCCCCCGAGGCGTACGGGTTCCTGCTCGGCCGTCATCTGGACGCCAACCCGCGCCAGTACACCCTCACGCCGCCCGGCCCGGCCGCCCTGATGGCCGAACTCGCCGCCCTGGACGGCGCGTTGGGCTCCGTGCTCGACCCGGCCTGCGGCGCCGGCGGCCTGCTGACCGCCGCCCGGGAACGGGCCGCCGCGCAGCCGGACGCGGCCCCCCTCGCCCTGTACGGGCAGGAGGCCGATCCCGACCTCGCCGCGCTCACGGCGCTCCGCCTCGCCCTCGACGTCGCCGACGCCCAGGTCCGGGTGCGCGCCGCCGACACCCTGCGCGCCGACGCCTTCCCGAAGCTGGCCGCCGACGCCGTCCTGGCCCACCCGCCGTTCAACGAACGCAACTGGGGCCATGACGAACTGGCCTACGACCCCCGCTGGGAGTACGGCTTCCCGGCCCGCACGGAATCCGAACTCGCCTGGGTCCAGCACGCACTGGCCCGCCTGCACCCCGGCGGCACCGCCGTCCTGCTCATGCCGCCCGCCGCCGCCTCCCGCCGCTCCGGCCGCCGCATCCGCGCCGATCTGCTGCGCCGCGGCGCCCTGCGCGCCGTCATCGCGCTGCCCGCCGGCGCCGCCCCGCCCAACGGCATCCCCCTCCACCTGTGGGTGCTGCGCAAGCCCGACGGCAGCGCACAGCCCACCCCGCACCTCCTCGTCGTCGACACCGCAGGCCTGGCCCCCGCCGCCTCCGGCGGCCGCGACAAGCTGGACTGGGGGGCCGTCCGCGCCGCCGCCGTCGACGCCTGGCAGGCCTTCGACCGCGACGGCGGCGTCGAGGAAATGCCCGGCGTACGGCGCTCGCTGGCCGCCATCGACCTCCTGGACGACGATGTCGACCTCGCCCCGGCCCGCCACCTCCCGCCGCCCGCGGCGGCCGGCGGCCCCGCCGAACTGGCCCAGGTCCGCGACCGGCTGACCGACACTCTCGCCCGCACCACCCAGCTCACCCCCCGCGCCGCGTCCCAGGACGCCGCCACCGCACCGGGCCCGGCCCGCTGGCCGCTGACCACCCTCGGCGAACTCGCCCGCTCCGGCGCCCTGGTGCTGCGCGCGGGCGGCGCCGGCACCGCGCTCCCCGGCGTCCCGTACGCCGTCCTGACCGACCATGACGTCATCGCCGCCACCGGCCCCACCGGCACCCTCCCGGAAGCCGCCCCCGCCACCCCCGCCGAGGAACCCGTCCTCGTCCTGGAAGGCGATGTGGTCGTCCCCGTCCTCGGCGGCGGCGCCATCGCCCGGGTCGTCGACGCTGCCACCGCCGGCGCCGCCCTCGGCCGCAACCTGACCCTGCTGCGCCCCGACCCGGCCGCCCTCGACGCCTGGTTCCTCGCCGGCTTCCTGCGCGGCACCGCCAACAACCGCCAGGCCAGCAGCTACGCCTCCACCGCCACCCGCCTCGACGTCCGCCGCCTCCAGCTGCCCCGCCTCGCCCTCGCCGAACAGCGGCGCTACGGCGCGCGGTTCCGCGAACTGGCCGCCTTCGAGGAGGCCCTGCGGCTCGCCTCCCGGCTGGGCGAGCGGCTGGTCCAGGGGATGTACGACGGCTTCACGGACGGGTCGGTGGCGCCGGACTGACCCGCCCGGCCGACCCGCGGGGCACGGTGACGGCAGTTGCCCCGGCGCATTCCGCATAACCCCGGACGCGGCGCCGCGGTCGTATATACGCTCGTACGCTCGCAGGTCCCTATGCGTCACCGTGCCCGCGCCCCCTCGCGGGCACGGTCGCCACCGTTGATCCACCAGGAGCAGCAATGCATGCCCCCGCCCCGGCACCCCCGCCGCACCGTCCACCGGCGACGGGGGTGGTGGTCCTGCTGCGCGTGGTCTTCGTGGCCGTCACGGTGGGCAGTCTGGGCCTGCTGGCCTGGGCGGCGATGCTGCGGGCCGCGATCGTGCAGCGGCGGCCGCTGGGCTGGTGGCTCTTCGGCGCCGATCTGGCGGTGCTCGCGGGCGTCTGCTTCCTGGTGCTCTCCTACGCCGAGACCGACTGGCGCACGAACCTCGCGGTGGGGGCGCTGCTGCTGCAGATGACCGGCGCGGTCGCGTACTACCTGGTCGTCGACATCCGCGAGGCCGCACGGCCCGCCTACGGGCAGGGATACGCCCCGGCCCCCGCCCCGGCCCCGCACCCCTACGTCCCCCCGCAGCCGCCCGCCCCGCCCTCGCCGTACGCCCAGCAGCCCCGGCCCTACGCCCCCGGCACCCGCCCGTACCCGAATCCGAGCCCGAACTCGCACCCGCACCCGAACCCGAACCTGAACCCGAATTCGACCCCGTACGCCCAGGACCGCCCGCAACCGCAGCGCATCGACCAGGTCCGGGCCGAACTCGACGAACTCAGCGACTACCTCCGCCAGGAGGAACAACGGTGAACGGCCGCGTCATCGCCGGACGCTACGAACTCTCCGTCCTGCTGGGCCAGGGCGGCATGGGCCAGGTCTGGATCGGCTACGACCGCCGCCTGGACCGCCGCGTCGGCGTCAAACTCCTGCGCCCGGACCGGTTGGCGGGCACCCCCGACGGCGAGGAGATGCGCCGCCGCTTCGTCCGCGAATGCCGGGTCACCGCGCAGGTCGACCACCCCGGACTGGTCACCGTCCACGACGCCGGCAGCGACGACGAGGACCTCTTCCTGGTGATGCAGTACGTCGACGGCGCCGACCTCTCCGACCACCTCGCCGAACACGACCCCTACCCGTGGCAGTGGGCGGCCAGCGCCGCCGCCCAGCTCTGCGCCGTACTGGCCGCCGTCCACGCGGTGCCGATCGTCCACCGCGACCTCAAGCCCCGCAACGTCATGGTCCGCCCGGACGGCACCCTGGTCGTCCTCGATCTCGGCATCGCCTCGGCCCTCGACACCGACACCACCCGCCTCACCCACACCGGGTCCCCCCTCGGCAGCCCCGCCTACATGGCCCCCGAACAGGCCATGGGCGGCGCCGTCGGCCCGCACACCGACCTCTACGCCCTCGGGATCCTGCTGCACGAACTCCTCAGCGGCCAGGTCCCGTTCGCCGGCTCCACGGCCCTGGGCGTCCTGCACCGCCACCTGTACGAGGACCCGGTCCCGGTACGCCGCCTCCGCCCCGACGTCCCCGAACCCCTCGAAGCCCTGGTCCTCCGCCTGCTGCGCAAGGACCCGGCGGCCCGCCCCGCCGACGCCCAGGAGGTCTACCGGGCGCTGGCCCCCCTCCTCCCCGCCTCCGAATCCGGCTCCCGCGCGAGCCACCACCCGCTCACCCCGCTCGCCCCGATGGACCCCACCCGCCCCTTCCGCCAGCCGCACGCCCCCTGGCCCGTACGCGCCACGTCCCCGGCATCCGGCCCTGTCGGCCCGTCCGCCCCGCCACCCGCGCCCGCCCAGGCCGCAGCCGGAAGCGCCCCCACGGCCCCCGCCCCCCGTTCCTCCCCCGACCCCCGCTCCTCCTTCGCCACCCTCACCCCCCGCGCCGCGCCGCCCACCCCGTCCCCGTCGACCGGGCCGTCCTCTTCCGGACCTACGTCTTCCGGGTCGTCCTCCTCCGGGTCGTCCTCCTCCGGGCCGGACGTCGCCGCCGCCGTCGACGAGGTCAAAAGCCTCCTCGACCAGGGCCGGATCACCCGCGCCGTGGACATCCTCGGCGGCATCCTCCCGACCGCAGCCGCCCGCCACGGCCGGAACTCCCCGGTGGTCCGCACCCTGCGCAAGCAGTACGCCGCCACCCTCATGGACGACGGCCAGTACCGCCGCGCCCTCCCCGAACTCCGCCTGCTGGCCGAGGAGTTCGCCAAGGAAACCGGCCCGGCAGCCACCCGCCAGTCCCTCCAGTTCCACTACGAGGCCGCCCAGTGCCTGGAACAACTCGGCGAGGTCACCCAGTCCCTGGAGGAATACCGCGCCCTCCTCCCGTACTTCGAGCGCTACCCGGACGACCCCGCCCGCCCCCTGGAGATCCGCCGCTCCATAGGCCACCTGCTCCTCGCCCAGGGCGAACGCGACGCCGCCCAGGAATGCCTGTCCAGACTCCTCTACGACGCGGAGCGCCTGCACGGCCCGCACCACGCCTTCCCGGAGGAGGTACGGCGGACGCTGCAGTGGCTGGGTCAGGTACGGGGGTGAGGCACTTCATCACCCACCGGACCATGCTCGGAAATCGGCTCGCCGGCCTCACAAGGGTCACCTCGAAGGCATAAATAATCACCGACCAAAGCCGTCAAATCGCCGAATTTGCAGCGATTATTGGACTCAGTCAAGCGGTCGGAAATGTGCACTCCTCCGGGAGAATTGGCGTGATTGAACTCTTTGTTGGCGAGTAATAAGTGGGCGCCCGTGCCCTCAACTTGCTTAAGATTGTGGATGATTCATGCCTGGCCAGATGTCACGGCCAGGCATGCTGAAGGAATCTTCACTGGGGGTAATGAAGGAACGTCGGGCCGAACAGCCTGCAGACGATTCCGGGTTCGCGTACTTCGTCGGCATTCGGCACGGGGATTCGCGATGCGCAGGGGCGCATCATTCGCCGTCGGCCCGCTGCCCCTGGCTATTGTGCTCCGGAATCCACCGCCATGTATGCGAAGGTCAAAAAGTTCCCCGTCCCCGGGAAGGGCTATGATAATGCAGTGGCGTGATCCGGAAAGGGTGCGGGGGCATGAGCACTGATGAGGTAGATGCGACCTCGCGGTGGAAGTACATAAAAGCGATCGCCATTACTGCCGCGATGACGCTTATTGGTTTTATGGCTTTGTTGACCCAGCCTGGAGGCTGGAGGAACCCCGGCCTAGTCGTGTTCGCCGCTGCCTGTGCTCTTTCTACGGCCGTGGCGGTCCTGGCGTGGCGCAAGGAAAAGATGTCGCTGAGCATTCTGGCGGTGGCGATGACTATTGCCGTTCCGCTGGTCGAGAAGGCCGTTTATTCGTGGTGACCGGGCGCAAGGGACGCATGCAGCCAGCCCTCCTGGCTGTGGCCGTGCTCGTCGCCGCAGTCCTGGTCACTAAGGCTTTGAGTCTTCAGTAACCATTTGTCCCCCCCCCCGAGGCTCGGGCGGTGCGCGATGCCGCATCGTCCGGGGCGGGTGGCAGGAATGGGAAGGTGCCCCTCGGTGCCGGAACCCGCCGGGACTGCGGCGCACGCTGCAGCGGCTGGGGCACATGCAGGGCTGCGGCCCACCGGGTACCCGGCTATTCAAGTTTGACTAATGGCCCTTGCGCTCTCTACCTTCCGTGGCGCGCCTGTAGTCAAATTTGATGAGCGTGTGCGCGCTCGGAGACCTCGTAGATCCCGAAGACCTCGAACTACCTCGAAGACCGTGAGGAGCCCGCGTGACCGTTCTGCCCGACACCGGATACGTCCCGACCGACGAGGACCGCGAGAGCCTGGACCGCTGGTTCGCGGAGTACGACGCACAGAGCGCGCAGCGCAACGTTGCGCGTATGGCCGATATGGCGGTGTTCCCCCTCAACCTCGTCAGCGACGACGCGGCCGGCAACGGCCGTTCGGCGCAGTGGGACCGGGAACGGTTCATTGCGACGATGACGCAGGTGATGGGGGAGGGGAGCGAGGGCATCACCTTCACGTCCACGCGGACGCCCGTCTTCCTCTCGCCCGCCATGGCCGTGGTCTTCACGGACTCGGCCATGACGGCCGAGGGGCAGACCCGGCAGCTGCGCTACGCCGACATCCTGGTGCGGCGGGGCGGGCAGTGGGCGTTCCAGACCATGATCCAGAGCGGCTGGGGCGACAACCTGTAGCCCCAGCCGTCGAGAAGCGGGGGAGCCGCCGGGGTGCGGGCGCAGGGACACGGCGCCCGCACCCGGCCCCCTCCCCGTACGGGGAAACCGCCGCCGCGGGAGATCGTTGGCCGAAGCAGTGGCCTGCGCCACGTCGACTCCTTAGCATCGGTCTCGATCACGCAAGGTCGAGACTCCGTCGCACGATCTGCCGGGAGGCCAAGTGTTCCGCCGTAGGACAGCGCTCTCCGTATCCGCCACCGCCGCCCTGGTGGCCGCGACACCCCTGCTGGCCGCCTGCGGCAGCGGTGCGCACCCCGGTGCCGCGGCCGTTGTGGACGGGAAGCGGATCACCGTCGCGCAGCTGCAGGCGAAGGTGAAGGACGTGCGCGAGGCGCAGGGCAGCTCCCCGCAGGGCGCCCAGCTGATCATGAACACCGGCCGGCTGAGCCTGGCCACCCTCAACGGCATGATCTTCGACGAGGTGCTGGCGCGCAGCGCCAAGGACGCCGGGGTCACGGTCACCCGGGCCGCCATCCAGAAGTGGCGGACGACGGCCGAGCGGCGGGCCGGCGGCGCCGAGCGGCTGAAGGCGATGTGGCTCCAGCAGGGCATCGCCCCCGACGAGATCGATGCCATGGTGCGTAATCAGCTGCTGCTGGACGGGGTGGCCGAGCACCTCGGCGCGGACCGCGGTCAGCCGCAGGGCCAGGAGCAGCTCGCCAAGGAGCTGTCCCGGACGTCGCGGTCGATGGGCATCGACGTCAATCCGCGGTTCGGCAAGTGGGACGACCGGCAGGTCATCCTGGGAGAGACCAAGGAGCCGTGGATCACCAGCGGGTCCGCGAAACAGCGGGTCTGACCGGCCGCGTCCGGACCGGCGCCGGGCGTTGTCGGTGCGGTGGGTTACGTTCGGAGCGTGAACGCTGACGCCTCTGCCGCCGACACCGGCGCCGACAGCCGCCCCGAGGGCGGCGGCACCGGACGCCTGGTCCTGCTCACCACCAGCCACCGGGTCGCCCCCGGCCTGCTCTCCTGGCCCGCGTGGCAGGTCCTGCGCGCGGCGGATCGGGTGCTGTGCGCCGACCCCGACCATCCGCAGCTGCCGTATCTGCGGGACGCCGGTATCGAGGTGGAGGTGGCCGCTCCCACCGCCCGCGAGCTGGTCGACTTCTGCGTCGCGCAGGCGCGTACCGCCGTCGTCCTGACGTCCGCGGTCGGTGAGAGCGCGCTGACCGACGGCCTGGCCCGGCTGGCCGGCTCCGGCCGCGAGACGATGCCCGACCTGGAGCTGCTGCCCGGTTCGTACGACCTGCCCGGCGCCCGGCTGCTCGATCTCGTCCAGGTGATGGACCAGATCCGCGCCGCATGCCCGTGGAGCAGCATCCGTACGCACGGGGACCTCGCCAAGTACGGCCTGGAGGAGGCGTACGAACTCGTCGAGGCGATCGAGGCGGGCGACCGCGAGGAGCTGCGGGAGGAGTTGGGGGACGTGCTCCTCCAGGTCGTCTTCCATGCCCGGATCGCGCAGGACGACACCGAGGACCCGTTCTCGATCGACGATGTGGCGGGGACGATCGTCGAGAAGCTGATCCATCGGCATCCGCATGTCTTCGGTGAGGAGGCGGCCGAGACCCCCGAGGACGTCAAGGCGCACTGGCTGCGGACGAAGGCGGAGGAGAAGCAGCGGCAGTCGCTGACCGAGGGCGTCCCGCTGGGCCAGCCCGGTCTGGCGCTGGCGGCGAAGCTGGCGTCGCGGGTGCGGACGGCCGAGCTGGAGGTGCCGCTGCCGACGGGGGAGGGCGTCGGCTACGAGCTGCTGGCGATGGCCGTACGGGCGGAGCGGGACGGCGTCGACCCGGAGGCGGCGCTGCGGGCGGCGGCCCGGGCGTATCGCGATGCGGTGATAGCGGTGGAGGGCGGGGCCGGTTAGGGCGCTTCCGACGGATCTCCGCGGCGTCGTGCCGAGATCCGTCGGAAGCGCCCTGGTCCCGCGGGGTGAGGCGGCGGCCCTCGGCCGAGGCTCCGGAGGCCGTCACGGAGCCGGGGTGACCAGCTCGGCCGCAGGCTCCGGCTCGGTGCGCGTGCGGTCCGCCGTCCGCCGCTGCCACACCCGCTCTCCCGTCCACACCATCACAACCGCCCCCGCCAGCCCGGCTCCCAGGGCGGACACCCCGCTCCAGCCCCCGGCACCCCACACCACCGAAGTGAGCGCCGACCCCACGGCCCCGCCCGCGAAGTAGCTGGTCATGTAGGCGGAGTTGAGCCGGTTACGCGCCTCCGGCCGCACCCCGTACACCACGTTCTGGTTGCTGACGTGTATCGCCTGCACGGCCAGGTCCAGCACCACCACCCCGGCCAGCAGCGCCGCCAGCGACCAGGCCCCGCCGGACCCGCCCGTCGCCAGCAACCCCCACGACCCCAGCAGCAGCACCGCGGCCGCCCCCGTGACCCGGTGCACCAGCCCCCGGTCCGACAGCCGCCCCGCCACCGACGCGGCCAGCGAACCGGCCGCCCCGACCAGGCCCAGCAGCCCGATGGCCGACTCCTGCCAGCCGTAGGCCGGGCCGGACATCAAGAACGCCATGGCGGTCCACAGGACGGAGAAGCCCGCGAACGTCAGCGCGCCGAGGGCGGCCCGCCAGCGCAGCACCGGCTCCTGGGCGAACAGCGCGAGCGTCGAGCGCAGCAGCGCGGGATAGCCGAGCCCGGCCGTGGTGCGCAGGGCGGGCAGGCGGAGCCGCAGGAGTACGGCCATCAGGAGCATCAGCCCGGCGTTGACCCAGTAGACCGTGCGCCAGCCGCCCAGCCCGGCCAGCAGACCGGCGGCCGTACGGGCCAGCAGGATGCCCAGGAGCAGGCCGGTCATGACGGTGCCCAGGGTCCGGCCGCGTTCGGCGGGTGCGGCCAAGGTGGCCGCGTACGGGGCGATGACCTGGGCGGCGACCGAGGTCAGGCCGGTCAGCGCGGTGCCGGTCAGCAGCAGGGCGGCGTTCGGCGCGCTCGCCGTCACGGTCAGGAAGACGGCGGTCAGCGCGCACAGCGTCACCGCCAGCCGGCGCCGTTCCACGAGGTCGCCGAGCGGGACGAGGAGCAGGAGGCCGAGCCCGTAGCCGGTCTGGGCGACGGTCACCACCAGGGCCGCGGTGGATGCGGGCAGCTGGAGATCGCGGCCGATCAGGTCCAGCAGCGGCTGGGCGAAGTAGTTCCCGGCGACGGACAGGCCGGCCGCCACGGACATCAGCAGCAGCATGCCGCGCCCCAGCCCCGCCCGGGCTTCGGTTCCTGGCTTCATTACGGGTCCCCCTGACTCCCCAGCACGCCCGCGGCCACGGTGGCGGCGGGCACGACCCACCCTGCGCCCCCACCCATCGATGAGTCCAACACATAGTTTTCATCGCATCCATCGCAGAAGATGATTGATGGCGTTTACCATCGACCGGCATGGAGCTTCAGCAGATGCGCTATGTGGTCGCGGTCGCCGAGACGGGCGGCTTCACCCGGGCCGCCGAGCGCTGCCACGTCGTCCAGTCCGCGCTCAGCCATCAGATCGCCCGGCTGGAGAAGGAGCTCGGCGCGCGACTCTTCGACCGGACCAGCCGGAGCGTCCGGCTGACCGCCGCGGGTGAGGCGTTCGTGCCCGTCGCCCGGCAGGCGCTGCAGGCGGCCGAGCGGGCCCGAGCGGAGGTGGAGGCGGCGGTCGGGGAGGTGCGCGGGCGGCTGGCGGTGGGCGCGATCTCGACCGTGGCGGCCGTCGATCTCGCCCAGGAGCTGGGCGCCTTCCGGGCCCGCTACCCCCAGGTGCGGGTCAGCCTCCAGATGGAGATGAGCGATCCGCTCATCGAGAAGGTGCGGGAGGGGGCCCTGGACGTCGCCTTCGTGGGGCTGGTGCCCAGCGCGCGCACCGTCGGGGTGCGGGAGAAGGAGCTGGCCCGGGGCGAACTGGTCGCGGTGGTCGCGCCGGGGCACCCGGTGGCCGGGCGGGAGTGGACCACGCTGTCGCGGCTGTCGCGGGAGCCGTTCGTCGACTTCACGGCGGGGTCGGCGGCCCGCCGGCAGCGCGACGACGCGTTCCGGGCGGCGGGGCTGACGTCGGAGGTGGCGTTCGAGGTGACCACCGTCGAGTTCCTGGCGAAGCTGGTACGGGCGGGGCTGGGCGTCGGCATGGTTCCCGAGGCCATCGCCTCCGAGCTGCCGGGGCTGGCCATTGTGCGCGTACGGCCGGCGCCGGAGCGTACCGAGCGCGTGGTGTGGAGCGGACTGGGGCCCTCGCCGGCGGCCGCGGCGTTCCTGGAGCAGCTGGGCGTGTCCCCGCAGTGAACCGGGGCCTACGGGAGGACAGCGCCGCAGGGGGCAGGCGTTACGGTCGGGATGTGCACGACACGCCAGACGCAGCCCGCCCCGACGCCGCGACCACCCCGGACGCCGACGCCCCCGCCGACCGCCCCGACGCCCCCGACGGCTGCCCCGTCGGCCGGCCCGAGCTGTTCACCTGGGAGTTCGCCGCCGACCCGTACCCCGCGTACGCCTGGCTGCGGGAGCATGCGCCGGTGCACCGGACCGCGCTCCCCAGCGGCGTCGAGGCCTGGTTGGTGACCCGCTACGGGGACGCGCGCCAGGCGCTCGCCGACGCCCGGCTCTCCAAGAACCCGGTCCATCACAGCGAGTCGGCACACGGCAAGGGCAAGGTCGGCATCCCCGGTGAGCGCAGCGCCAACCTCATGACGCATCTGCTCAATATCGACCCGCCCGACCACACGCGCCTGCGCCGCCTCGTGTCCAAGGCGTTCACCCCGCGCCGGGTCGCGGCCTTCGCCCCGCGCGTACAGGAGCTGACCGACCGCCTCATCGACGGCTTCGCGGAGCGGGGGGAGGCGGATCTGATCCATGAATTCGCCTTCCCCCTCCCCATCTACGCGATCTGCGATCTGCTCGGCGTACCGCCCGAGGACCAGGACGACTTCCGCGACTGGGCGGGCATGATGATCCGGCACGGCGGGGGGCCGCGCGGCGGAGTCGCCCGTTCCGTGAAGAAGATGCGCGGCTATCTCGCCGAGCTGATCCATCGCAAGCGCGAGTCCCTGGGGGAGCGGCCGGAGGCCGACGAGGACCTGATCTCCGGGCTGATCCGGGCCTCGGACCACGGCGAGCACCTCACCGAGAACGAGGTCGCCGCGATGGCGTTCATCCTGCTCTTCGCCGGCTTCGAGACCACCGTGAACCTCATCGGCAACGGCACCTACCAGCTGCTCCGCCACCCCGCCCAGCGCGAGCTGCTCCAGAAGTCGATCGCGGCGGGCGACCCGGACCTGCTCGCCACCGGCATCGAGGAACTGCTGCGGTACGACGGTCCCGTGGAGCTGGCCACCTGGCGGTTCGCGACCGAGGAGCTGACGCTGGGCGGGCAGCGGATCGCCGAGGGGGACCCGGTCCTGGTGGTGCTGGCCGCCGCCGACCGCGACCCCACGCGCTTCGCCGAGCCGGACGTCCTCGACCTCACCCGGCGTGACAACCAGCATCTCGGTTACGGACACGGCATCCACTACTGCCTGGGCGCACCGCTCGCCCGGCTGGAGGGGCAGGCGGCCCTCGCGACGCTGCTGACGCGCCTTCCGGACATCCGACTTGCCGCGGAACCGGGCGATTTGCGCTGGCGCGGCGGGCTCATCATGCGCGGACTGCGGTCGCTGCCGGTGGAGTTCACGCCGGAGGCTTCCGCGGAGCGGGCCTGACCAGCAGATACCCGTGTGGTGACGGAGGGTCAGTTGCGTGACCTGCGCGTGATCTCGGCTACACCGACTTGTGACTACCCGTGACCCCGGCTACCTTTCGATCCACCGAATCGGCCAGGGGTTCGACGGGGCGTACGCGTTCGCCGTACGGGTCCGCCGTACCGCGCCGGCTCGGAGACAACTCCAGCACGTCATCCGCCGCTCGAAAGGCAACTGCATGCGCTCCGGGAACGGCCGACATCGTCGCCCCCGTCAGGCACCGGCCCTCTTTGTCGCGGCGGGAGTGACCGGCGCCGGCCTCGCACTGCCGCTGCTCGGCGCGAGCGGTGCGCACGCCGCCGACACCGCGACCTGGGACAAGGTCGCGCAGTGCGAGAGCGGCGGGATGTGGAGCGCCGCCTCCGGCAACGGCTTCTACGGCGGCCTCCAGCTGACCCAGGAGATGTGGGAGCAGTACGGCGGGACCGCGTACGCCTCGCGCCCGGACCTCGCCAGCCGCGCCCAGCAGATAGCCGTCGCCGAATCCATCCTCGACGACCGCGGCCCGGACGCCTGGCCGAGCTGCGCGGTGAACGCGGGGCTGACCAAGGACGGCCGGGCGCCGGAGGTCAACCCGGGCAGCACGAGCACCCCGCGGCCCAAGCCGTCGGACACCGCTGACCCGGACGATCCGTCCGGCCCGTCCGACGAACCCTCCGACGGCCCCTCCGACGAACCCTCCGGCGGCGACGCCGACGACGCGACGCCGTCCCCGTCGGCCCCGGACGCGACGGACCCCGGTGACCCGTCCGGCCCCTCCGACCCGTCCGACCCCTCCCGTGCGGGCGACGAGGACGGCCGTCAGGACGGCGACGGCGGCCCCGCCGCACCGGAGACCCCCGCCAAGGGCAAGCATCGCGGCGGCGCCGACGAGAGCCCGGGTGGCAAGGGCGACGGCGAGGGCGGCAAGGGCGGCAAGGGTGCGGGCGACGCCGACCGGCCCGCCGGCCGCCACGCCTCCCGCGGCGGCGACGACCACCGCACGGACCCCGGCGCGGAGCCCGGCGCGGACTCCGGTGCGGACCCGTCCGCCCCCGCCAGCGACTACACCGTCCGCCGCGGTGACACCCTGTCAGCCATCGCCCAGGCCCACGATCTGCCGGGCGGCTGGCCCGCGCTCTACGAGCGCAACGAGAAGGTCGTCGGGGTCGACGCGGACCTGATCCGCCCAGGTCAGCTGCTCGATCTCGGGCACGCGAAAGGGTAGTTACCGCCAGTTCGTCCCTTTTGGCGAAAGTGAGACAAGCGTCTCGTTCCGGGGTGCGGTGTCCGGCTCGTCGGCCGGATTCCGCACCCGGGCCCACCTGCGGAAATATGCGCCTCCGATGATCAAAAACGGTCAACTTGGTTCAGATAGTGGGGTTTGAACACCAAGAGGATTACTGATTACGGTCAGGACCGCTCGCAAAGCGGGCCCTTCGATCACACGCCGAATCCTGCCGGTGATCGCAGGCAGTCGACGCGCAAGCGCCGAAGGCAGGAGCGGGGGACCCAAGGTAAGTGCCGGCCCCACCCGTGAAAGCGGGTCAACCGGCTTGGGGTGAAGCCGTGTGTGCAGCACACACGGCCGGGCAACTCACATGGCCCGAACCCGACAGCTCACCTCGCAGGCGTCGGTGAGGAAACGAACGCACATGCTGAACAAGGGCAAGCACCGTCGTCCGTCCAAGGCCGTCCGCATCGCCACCCTCGCCGGTGTCGCCGGTGCCGCCGTCGCCGTCCCGATGATGGGCGCCACCTCCGCCTCCGCCGCGTCCGTCGCCACCTGGGACAAGGTCGCCCAGTGCGAGTCCGGCGGCAACTGGTCGATCAACACCGGCAACGGCTACTACGGCGGCCTCCAGTTCTCGAACTCCAGCTGGGCCGCCGCCGGTGGCACCCAGTACGCGGCCCGCGCCGACCTGGCCACCAAGGCCCAGCAGATCGCCGCCGCCGAGAAGCTCCTCGCCATCCAGGGCCCGGGCGCCTGGTCCTGCGCCGGTGCCGGCAACCTGACCGCCGGTGGTCCGTCCCCCGACCTCGACACCTCCACCAAGGCCGAGGTCAAGAAGGCCCAGCCCGCGCCGAAGCAGACCCAGCCGGCCCCGAAGCAGGAGCAGGCCCCGAAGCAGGAGAAGGCCAAGCCGGCCCCGCAGAAGCCGCACGGCCACGGCAACTACACCGTCAAGTCCGGTGACACCCTCGCCAAGATCGCCAAGGCGCACGGCACCACCTGGAAGTCGGTCTACGCGAACAACAAGTCCGTCATCGGCGGCAACCCGAACCTGATCTTCCCGGGCCAGCAGCTCAGCATCTGAGCCGTCCCCCACCGGGACCCCGCGGACCCGGCGACGGGCCCGCTTCCCCCGAGCCGGCCCCGCCCGGCGCGCTTCCCCCCCCAGCGCGCCGCGGCGGGGCTTCTCCATGCGCCGGGCGGGCGTCACTCCTTACGCCCCGCCGCACCCCGATCCGCACCCCCTTCCGGTACCACCCCGCCCACCAGCGGCTTCCCGCGTTTTCCCCGTTCGGCGAACAATGCACCCAAACATCCCGTGAACTGGGCATCTGGGCACCTTTTCGTCCCACGGAGCGGGCCGACGGCAAGCGGATCTGCCCGGGGCCGTTAGGCTCGTGCTGCAGAACTCCAGACACCCCTGAAGGAGACAACGTGCCGTCCATCGACGTCGTCGTAGCCCGCGAAATTCTCGACTCGCGAGGTAATCCCACGGTCGAGGTCGAGGTCGGCCTCGACGACGGCAGCACCGGCCGTGCCGCCGTGCCGTCCGGCGCCTCGACCGGCGCCTTCGAGGCCATCGAGCTCCGCGACGGTGACCCGAACCGCTACCTCGGCAAGGGCGTCGAAAAGGCCGTCCTGGCCGTCATCGAGCAGATCGGCCCGGAGCTCGTCGGCTACGACGCGACCGAGCAGCGGCTGATCGACCAGGCGATGTTCGACCTGGACGCCACCGACAACAAGGGCTCCCTCGGCGCCAACGCCATCCTGGGCGTCTCCCTCGCCGTCGCGCACGCCGCCTCCGAGGCCAGCGACCTCCCGCTGTTCCGCTACCTCGGTGGCCCGAACGCGCACGTCCTGCCCGTCCCGATGATGAACATCCTGAACGGCGGCTCGCACGCCGACTCCAACGTGGACATCCAGGAGTTCATGATCGCCCCGATCGGCGCGGAGTCCTTCTCCGAGGCGCTGCGCTGGGGCGCCGAGGTCTACCACACCCTCAAGAAGGTCCTGAAGGCCAAGGGTCTGGCCACCGGCCTGGGCGACGAGGGCGGCTTCGCCCCGAACCTCGGCTCCAACCGCGAGGCCCTCGACCTCATCCTCGAGGCCATCAAGGAAGCCGGTTACGCCCCCGGCCAGGACATCGCGCTCGCCCTGGACGTCGCCGCCTCCGAGTTCTACAAGGACGGCAAGTACCAGTTCGAGGGCAAGGACCGCTCGGCCGCCGAGATGACCGAGTACTACGAGGAGCTGGTGGCGGCCTACCCGCTGGTCTCCATCGAGGACCCGCTGTTCGAGGACGACTGGGCCGGCTGGAACGTCATCACCGAGAAGCTCGGCGCCAAGGTCCAGCTCGTCGGCGACGACCTCTTCGTCACCAACCCCGAGCGCCTCGCCCGCGGCATCGAGGAGAACTCCGCCAACGCCCTCCTGGTCAAGGTCAACCAGATCGGCTCGCTGACCGAGACCCTGGACGCCGTCGAGCTGGCCCAGCGCAACGGCTTCAAGTGCATGATGTCGCACCGCTCCGGTGAGACCGAGGACGTCACCATCGCCGACCTCGCCGTCGCCACCAACTGCGGCCAGATCAAGACCGGCGCCCCGGCCCGCTCCGAGCGCGTCGCCAAGTACAACCAGCTGCTGCGCATCGAGGAGATCCTCGACGACGCGGCGGTGTACGCGGGCCGCTCCGCCTTCCCGCGTTTCAAGGGCTGACGGCTCAGGGCACACGGCCGACGGCCGAGTGCTCCGGTCTTCCCCGCGTCCCCGGCAACGGTCCCGTACCGTTGCCGGGGACGTACGTGGTTACGGCGTCCGGACGACGGAAGGGGAGGCGACGTGCCCGCGGACCGGTTCTCGACCGCGACCCGGCTCAAGGCGCTCGGTGCTGTGCTTGTCGAGTCCGGAGCGGCCGCCCGCGTCTACCGCGCCCGCCCGCCCCGCCGCAACCGCCTCACCGGCCGCGCCGCGCTGCTGGCGCTGGTGATGTGCTCGCTGGTCGTCGCGCTCGCCTACCCGATACGGCAATACGTCTCCCAGCGCTCGGACATCGCCGATCAGCGCCGCAAGGCCGACAACGCCGCCAGGACGCTCGACGGCCTGCGCGACCAGAAGTCCCGCTGGCAGGACCCGGCCTATGTCGAACAGCAGGCCCGCCGCCATCTGCACTTCGTCAAGCCGGGCGAGACCGGCTACATCGTCCAGGACGGCTCCGGCACCGGCCCGGCCAAGAAGGCGCCCCGGGCGGCCCAGCGGCCCTGGTACGAGAACCTGTGGGCCGACGTCGATGCCGCGAACAGGCGGTAGCCGCCACGGTCACGGAGCCCCGGCCGGTACGGCCGCGCAGCGGCAGCCCCGTACTGTCATAAGAGGGAGCCCACACCCCCTCGCACCCACCTCACCCCATCCCACCGAAAGCGCACATGGACACCGCCCCGCCCCAGACCGAGCCCACCGAGCCCACCGCCGCGGACATCGCCGCCTTCAAGGAGCAGCTGGGCCGCCCGCCGCGCGGCCTGCGCACCATCGCGCACCGCTGTCCCTGCGGGCAGCCGGACGTCGTCGAGACGGCGCCCCGCCTGGAGGACGGCACGCCCTTCCCCACGCTCTACTACCTCACGTGCCCGCGCGCGGCCTCCGCGATCGGCACGCTGGAGGCCAACGGCGTGATGAAGGAGATGTCCGAGCGGCTGAAGACCGACCCGGAGCTGGCCGCCGCCTACCGCGCGGCCCACGAGGACTACATCCGGCGCCGGGACGCCATCGACGTGCTGCAGGGCTTCCCCAGCGCGGGTGGCATGCCCGACCGGGTCAAGTGCCTGCACGTCCTCGTCGGCCACTCGCTCGCGGCCGGCCCCGGCGTCAACCCGCTGGGCGACGAGGCCATCGCCATGCTTCCGGAATGGTGGAAGAAGGGGCCGTGCGTCAGCCCGTGCCCGGACGCCCCCGGATCCGCCGAAGGACCTGAAGGAGACGCCACGTGACGCGGGTCGCCGCCATCGACTGCGGGACGAACTCCATCCGGCTGCTGGTCGCGGACCTCGACCCGGAGACCGGTGAGCTCAAGGACCTGGACCGCCGGATGCAGATCGTCCGGCTGGGCCAGGGCGTGGACCGGACCGGCCGGCTGGCCCCGGAGGCGCTGGAGCGCACCTTCGCCGCCTGCCGCGTCTACGCCGAGGTGATCAAGGAACTGGGCGCCGAGCGCCTCCGCTTCGTGGCCACCTCCGCCTCCCGCGACGCCGAGAACCGCGACGCATTCGTCCGCGGGGTGGTCGAGATCCTGGGCGTCGAGCCCGAGGTGATCACCGGCGACCAGGAAGCGGAGTTCTCCTACCACGGCGCCACCAGGGAGATCGCCGGCCGCGAGGACATGCCGTCGCCCTATCTGGTCGTGGACATCGGCGGCGGCTCCACGGAATTCGTCCTGGGCAACGACGTGGTCCGGGCGGCCCGCTCGGTCGACATCGGCTGCGTCCGCATGACCGAGCGCCACCTCGTCCACGAGGGCACGATCAGCGACCCGCCGGCCCCGGAGCAGATCACCGCCATCAGGGCCGATATCGCCCAGGCCCTCGACCACGCCGAGGAAACGGTGCCGCTGTCCCGGGCCACCACCCTCGTGGGCCTGGCGGGCTCCGTCACCACCGTCGCCGCCATCGCCCTGGGCCTGGACCACTACGACTCCGCGGCCATCCACCACTCCCGCATCCCGCTGGCCGAGGTCCGCGAGATCACCGAGCGGCTCCTCATCTCCACGCACGCCGAACGCGCCGCGCACCCCGTCATGCACCCGGGCCGGGTCGATGTGATCGCCGCGGGCGCGCTCGTGCTGCTCTCGATCATGGAACGGGTGGGCGCCGAGGAGGTCGTGGTCAGCGAGCACGACATTCTGGACGGCATCGCCTGGAGCCTGGTCTGAGGTTCCGTCCGCGCACCGGGTGTCAGCCCTGGCAGAGCATCGCTGCCGGGCGGCACCCGGCGTGCAGGAAGCACGTCGGGTAACCGTCCTCGCTGCCGAGGTCGCCGACAGCGGTGCCGGTGGCCGCCCTGGCCGGCCGGGGCCGAACCGGGTTCCGCGCTTCCCTCGTCGGTGGGCAAAAGGGCCCGGCAACCGCCTCTGACGGCGCGGCCTTTGAGCGGGTCGGCCGCCGTCTGAGCGTGCTTCGGGGGCTTTGGGAGGGGCTGCCGCGAGGGTCCGCGAAAAAAGTTCGTGAAATCCTTCACATGAAAAAACCGCCCGAGGGCTGAAGATTGTGGCCGCATGGCCCTCATTCGAAGGTCCTGGGCCCCGCCGACCCGGGTGATGCGCGGTTTCGGCGGCGTTGCGGGCGTGCTTCGGCGGGGTGTGCTCGCCGCGGCCCAGAGCCCGCAATCCCTGATCAGCGGGGGTCTCAACGCCTCGCGGTACACCGTGGTTCCCCACTCGCGCTATGGCGTCGGTCACGAAGCCGGCGGAGTGTAGCAGATACCCCGGAGGTGCTTGTGAAGGGGCTCACGAGCGACCCCCCATGTGGGGGTGGATACTCGATTGCATGAGCACCACGGAGCGTCCCAGGATCCTCGTAGTAGGCGGTGGGTACGTAGGCCTGTACGCAGCTCGGCGCATTCTCAAGAAGATGCGCTACGGCGAGGCGACCGTCACGGTCGTCGACCCGCGGTCGTACATGACCTACCAGCCCTTCCTCCCCGAAGCCGCCGCCGGCAGCATCTCCCCTCGGCACGTCGTCGTCCCGCTGCGACGCGTCCTGCCCAAGGCGGAGGTCCTCACCGGCCGGGTCACCACCATCGATCAGGACCGCAAGGTCGCCACGATCGCCCCGCTGGTCGGCGAGGCGTACGAGCTGCCCTTCGACTACCTGGTCATCGCGATGGGCGCGGTCTCCCGCACCTTCCCGATTCCCGGTCTGGCCGAGAACGGCATCGGCATGAAGGGCGTGGAAGAGGCCATCGGCCTGCGCAACCACGTCCTGGAGCAGCTGGACAAGGCCGACTCCACGACCGACGAGGACGTCCGCCGCAAGGCGCTGACCTTCGTCTTCGTCGGCGGTGGCTTCGCGGGTGCGGAGTCCATCGGCGAGGTCGAGGACATGGCCCGCGATGCTGCGAAGTACTACAAGAACGTCAAGCGCGAAGACATGCGCTTCCTCCTGGTCGACGTCGCCGACAAGATCCTCCCCGAGGTGGGCCCCAAGCTCGGCGCCTACGGCAAGGAGCACCTCGAGGGCCGCGGCGTCGAGGTCTACCTCAAGACCGGTATGGACTCCTGCGTCGACGGCCACGTCGTGCTGAACAACGGGCTCGAGGTCGACTCCAACACCATCGTGTGGACCGCGGGCGTCAAGCCGAACCCGGCGCTGACCCGCTTCGGTCTGCCGCTGGGCCCGCGCGGCCACGTCGACACCCAGGCGACCCTCCAGGTGCAGGGCACCGACTACATCTGGGCCGCCGGCGACAACGCCCAGGTCCCGGACATGGTCGGCCGCCGGGCCGGCAACGAGAACGCCTGGTGCCCGCCGAACGCGCAGCACGCGCTGCGGCAGTCCAAGGTCCTCGGCGACAACGTGATCTCCGGTATGCGGGGCTTCCCGCAGAAGGAGTACAGCCACGCCAACAAGGGTGCGGTCGCCGGTCTGGGCCTGCACAAGGGCGTCGCGATGATCGTCATGGGCAAGGTGAAGATCAAGCTCAAGGGCCGTCTCGCCTGGTACATGCACCGCGCGTACCACGGCCTGGCGATGCCGACGTACAACCGCAAGATCCGCGTCTTCGCCGACTGGACGCTGGCCATGTTCCTCAAGCGCGAGGTCGTCTCGCTCGGCGCCATGGAGAACCCCCGCGAGGAGTTCTACGAGGCGGCCAAGCCGGCCCCCGCCCCGGCGGCGGCCGACTCCGGCGACAAGCCGAAGGCCAAGGCCTCCTAGCACCCCGGTCGGTACTCCGACCAGCCCGAAGGGCGTCCGCCATCCGTGGGGCGGGCGCCCTTCGGCATGTCCGGGGGCGTGTCCACGCTGGCGGAAAGCAGGCGGTTTGCGGTTCTCTTACGTGTGAACGGGACTAACTGGGCGCCCACTTGGCGTTTACGTGGTGGGTGAAACTTCTTTTGCCCGACTCGTCAACACGGAGGTGTGCGACATGGCCGACGCCGCTGGACGGCTCACCCAGCTCGCCAAGGAGGTGCTGGGAGCCCCGCTCCCGGTCCGCATCCGCGCCTGGGACCGCAGCGAGTCCGGCCCGCCGGGGGCGCCCACGCTCGTCATCCGCAACCGACGGGCGCTGCGCCGCCTGCTGTTCAAGCCGGGCGAGCTGGGCCTGGCCCGCGCCTGGGTGGCGGGCGACCTCGACATCGAGGGCGATCTCTACCAGGCGCTGGATCTGCTCGCCGAGATGATCTGGGAGCGGCCCGCGCCCGCCGACAAGCCGCAGCGGGCCGCCGCCCTGCGGGCCCTGGCCCGGCCGGAGATCCGCGCCGCCGCCAAGGAGCTGCTGTCCCTGGCCGGCGCCCCCCTGCCGCCGTCGCCGCCCGCCGAAGAGGCCGGACGCCGTCGCGGCCGGCTGCACACGCTGCTCAGCGACCGGGCGGCCATCAGCCACCACTACGACGTCGGCAACGACTTCTACGAGCTGGTGCTGGGCCCCTCGATGGTCTACTCCTGTGCCTACTGGGGGACCGGCGAAGACGGCGTCGGCACCCTGGAGGACGCGCAGCGCGACAAGCTCGACCTGATCTGCCGCAAGCTCGGCCTGACGGAGGGCCAGCGGCTGCTGGACGTGGGCTGCGGCTGGGGCTCGATGGTGCTGCACGCCGCCCGCGAGTACGGCGTGCGGGCGGTCGGCATCACCCTCTCCGAGGAGCAGGCGGCCTACGCCCGTAAGCGGATCGCCGACGCCGGGCTCGCCGACCGGGTCGAGATCCGGGTGCAGGACTACCGCGAGGTCCACGACGAGCCGTTCGACGCGATCTCCTCGATCGGGATGGCCGAGCATGTCGGCCAGGCCCGGTACGCGCAGTACGCACGGACCCTGTACGCCCTGCTGCGGCCCGGCGGGCGGCTGCTGAACCACCAGATCGCGCGGCGCCCGCTGGCCGACGAGGAGGCCTATCGCGTCGACGAGTTCATCGACCGGTACGTCTTCCCGGACGGCGAGCTGGCGCCCGTGGGCCGGACCGTCGGCGCCCTGGAGGACGCGGGCTTCGAGGTGCGCGACGTCGAGGCCCTCCGGGAGCACTACGCGCTGACGCTGCGGCAGTGGGTCGCCAATCTGGAGAAGCACTGGGACCGGGCGGCCCGGCTCACGTCGCCGGGGCGGGCGCGGGTGTGGCGGCTGTACATGGCCGCCTCCGCGGTGTCGTTCGAGCGCAACCGCATAGGGATCAACCAGGTGCTGGCGGTGCGGACGCCGGAGTCCGGGGCGTCCGGGATGTCGCTGCGGGCGCGCGCCTGGCAGGGCTGAGGCGGCGCCGTGAGCAGGAGGGCCCGGGGACCGTCGACGGTCCCCGGGCCCTCGGCCGTACTGCCGACCGCTCCGCTACTCCGCCTTGATCGCCGCCAGCATGTTCAGCTTCGCCGCCCGCCGCGCCGGCCACAGCGCGGCCAGGACGCCGACCACCGCGGCCAGGCCGAGGAAGAGGGCCATCCGGCCCCACGGCAGCACCAGTTGGTAGGTGCTCAGGTGGGCGCCGATCAGCTCGCCGGCCGCCCAGCCGAAGAACACGCCCAGGCCGACGCCGAGCACCCCGCCGAAGAGGGAGATCACCAGCGACTCCAGGCGCACCATGCGCTTGATGCCGCGGCGGTCCAGGCCGATGGCGCGCAGCATGCCGATCTCCTGTTGGCGTTCGAAGACCGACATCGCCAGGGTGTTGATCACGCCGAGCACGGCGACGATCACGGCCATGGCCAGCAGGCCGTAGAGCATGTTCAGCATCAGGCTGAACATCTGGGCGATGCCCTCGGAGATGTCCTTCTTGTCCGAGACCGAGATCGCCGGGTTCTTGCCGAGCGCCTTGACCAGCGACTCCTTGGCCGTGTCGGTGGCACCGTCCTTCGTCTTGACCATCACCTGCATATCGGTGGGATGCCGCTGGTGCGGGGCGAGGGTGGCGTTGTCGAGGATGATGCCCTTGATCATCTGGTTGCCGGTGTAGACGCCGGACACGGTCAGCGTGCCCTTCTTGCCGTCCTCGTACGTCACCGGGACGTGCGAACCGACCCGCCAGTCCTTCTCCTTGGCGGTGGCGTCGTCCACGACCGCACCGCCGCCGCGCAGATCGCCGAGCGCGCCCTGGGTGAAGTCGAGCCGGGTGAGCTTGCCGAAGTCCTGGCCGTTGACGCCGGTCAGGTACGCGGTGGTGGCGCCGGAGCCCGTGCCGATCCGGGACGGGGAGTTGCGCATCGGGCTGGCGGCGGTGACCTCGCCGAGGCCGTCGAGCTTCTTCGCCACATCGGGGGAGAGCGGTATGCCGCTGGCCATGGAGACGACGTAGTCGGCCTTGAGCGAGGACGTGGCCAGCTTGTCGATGCCCTTTTGCACGCCGCCCGCGATCACCGTCATGCCGGTGATCAGGGTGAGCCCGATCATCAAGGCGGAGGCCGTGGCGGCCGTACGGCGCGGATTGCGCAGGGCGTTCTGCCGGGCGAGCTTGCCGGAGATGCCGAAGGCGCGCAGTACGGGCGCGGCCAGCGCGATCAGCGGGCGGGACAGCAGCGGCGTCAGGACGAAGGCGCCGATCAGCAACAGGACCGCCCCGCCGCCCATCATCGCCCTGCCGTCGTCCATGCCGGTGGCCACCAGGACGGCGGCCGCTCCGGCGCCCGCGAGGACCGCGCCGAGGGTGTTGCGGACCACCAGCGACTTGGTGGTGGCGGGGGCGTGCACGCTGTTCATCGCGGCCACCGGCGGGATCTTCGCGGCGCGGCGGCCCGGCAGCCAGGCGGCCAGGACGGTGATGACGATGCCGACGGCGAGGGAGGCCAGGACGGTGGTCGGCGAGATCACCAGCGGGCCGTCGGGGACCGTGGCGCCCATGGTGCTCATCAGCGCGCGCAGTCCGGCGCCGATGCCGGTACCGGCCGCCAGGCCCGCGACCGCGGCGACCGCGCCCACCAGGAAGGCCTCGATCAGCACCGAGCGGGTCACCTGGCGGCGGCCGGCGCCGACCGCGCGCATCAGCGCCAGCTCCTTGGTGCGCTGGGCGACCAGCATGGTGAAGGTGTTGGCGATGATGAAGATCCCGACGAAGAGCGCGATCCCGGCGAAGGCCAGCAGGCCGGTCTTCATGCCGTCCATGCTGTGGGCGATCGTCTCGGCCTGGTCGTCGGCGAGCTTCTTGCCGGTGGTGGTCTCGACGCCGTCCTCGGGCAGCACCTTGTCGATCGCGGCCTTGAGCGCGGTCTGGGACGTGCCCGGAGCGGCCTTGACGTCGATCTCGCTGAAGGCGCCGGGGGTGGCGAACAGCTTCTGCGCGGTCGCGGTGTCGAACAGCGCGAGGCTGCCGCCGGCCGCGACGGTGCCGTCGTCGGTGGTGTAGATGCCGGTCAGCTTCTGCTCGGTGACCGGCCCGTCGACGGATATCCGGACGGTGTCACCGACCTTGTAGCCGGCCTTGTCCGCGGTGTGCGCGTCCAGCGCGAACTCGTGCGGGCCCTTGGGGGCGGTGCCGTCGCGCAGCGGGTAGCGGGCGTCCTTGCCGTCCTTGCCGGGGAAGTAGTTGCCGCCGCGGGTGGAGAACCCGTCGCCCAGCAGCTCGCCCTTCTTGTCGGCGATGGCGGTGAAGCCGGAGACGGTGCCGGTGGCGGAGGCGGCACCGGGCACCCGGGCGACCGTGTCGAGCAGCTTCCGGTCGAGGCCGGGGGCGGCGCCGGGCCTGCCGGTGGCGCGCTCGCCGTGCTTCGGCGCGAGGGCGACGTCGACGTTGTCGTAGCCCTTTTGGGAGCTGTTCCGGAAGGCGTCGGAGAGGGTCGAGGTGAAGACCAGGGTGCCGGAGACGAAGGCCACGCCGAGCATCACGGCGAGGACGGTCATCAGCAGCCGGGCCTTGTGCGCGAGCACATTGCGCAAGGCGGTACGGAACATGAGTGGGTCAGTCCTGGAGAGAAGGCCCGCGGGGGCCGGAGGTCTGGAGGGCGGAGGCGGCTGCCGGGGCGTCAGCTAGTACGGCGCTTGGCGTCGAAGCCCTTCATCCGCTCCAGCACCAGGTCGGCGGTCGGGTCGGGCATGTCGTCGACTATCCGGCCGTCGGCCAGGAAGATCACGCGGTCCGCGTAGGAGGCGGCGACCGGGTCGTGGGTCACCATCACCACGGTCTGGCCCAGTTCGCGTACGGAGTTGCGCAGAAAGCCCAGGACCTCGGCGCCGGAGCGGGAGTCGAGGTTGCCGGTGGGCTCGTCGGCGAAGATGATCTCGGGCCGGGAGGCGAGCGCGCGGGCCACCGCGACGCGCTGCTGCTGGCCGCCGGAGAGCTGGCCGGGGCGGTGCTTGAGGCGGCCGGCCAGGCCGACGGTCTCCACGACGCGGTCCAGCCAGGCGCGGTCGGGCTTACGGCCCGCGATGTCCATCGGGAGGGTGATGTTCTCCAGGGCGTTCAGGGTGGGCAGCAGGTTGAACGCCTGGAAGATGAAGCCGATCTTGTCGCGCCGCAGCTGGGTGAGCTTCTTGTCCTTCAGGCCGGTCAGCTCCACCTCGCCGATCCGGGCGGAGCCGCCGGAGATCGCGTCGAGGCCCGCCATGCAGTGCATCAGGGTCGACTTGCCGGACCCGGAGGGGCCCATGATCGCCGTGAACTGGGCCTGGCGGAAGTCGACGGAGACGGCGTCCAGGGCGACCACCTGGGTCTCGCCCTGTCCGTAGACCTTGGTGAGATCCGTGGCGCGGGCGGCCACCGCGGTGGCGCGGGTGGCGGTGGGGGCACCGGAGTGGGTGGTGGTCACGGGGTGGAGCTCCTGTCGGGACGAGGGACCGTCTGATCCGCGGCGGCCGGGTGGCCGCGTGGCGCGGACCTTTCCATCGTGGGACAGGAAAAGGGGTCGGAGCGTCAACCCTTGTGCCCGTCCTGGACGGGCCCTCCGGCGTACCGGCCCGCCATGTCGGTCATACCTGGGGAGGAGACGGACCCTGAGCCACCGGGCGGCCGGACCCGATGGTGCGGCCCCGGTCAGGGCCGTCCGGCGGGCCGGTGGCACGGGGGTGACCCGCGGAGAAGGGCAGACGTCGAGTTTCCGTCAATTCGGGCGTGAATTCCGTTGCGCCGGTGCACCGGCAAAGCTGGCCTTCAGGCATGTGCCGAAGGCGTGTACCGGTCGCTGATGCTCCCTCAGTTGCCAATAAAATAAGACAACCTCGGGGTGAGCGGCCGAACTGCGTGGTGCGCTGCGGGCTACGCTCGTGCTGCCCTCTTTGAGGTGGCATGGGGGATCCCAGGCCCGGATGGTGGAATGCAGACACGGCGAGCTTAAACCTCGCTGGCCTACGGGCCGTGCCGGTTCAAGTCCGGCTCCGGGCACAAAACGGTAGTAATTCCGGCCGAAAGCCCGGATCTCACGCATATTCCTATGGCCCGGTCGACTTCCGGCCGATGGTGTGGCCGGGTATCGATGCGGCTGCGAAGAGGCGGTACTCCCCGCGTACATGCCAGCTTACCGTGCAGCCTTCAACTAACGGGCCTGGATGCGGTGCTGCGTCGCGCCACCCCCGAACTCACCCGCGTCGGCCACCGAATTGGACGTCATACGGAGCGCCGGTGAGAGGGCGCCGACACTCCGAGCCGCCGCGCCCGAGGATTCCGAGTCCCGGATTCCTGCGGGATGGGGCAGCCGTCGGGTGAACTCCCCCTCATCTCAAGCGCATTGGCGGACGACGTCATCCGCCGCAGGTATCGCCCCGCGATGCGCGCCTCGCCCCTGCCGGGATGCAAGATCATTTAATATAGAGTTACCTCCCGGTAAAAGCCGATTTCACACAAGGGGGAACCATGCGTCGACGCATTTCCACGCTCGCCGTGACCGCAGCCATGGCCGGCGGCATTCTCTTCACGGCGCTGCCCGCGCACGCCGCCACCACGGTTGCCGGCGGGCAGAGCGTGGCGGCCCGCGGTGCCGTCACCGTCAACATCGAAGAGCTGCGCCAGCAGTCCGCCGAGCTGAAGGCCAAGGCCGCGCGGCTCGAGCGGGACGGCCACCACGCGGAGGCCAAGCGCACCCGCGACCAGGCGAATGCGCTGGACCGGAAGATCCAGGCGTACATCGACGCCGAGAACAACGCCTGATCCGTTCGGCCGGGGGACGGACGCCGATCCCCGAAGCGCGGAGGGCCGCCGGTCACCGCCGGCGGCCCTCCTGGCCGAGGTGTTGCCGACTCACCGTTCGACGAGCGCGAACAGGCTCTCCCAGCGGCCGACGATCTCCTCGGTCGAGTACCGCTGGATGTTCTCGCGGGCGGCTTCGCCCATTGCGTCCCGGAGTTCCTTGTCGCGGATCAGGGTGTCGAGATGGCGGGCGAATTCGGTGATGTTTCCCGGCGGGGCCAGGAGCCCGTCCTCGCCATCCGTGATGATCTCGTGCACGCCCGGGGCGACATCGAATGCCACGCACGGCACGGCGGTCGCCATCGCCTCCATGGGGGCCAGCGGGAACCCCTCGCCGCGTGAACTCAGCGCGAACACCGAGCTTTCCCGCAGCGCCTCGGGCACATCGCTGGTCCGCCCCCTCCACAGGACGGAGGCGGCCACCCCGAGTTCGGCGGCCAGCTTGCGCAGGGCGTCCTCCTCCTCGCCCGAGCCGTAGATCCGCAGCGTCCAGTCCGGGTGCTGCGGCGCGACCCGCGCCCAGGCCTCCAGCAGCAGGTCGACGCCCTTTTCCTCGTGCAGCCGGCCGATGCTGACCACGCACTTGGCGGAGCGGTCGGAGGGGACCTCCGGGAAGAACGGGAGCGGGTTCGGCATGAAGCCGACGTTGTCCATGCGCTGGCGGATCCAGCGGTCGGCGTCCTCACGGGTGAGGGTGAGCATCCGGTCGACGTTCTTGTAGAACCGCTTCACCCGGCCGAAACGGGACGACTTGCGGCAGGTCGCGAACGATTCATGGCTCATTCCGATCACCGTCAGCCCGGCGGTATCGGCCAGCGCCACCCACTCCATCGCCCACACCTGGGTGACGATCACCACCCCGCCCGGCCCGGCAGCCCGGAACAGCGCGCTCATCTTGGCCGCCTGCTCCAGCATCCCGGCATCCCGGGCGGCCCGGCGGCGCTGCTCGGCGAGGTTCAGCTTGCCCTTGAGGCCGCGTGCCGGGCGGATGCTCGGCGGATGCTCGGCGTAGAGCGTGGTGGTCTCGAACGGCAGGTCGTCGGCCAGCTCGTGCACCCGGCCCTCGGGCGGCGGCACGACACCGACGATGTGCACCCGATGGCCCCGTTCGCTGAACAGGCGCGCCATCTGGTGCGACCAACTCGTGATGCCGCCCATCTCATTGACGCTGTTGGATACGAAGAAGATGTCCCGCGGCCCGGCGGCGTACGGCCCGGCAGCGTACGGCTCGTCCGCGCTCGGCTTGTCTGGGTACGGATTTTTCATCAACTGCTCCACTAACGAATCCACTGCGCGAAGAACTGGTCGACGATGCTCTGGGCGGCATCACCCCGGTCGTATTCGCCGAACTTGGCGACGAATTCCTTACGGGCCGCCGCGTATTCCAGCGCCTGGGTGTCGAACGACTTGAGGGTCTCGTAGAAATCTTCCTCGGTACGGACCACCGGACCCGGCGCGTGCTCCAGCAGATCGAAATAGGTGCCGCGGCCCTCGTGCACATATTCGTCGTAGTCGTAGGTGAAGAACACCAGCGGCCGGTCGAGCAGCGCATAGTCGAACATCACCGAGGAGTAGTCCGTGATCAGCCCGTCGGCCAGTTCCAGTACGGGCGTCACGTCGTGGCGGGCGGAGACGTCGATGACCCGGCCCTCCACGGTCGGCGGCAACACCACGTGATTGAGGTAGTGCGAGCGGACCAGGAGGACATAGCGGTCGCCGAACTGCTCCGCGAAGCGCTCCACGTCGAAGGGGAGGGTGAAGCGGCCGTGCCGGCCCCCCGCCTTGCGGAATGTCGGCGCGTACAGCAGCACGGTCTTGTCGTCGGGAATTCCCAGCTCCGCGGCCAGTTCCCCGCGTTCGCGGTGCCCCAGCTCCGCCTCCCGCTGCCGGGACTTCACCAGTGCGTCATTGCGCGGATATCCCACCCGCAGCAGCGTCTTCTCCTTGAGCCGGAACGCCTTCGCCAGGGTGCGCACATCGTGCTCGGACCGGCACAGAAAGCGGTCGAATCGGTCCAGCGAACGCTGCTGTTCGGCCTGCTGCCGCCGGGTCTGCGCCTTCAGCGCCGGCTGGTCGAATCCCATGTTCTTCAGCGCCGAGCCGTGCCAGGTCTGGAGGTAGGTGGTCTCCGGGCGCTTGGTGAGCTTGAGCGGGTAACTCTGGTTGTCCACCCAGAATTCGGCCTGTGCCAGTGCCTTGAGGTAGGGCAGCGACCAGCGCCGTACCAAAGTGACGTCCTGCGGGAATTCCTTCGGGGATCCCGTGTAGGACCAGATCGCTTCGAAGTCCAGGCCCTGCCGGCGCATTTCCTCGTAGATCGCGCGCGGGCTGTCGCTGTACTGCTTGCCCAGATGACTTTCGAAGACGACGGTGCGCTTCTTGATGGGCAGCCGGCAGAACACCTCGTGATAGGCGCGGAGTTTGTTGTCGCCGGAGACGATCTTCTTGCGCAGCGCCTTCGCCTTGCGATAGCCGCTCTTGGCCAGCACGCCCGGCTTTCCGCGCACCCCGCGCGCGATCAGTTCCTGCACTCGCTCGCTGTTGCGGTTCTCGCTGACCAGGCGGAAGGCGAGATGCCCCCGGGCCGAAATGTGCGGCTCGATGTGATCGGCGACGATCCGCGTCAGCCGCGGGCGTACGGGCAGCGGCGCCCCCGACAGCTCGGTGTCGGCGGCGGTGAGCCGGGTCGTGGTGCGCACCCCGTCCACGTTCAGGACCAGCCGTACGTCCCAGATGGTGTCGACGATGCCCAGCGGGCGCAGCTTCGCGGTGAGGTCCGCGGCGGCCTCCCAGTGGAGGGCGTCGCCCTCGTGGCGCAGCGCCCGCACCGGGAAGCGGAAGGACTGCAGGCTGCGGCGGCGGGCGCTGAACTCCAGCTCGCCGGACAGTCGCGCGCCCGCGGGGACGACCCCGAGCGGGTTGGTGATCCGCCCTGCCAGCGAGACGGTCCGGCCGGACTCGTGGAACCGGGTGAGCTGATTGCGCAGAAAGAGTTTGTTGACCGGTTTCTCGTGATATCCGGCGTCGGTCACATCCAGCACGTCGCGGCCGAACTCGTCGTCGAAATGCCCGTCGCACCAGTAGATCCGGCCGTCGCGCTCGGCGAGCGGCGAGGAGAGCTTGTCGCGGTTGATGAGAGTGTCGACCGCGGGGATCAGATTGTCCCAGTCGCCCCGCTGGAGCAGATAGGCGCAGATGGCCTGTATCGGCTGCACCCGCTCATACGCCTCGGGCGCGATGCCGGCGAGATATTCACGGGAGAGTTCGGAGAATTCCCGGCGGTAGGACTCGTCCCGGAAGGGCAGGTCCCGCAGATGCAGGACGAGGTCGTGCTTGAGGAATTTGACGTCCTTGGCGAGCTTCATCTCGTCGAGCCCGCGCGCGGCCAGCAACGCGTCGATCCGGCGGTGGATCTCCAGCCGGTGCGCGTAGTTGGTCATTTCGTGCCGGCGATTCGTCACCGACTTCACGGCGGCCCGCTCGTAAACGTGCCAGAAGTAGACCTGGTTGGGGATCAGCGTGATGCGGTTGGCCGCGAGATAGGCGTCCGCGATGAACATCAGGTCCTCGTAGAACATCCCCTTGGGGAACCGGAGGTCGTTCTCGATGAGGAAATCGCGGCGGTAGCACTTGTTGGTGGAGAGGGTGTCCCACACGAAAAGGTCGGGCAGCTCGGTGACCGACTCCAGCGTGCGCGTGGTGGAATACATCCAGGCGTACCACTCGTCGCGCTTCTGCTGGCGGGTGTCCTTGTGCAGCCGTACGCAGAGTCCGGAAACAATGTCCGAGCCGGTTTCCTCGGCCGCCTCCAGCATGTTCCGGCAGGCATTCAGCTCCAGTACGTCGTCACTGTCCAGGAACATGACGTACTTGCCGGTGGTGCGCTGGATTCCGAAGTTGCGCGGTTCGCCTCCGGCGCCGCTGTTCTCGGGCAGTTGAAAGGCTCTTACCCGCTCGGGGTAAGTGGCCGCGATATTCTGCGCGACTTCGAAAGAACGGTCGGTGCTGCAATCGTCGACGATCACCACCTCGACGTCCCGGAGCGTTTGATCCAGTACGGACTGGACAGCGGTCGGCAACCGGTCGGCGTCGTTGTAGACGATCACGACTACTGAGACGTCAGGCACAGGCACCTCAACCCTCTTTCGCTACTGTTTCCCGCCAGAATAGACCTATCTGTCCCCTTGTTCCGCAGACTTTCCGCACCCGAGTCGATACGGACGGTGATCGCTGCGGCGCGCGACGGATCCCTCTGTCGGGGCAGGTTCCGGCTGCCAGGGAAGACGGCCGACTCCGTGAATCGGTTGCCTCTCATGGCGTAACGCTCGTCTCATCGAGTCGTCACATCGCGCCGCTCGGCGGGCCGTTCATCGGAGGTTCACCGGGCGGTTCATTGGGCCGTTCGGATCAGACATTTATCGGATTCCGTGGCGGCGGACGGGCGGTCGTTATCCCGGCATATCCGGACCGTTCGTGTGGGCCGTTCGACGTTTCTGCTCGACATGCCTGTTCGGCATACCCGGCCGGCATGCCTTGTCGACATACTTGCGCGCCGAACCTGACCGGTTCCTGAACATCCGGTTCCTGAACGTTCGATACCCGAACGGCCGCCGAGTGGCGTGGAGCACAGTCGGCCGTTCGCCGGATCCGGGCACCTCCCCGCGCTCCCGTACGTCCTCCCTGGAGAGGATGTGTCGGGCCAAGTTCAGGGAAAGATCCTGCTCAAGAACTAGCGACGCGCCTTTGCCAGACCATTACGCTTGCCGGCAAGGCCGCGCAGGGTGGCCATGAAGGAGTGAGATGAGGAGCAGCAACCCGGTCTTCTCGCGACGGGGGTTCAGCCGCGACACCGGCTACGCGGGCTTCAACGCACCGCCGCAGGCCGGGGGCGCCGCCAACCCGTACGCCGGAACGAACCCCTACGCGGACAACGCCACCCAGGCGCCGCCGCAGTACGCCCCGCAGACCCGCCCGATGACGATGGACGACGTCGTCACGCGCACCGGCATGACGCTCGGCACGGTCGTCGCCGGCGCCACGGTCGGCTGGATCTTCCTGACCCAGCAGCTCGGCTTCGCCATCGGCGCCGGCCTGGTCGCGATGGTGCTGGGCTTCGCCCAGTCGTTCATGCGCAAGCCGGTCCCCGCGCTGATCCTGGCGTACGCGGCCCTCGAGGGCATCTTCCTCGGCGCGCTCAGCGGCTACATCAACGACCTGCCGAAGATGAACGGCGCCCCCATGCAGGCGGTGCTGGGCACGATGGCGGTGTTCGTCGCCATGCTGGTCGCCTACAAGACGCGGCTCGTACGGGTCACCGCCCGCTTCACCCGCTTCGTGATCATCGCGGCCCTCGGCTTCGTGCTGCTGTCGCTGGTCAACACCCTGTTCATGGTGTTCGGCGGGGGCGACGGCCTCGGCTTCCGCAGCGGCGGCCTGGGCATCCTCTTCGGCGTCGTGGGCGTGGTCCTCGGCGCGCTGTTCCTCGCGCTGGACTTCAAGCAGGTCGAGGACGGCATCGCCTACGGCGCGCCGCACAAGGAGTCCTGGCTGGCCGCGTTCGGCCTGACCCTGACCCTGGTGTGGATCTACATGGAGATGCTGCGGCTGGTCCAGATCCTGAGGGACTGACCCCGCACGGCGCCCGCACCGGCGCCGCAGCCGTACGAAGGGCCCGCAGGCACATCGCCTGCGGGCCCTTCGTCTCGTCGGTCTCCTCTGGGGCTGCCGTGGTCCCGTCATGGCGGGCCCGGCTTCACAGCTTCCGCGCGGCGCGCCTGAGGTCGTGTTCGTGGACGATCGCCTTGGCGTGCCCGTAGGCGAGGTTGTGCTCGCCTCGGAGCCAGCTGACTTTTTCCTCGAAGCGGAAGAGGGACGGGCCTTCGTCGACGGTGCGGAGCCAGTCGGAGATTTCCCGGCCGGTGCAGTGCGGGATACGGGAGAGCAGATTCCGGTGGGTCTCTTCTGAGAAGAGCTGAGACATCGGCGCCTCCGGACGCGGTCGATGCTGTTTCTTCAGCACACCGTGCCTGAGCGTTCGGGCGTTGGCAACCACCCGGGAGTGGCGCATAGGCTCACCGCGTGCTTGACGTGATGCCTTTGCAGACTGCCGTGGACGCCCTCGCCGACCGCCTCAGGTCGCTGCCGCAGAGCACCCTGAGCCGCGGAGCCGCGGCCGAAGGGCTTGCGCTGGCGCAGGAGTTGGCGCTGCGTGCGCAGCGGATCGAGAGCCCCGGGCGGGTGCCGCGGGCGATGCCGGACGCCGGGATGTTCGCGGCCGGCGACCAGCTGGCGGTGGCCGGCCACGATCTTGTCGAAGCGCTGCGGGGCGCGGCGGCGGATCCCGCTCGTGACGCGAATGCGGCCCCCGCCGAAGAGCTGGCGGAGGCCGTGCGGTCGGTCGAGGAGGCGGCGGGCCGCTGTTAGCGGCCTCCCCGGCCCGTGGGCTCCCGGGTCACATCGAGGCGATGACCCGGTCGGCCAGGATGTAGACGCTCTCCTGGCGGTACTCGCCCCAGGAGAAGGTCAGGGCGTACGCGCCGGCGATTCCGGAGCCGCCCATCAGCACCGGGGTCTGGTCCGCACGCAGGGCACCGGCGATGCGCTCGGCGGTGGCGCGGTCCCCGGGGGTCAGACAGAGCGTGGTGCCGTCGGCGAAGACATAGACGTCCAGGGTGCCCAGCGGGCCGGGACGTACGTCCACGAGCGGGACGGACCGCTGCGCCAGCTCCTCCAGGCGCGCGACCGTGCGCTCGTGATCGCTGATCACCGGGGAGGGCGAGAAGTCCGGGTGCGAGGGGTGTCGCCGGCGGGCGGCGGCCAGCTCGGCCGACTCGGCCTCCTCGACATGCTCCAACTCGGGCGCGTCCAGCGCCTCGACGGACTCCAGCGCGTCGAACGGCTCCAGCGCCTCCGGGCCGAGCAGCGGCTCCAGCCCGGCCAGGTCCGCCTGGCGCGGCAGGAAGGGCTGCGCGTCGAGGCGGTCCACCTCGATCCGCTCGGCCGCCTCGCGCTGCTCGGCGCGGGCGTCCATCGGGCCCTCCTCGCCGAGGCCGGCCAGCCCGCCCAGCAGCGACGGGGCGTCGGCGGCGTCCCGGGCCTCCTGAGCGGCCCAGAACGCGCGGGCCTCGGCCAGCTCCCGCTCCCGCTCCTCCGCCAGCGCGTCGGCGACCGCGGCACGTATGTCCGCGAGCGGCGTCTCGCCGGCCGGTGTGGTGCGGGCGGCCGGAATGGCCGCGAGGCCCGCCGCGGCGCCGTCCGTGCGGGCGGCCGCCAGCTCGGCGTGCAGCGCGGCGACCTGGCGGCGCAGGGCCCGGGCGGTGTGCAGGGCAGCGGCGCCCAGCACCACGGCCACGGCCGCGGCCAGCAGCAGGATGAGGGTGATGACGCTCATGCCGAAACCTCGCTTCGCTCGGCCCCGCATCCGCGAGGCGCGCACCTGTCCATCGTTCTCCCCCAGCCTTCGGCCGGGGGGACCCCCATGCTGTGCTCGCGCATGGCGCTCTCCCGATAGCAGAATGTCCCCCGACTTCCTACATCAGGGTGCCGGAGGACGGCGACCGCTCCCAGTGCACTATGTCCCGAAATGCAGGGGGCTTTGGGCTTCCTGCCTGCGGGTGCCCCCGGGGTGACCTGCATGAACTCCATGGCGACGGGGCGTTGGTCACAATCCTGGCGGCTCTTGGGTCGCGATCTTGTCAACGGGTGACGCAGGCCACCCGCCGTCGCCGTAGGTGCCGGTGCGACAGCGAAGGGTGCGCGGGGAGAGGGAGTTGGCCCGTATCTCCACGCGCACCCTTTGAACGGGCGGCCCAGGGGCCGGGCGCTCGTCCCGCGCGCCCGGCCCCTGACCTCCGCTGCCCTCCGCCGCCCGCGCGGCGGCTCGGCTCAGCTCAGCCGCTCGATGACCATCGCCATGCCCTGGCCGCCGCCCACGCACATCGTCTCCAGGCCGAACTGCTTGTCGTGCCACTGGAGGGAGTTGATGAGGGTGGTGGTGATCCGGGCGCCCGTCATGCCGAAGGGGTGGCCCACGGCGATCGCGCCGCCGTTGACGTTCAGCCGGTCCAGGTCGATGCCCAGGTCGCGGTACGAGGGGATCACCTGGGCGGCGAACGCCTCGTTGATCTCGACCAGGTCGATGTCGGAGACCGACAGGCCCGCGCGCCGGAGGGCCTGCTTGCTGGCCTCGACGGGGCCGTAGCCCATGATCTCGGGGGAGAGGCCGGAGACGCCGGTGGAGACGATCCGGGCGAGCGGGGTCAGGCCCAGCTCGCGCGCCTTGGTGTCGGACATGATGACCAGCGCCGCGGCGCCGTCGTTCAGCGGGCAGCAGTTGCCGGCCGTCACCAGGCCGTCGGGGCGGAAGACCGGCTTGAGGCCGGAGACGCCCTCGACGGTGACGCCGGCGCGGGGGCCGTCGTCCTTGGCGACGACCGTGCCGTCGGGCAGTGTGACCGGGGTGATCTCCCGCTCCCAGAAGCCGTTCTTGATCGCCTGCTCGGCGAGGTTCTGGGACCGTACGCCGAACTCGTCCATGTCCTGACGGGTGACGCCCTTGAGGCGGGCGAGGTTCTCGGCCGTCTGGCCCATCGCGATGTACGCGTCCGGGACCAGCCCGTCCTCGCGCGGGTCGTGCCAGCCCGCGCCGTCCTCCTGGGCGCGCGCGGCCGTACGGGCCTCGGCGTCGGCGAAGAGCGGGTTGTGGGTGTCGGGCAGGCCGTCGGAGCTGCCCTTGACCGACCGGGAGACGGTCTCGACGCCCGCGGAGATGAAGACATCGCCCTCGCCGGCCTTGATGGCGTGCAGCGCCATCCGGGACGTCTGGAGCGAGGAGGAGCAGTAACGCGTGACCGTGCAGCCGGGGAGGTGGTCCATCCCCATCTGGACGGCCACGATGCGGCCGAGGTTGTGGCCCTGCTCGCCGCCGGGCAGGCCGCAGCCGAGCATCAGGTCGTCGATGTCCTTGGGGTCCAGCTCGGGGACCTTGGCGAGGGCCGCTTCGATGATCTTCGCGGTCAGGTCGTCGGGGCGCAGGTCCTTGAGCGAGCCCTTGAAGGCGCGGCCGATCGGGGAGCGGGCGGCTGAGACGATCACGGCTTCGGGCATCACGGCTCCAGGGGTATCGGTGATGGACTCTCAGGGAAGTTACCTGCACGTAGTGCCCAGGTCACTGGATGCGTGCTGTGATGCGGGCCTCTTTTCTAAGCGGGCGCTTATGGGAACGGGACGGGGGCGCCGGGTATTCCCGTACGGCCCCTTCTCCCGGCCCGCCGTCACCACCCGATCCCCGGCACCTCCGTCGGCTCCGAGGTCGGCAGCTGCCGCCGCCTGCGGTGTTTGAGCAGGGCCCACGGCGCGCGCCGGCCGCTGACCTCCGTACCGCCCTCGGCCGCCGCCTCGGCCGCCGCCTGCGCGACCGGCAGGATGCCCTCGCCGCGGCCCGGCTCCGGCCGCTCCTCCTCGGGCCACAGCCCCAGCGAGGCGCACAGCGTCGGCAGGACGGCCATCGCGGCGGTGGCGTACCCCTCCGCCGACGGGTGGTAGTTGTCCGGCCCGAACAGCTCCCGCGGATGGGCCTCGAACTCCGGGCCGAGGAGGTCGCCGAGCGAGACCGTACGGCCGCCGCTCTCGACCACCCCGATGGTCTGGGCCGCGGCGAGCTGCCGGGAGAGCCGCCGGGCCACCCAGCGCAGCGGCTGGTAAACCGGCTCGATGGTGCCCAGGTCGGGGCAGGTGCCGACGACCACCTCGCAGCCCGCGGCGCGCAGCCGGCGCACCGCCTCCGACAGATGCCGTACGGATTCGGCCGGCGGCATCCGGTGGGTGACATCGTTGGCGCCGATCATGATGACGCAAACGTCCGGCGGTTCGGCGCCGTCCGCCAGCATCAGCTCCACCTGGCGCTCCAGGTCGTCGGACTGGGCGCCGGGCAGGGCCACATTGCGGAAGTCGACGGGCAGTTCGGAGAGCGCGGCAAGGCCCGAGGCCAGCAGCGCGCCCGGGGTCTGGCGGGCGCGGTGCACGCCCTGCCCGGCGGCGGTGGAGTCGCCGAGGAAGCCCAGCCGCAGCGGCGGCCGGCCGTCGTCGCTGTGCCGGAACGGGGCGCCGTAGCGGCCGTCCGCGCAGGGCGGGGTGTCGCTGGAGCCGCCGACCGTACGGCGGGCCAGCCGGACCTCGGTCAGCAGCACCCCGACGGCGGCGACCCCGAGCAGGCCGATCCCGCCACCGCCGACCGCCGCCGCGGTCGCGATCCGGCGCGCCACGCGCGCCCTGGACATCGTCATCGGCATAGCCGGGCACCTCCCCGTGCAGTGCGTGCGCGCCGCGGCCCCGCGGGCCGGACGCGCTTCTGACAGCTACAACACATGCGTACGAGAGGTTGTTGCCCGTTCCCGCGCGGAACGCAACGCACCTGACCTCCAACGGAACGCAGTGGCCCCGCCCGCGCGTACCCGCGGGCTTCCCGGACGGCCCCTGCAGCCGACCTTCAAGAGAGCGCCAGCCACCGACAGCGGCGCGGGCTCCCGAGGAAAGCCGTGGTCAGAGGGGGTGGGGGCAGCGGTTCCCGGGCCGGTCGCAGCCGGTGGTCCGGTCGCTGGACGCCGGATGGGCCGGGCCCCGGCAGGTCCGGGCGAATAGGCTGGCCGTACGGGCGCAGGAGAGCGTGCCCCCGACCGCGGAGACCACCGTGCAGTTTTACGATTCGATGATTGAGCTCGTCGGCAACACCCCGCTTGTACGGCTCAACAGCGTGACCAAGGGAATCCAGGCCACCGTCCTGGCGAAGGTCGAGTACTTCAACCCCGGCGGCTCGGTCAAGGACCGGATCGCGGTGCGGATGATCGAGGCCGCGGAGGAGTCCGGCGCATTGCAGCCGGGCGGCACGATCGTCGAGCCGACCTCCGGAAACACCGGGGTGGGCCTGGCGATCGTGGCCCAGCAAAAGGGCTACAAGTGCATCTTCGTCTGCCCCGACAAGGTGTCGACGGACAAGATCAATGTGCTGCGGGCGTACGGCGCGGAGGTGGTCGTCTGCCCGACCGCGGTGGACCCCGAGCACCCGGACTCGTACTACAACGTCTCCGACCGGCTGGTGCGCGAGACGCCCGGTGCCTGGAAGCCCGACCAGTACAGCAACCCCAACAACCCGCGGTCGCACTACGAGAGCACCGGCCCGGAGCTGTGGGCGCAGACCGACGGGCGGATCACCCACTTCGTGGCGGGTGTCGGCACCGGCGGCACGATCAGCGGCACCGGCCGCTACCTGAAGGACGCCAGTGAGGGCCGGGTCGAGGTCGTCGGCGCGGACCCGGAGGGCTCGGTCTACAGCGGCGGTTCGGGGCGTCCGTATCTGATCGAGGGCGTCGGTGAGGACTTCTGGCCGACCGCCTACGACCGCACCATCGCGGACGAGATCGTGGCGGTCTCGGACAAGGACGCGTTCCAGATGACCCGCCGGCTCGCCAAGGAGGAGGGCCTGCTGGTCGGCGGCTCCTGCGGGATGGCCGTGGTGGCCGCCCTGGAGGTCGCCTCGCGGCTCGGCCCGGACGATGTCGTCGTCGTCCTCCTCCCGGACAGCGGCCGCGGCTATCTCTCCAAGATCTTCAACGACGAGTGGATGGCCGACTACGGCTTCCTGGAGGAGAGCGGCACCGCGGCGCGGGTCGGCGAGGTGCTCGCGCACAAGGAGGGCGCCCTGCCCTCGCTCGTCCATATGCACCCGGAGGAGACCGTCGGCGAGGCGATCGACGTCCTGCGCGAGTACGGCGTCTCGCAGATGCCGATCGTCAAGCCGGGCGCCGGGCACCCGGACGTGATGGCGGCCGAGGTCATCGGCTCGGTCGTGGAGCGGGAGCTGCTGGACGCGCTGTTCACCCAGCGGGCCTCGCTCTCCGACCCCTTGGAGAAGCACATGTGCCCGCCGCTGCCGCAGGTCGGCTCCGGCGAGGCCGTCGGCGACCTGATGGCCGTCCTGGAGAACGCGGACGCGGCGATCGTCCTCGTCGAGGGCAAGCCGAAGGGCGTGGTGAGCCGGCAGGACCTGCTGGCCTATCTGGCGCGCGGGGTCGCCAAGTAGCCGCCGGGCGGCCGGCAGGCGGCCGACGGGGAACGCCGATTTCCCGTACCGGTGTTAAGTGGCCGTCAGGAAACGGGCCGACACCGCAAGGTGTACGTATGCGTCACGTGTTCGCAGCACGGACTTAACACTCGTCAGGCACATTGATGACTACGGCGATACGGGCTTCCGGAGCGGCTCCCGGACCTCCACGATCGCCAGGACGCGACGCCCGGCCCTGACCCGGTCCGCGTCCCTTGCGGGGACCGCCGTCGTCCCGCCCCCGGCTCGGCCGGGGTGCGGCGGTCCCCGCAACAGTCTTTTGCGGGGACCGCACGGGCCCGCTTCCGGTGTCCTTCCGGTGTCCGTACCGGCGCTCACTCCCGGCGCCGCAGCCGACCCGTCACGCCCGCGCTGTGTACGGCGTTGACCCCCACGATCCCGGCCCAGGACACCAGCAGCCCCGGCATCCCGACCGTGCCCGCGGCGATCGCCGACAGCGGCACGGCCAGTACCAGCGAGACGGTGGCGAACCCGAACCGCGCGGCGAAGCCGTCGGGCCCGCCCCAGCCCCCGCCGCCCCGGCGGGCCGGCCGGGTCCCGCGCGCCACCTGTATCTGCTGTTCGGCCAACTGCCGCCGCACCCGCTGGTCGACGCTGCTCTCGAGCTTCTCCAGGAAGGACTCCAGCAGCTCCGGCTCGTACTCCGGGCCCAGCTCCTTGCGCGTCTGGAGGATCGCGTCGCATTCCTTGCGCAGTTCCGGGTCGTGTGTCGCCATGCCGGTGAGGTTACGGACGCCGGGCGGGCGGCGCGGCAGGGCTAGCCCCCCGATCCGGTCGGAGTGCGTTCCCCGGGGAGGGGCTGCGCGTCCGGGATGCGGGCGGTGTCGCGGCGGGCGACGGCCCCGTACAGGGCGGCGGGCACGGCGAGCCCGATCAGCCAGGAGATGTCGGCGCCGCCGAGGGGCGCCACCAGGGGGCCGGTGTAGAAGTGCGTGGCGAGGAAGGGGAGTTGGGCGAGCACGCCGAGTCCGTAGACGGTCAGCGCCCGGAGGTTCCAGGCGCCGTAGCGGCCGGCCGGGTCGCTGAGTGCGGGAATGTCGTAGCGCTCCTTGGAGATCAGGTAGTAGTCGACCAGGTTGATCGCCGACCACGGTGTGAAGAAGGTCAGCAGGAAGAGCAGGAAGTCCTTGAAGGACGTGAGGAACGAGTCCTTGCCCAGGAGGGCGACGGCGGTACCGGCGACCATGATCCCGGCGATGTAGGCGGCGCGGCCGCGCGGGGAGAGGGTCCGCTGTCCCCGGAAGCCGCTGACGCTCGTCACCAGCGACATGAAGCCGCCGTAGGTGTTGAGGATGTTGATGGTGAGCTTGCCGAGGGCGATGACGAAGTAGAGGAGCGAGGCGATCAGCCCCGCGCCGCCCAGCCCGACGACGTAGGTGACCTCGTGTCCCACGAACGCGGCCGGCGCCGCGGCCGCCGCCAGCGCGCCGAAGGTCATCGACCACTGCGACCCGAGGACGGATCCCGACAGCGTCCACCAGAACGTGGCGCGCGCCGAGGTGTGCCGCGGCAGATAGCGCGAGTAGTCGGCGACGTACGGTCCGAACGCCAGCTGCCAGGAGGCCGAGAGCGAGACGGCGAGAAGGAAGACCGGCAGCGAGAAGCGGTGGTCGTGCAGGAGCGTTCCGAGGTCGGCGCGCTGGAGGAGGCGTATGCCCAGATAGACGAAGGCCAGCGCGCAGACCAGGCCGGCGATCCTGCCGAGGGTGTGGATGAGGCGGTAGCCGACGGTCGCGGCGACGGCGGTGACCGCGGCGAAGAGGACGATCCCGGGTGTCTCGCCGAGGTGCGTCAGCTCGCCGACCGCCTGCCCCGCCAGCACGCTCCCGCTCGCGAAGAAGCCGATGTACATCACGATCACCAGCGCCAGCGGCACCACCGCGCCGCGCACCCCGAACTGCGCCCGCGACGTGATCATCTGCGGCAGCCCGAGCCGCGGCCCCTGCGCGGAGTGCAGCGCCATCACCGCCCCGCCGAGCAGATTGCCGAGCAGCAGCCCGATCAGCGACCAGAAGGCGTTCGCCCCGAAGACGACGGCCAGCGCGCCGGTGATCACGGCGGTGATCTGGAGATTGGCGCCCAGCCAGAGGGTGAACTGGCTGACCGCGCTGCCGTGCCGTTCGTCGTCGGGGACGACGTCGATCGACCGTTGTTCCACCACGCCTGCCATCACAGCCCGCCTCGCGTCGCGCCCGCTCCTGTATGGATTCATGCAGGATCAACGTCGTTGAATGGAAAAGCAATAGGCAGGTCGAGAACGGCGGCCGATTCGCGGTGACGGACGGGACTCAGGCGGCGGGTACGTCCCGGGACGGCCCGGCGGGTGCCTTTTGTGCCGCGTCCGCCGCCTCCGCCTCCATGGGCCGCAGCTCATCCGCGTACGACACCGAGACCCGCCGCATCAGCCCGTCCCCGGTGATGTCGTACTGCCCCAGACGCCACAGCGGCGGCGAATACGCATGCACCGACACGGCGTCATCGGTGGCCCCGGTGAGCCGGTGGATGTGATCCGGGCCGAAGCAGAAGGAGTCCCCCGCCCCGACCGCGGTGGCCAGGTGCTCCCCGCCGATCCGCGGGTTGGATTCGGTCAGCACGCCCTGGACGACGCGCACCGCCCCGGACGAGATGTCGTGGTCGTGCCACCCGGTGTCGTTCTGCCGGGTCCAGCACAGCAGCCAGACATCGACGAACTCGTCGCGGTGCAGGGAGGCGTAGTGGCGTTCGGTGTCGGAGAACGCGACCTCCTCGCGCCACAGGTCCGGGCGGGCGGCGAGTTCGTCGACCAGGGCCTGCAGCTCGCGCTTGTCGAGGTTGCGCTCGGGCAGTGTGGCGAACGGCCGCTCGCCGTCGGGGACCTCGCGGGCGGCATCGGCCTGGGAGGCGGTGGGCGTCATGGGCGGGCTCCTCTCGTCGGGCCCAGGAGGCGGGCCGGGTTGGCGGTGCGCAGGGCGTGGACGGCGGCCGCTGCGCCGAGATCGGGGACGACGGGTTCGGCGTACGGGCGGTCGCTGCCGCTGACGACCACATCGATGCCGACGGCCCGTACGAGCGCATCCACCGCACGGGTCCCGTACGACGACGTCTCGTAGAAGGCGTTGCAGTCCACCCGGCCGCGGTCCCGCCCGCCGCCGCGCGCGACCAGCCGTTCGCCGTGCAGCGGCGCCAGGCCCGCCAGCGCCGCGAAGCAGACCCGCAGGTCCGGGTGGCGCGGCCGGCCGAAGGCGCGGAAGGCGAACCAGGAGGCGTGCAGCTGGTGGACGTACGGGACGAGCGCGGGCCACCAGGAGGGCGCGCCGTCGGGCGCGGCGGGTGCGGCGCCGGGGTGGACGAACAGCGGCTTGTCCAGCTCGGCGGCGACGTCCAGGAGCGGCGCGCAGCGGGCCCAGCCCTCGGCGTCGAGCAGCGCGGTGGCGGGCAGTTGCAGGCCCGCGCAGCCGCGGTTCAGCTCCCGTCGCAGCGCCTCGGTGTCGGGCTCGGGCGCGGAGAGGCAGACCGAGGCCCAGACGCCGAAGGGGGCCGGCAGGTCCAGCGCACCGTCATGGAAGGCGGCGAGCAGCGGTGCGGCCTCCGCGGGCGGCAGATGTTCGATGCCGAGCGGGCTGGAGAGCGACACCAGTGCCAGATCGAGGCCGTCGGCGCGGGCGAGCCGGGCGCGGGCGGCGATGTCGTGGTCGGCGGGGTCGACGGCGTACGGCGGCTCGCCGGGCAGCCGGAGCGTCCAGCCGTCCAGCCGCGGCGGCGTCGTACGGGCGCGCAGCAGCGCGAGGAACTCCTGCGGCCAGATGTGCTGGTGCACGTCGGTGGGCACGGCGCCCCTCCCGTCTCCCGATCTCCGCGACCGGCCGGTGTCCTCAACCGGTTCACTTAACCGCTTAACTGATGCGCTTAAGTGAACCGGTTAACATGAGCTCCTGTCAAGGGCGGACCGGATTGCCGAAGGAGGCGCGGGCTTCCTTGGGTAGGCTTCCCGACATGGCCAGGCCCAATAAGCGCACCACCCTCCGCGAGGTGGCCGAGGCCACCGGACTCTCCACCGCAGCCGTCTCCTACGCACTGCGCGGCAAGCACGTCTCCAAGGAGACCGAGGAGCGGGTGCGCAAGGCGGCGGCCGAGCTCGGCTACGAAGCCGACCCCATCGCCCGCGCCCTCGCCAGCGGCCGCACGAGCATGGTCGGCGTACTGGCCGGCGACCTCCAGGACCTGTGGCAGCAGCAACTGATGGCGGCAATAGGGCGCGAGCTCCTGGCCGGCGACCGCTACGCCCTCATCCTCGACGCCGGCGGCGACCCGGCCCGCGAGCTGACCCTCGCCAAACAACTCCGCGACCAGCGCGTCGACGGCCTCCTCGTCTCCCCCGTCGACCCCTCGGCGGAAGGCTGGGCGAAGATCGCCGAAGCGGTCCCCGTCGTCTCCATCGGCGACGCCCTCAGCCGCGCCCGTACGGCCGGCGAGGTCCTCTTCGACAACCGCGCCGGCATCGACGCCGTCCTCGACTACCTCCGCGGCCTGGGCCACCGCCATGTCACGGTCCTCACCCCCACCGGCCCCTCCACCCCCGACCGCCCCGCCGACGTCTACGTCCGCGAGGCCGCCGACCGCCTCGGCATCGGGGTCGAGGTCCTGCCCTGCGCCCAGGAGCTGAGCGACGCCACGGCCGTCGCCCGCCGCGTTCTGACCAACACTCCGGACGGCCGCCCCCGCACCGGTCCCGCCGCCGGCCTCGCCCCGCCCACCGCCGTCTTCTGCTTCTCCGACTCCATCGCCTACGGCGTCTACGCGGCCGCCGCCGAGGCCTCCCTCACCGTAGGCCGCGACCTCTCCGTCGTCGGCTTCGACGACCACCCCGTCTCCCGCGTCCTCACGCCGCCCCTGACCACCGTCGACTGGGGCCTCACCGACATCGCCAAGGAAGCCGCCCGCCTGGCGGTCGCCGCCATCGAGGGCCGCCGGGTCCGCCGCAAACGCATCCTGTGCGCGCCCCGGCTGTCGGAGCGCGGGTCGGCCGTCGAGGTGCGCCCATGACGACGGCCCTCGCGGTCACCGGACACATGGACCTGACCGAGGCGGCCGTCCCCGCGGTGCGGGCGGCGCTGCGGGCGCTCGTCGGGCGGCAGGCGCCGGTTGGCCTGGTCGGGATCTCGTGCCTCGCCGAGGGCGCCGACGCGCTCTTCGCGGAGGAGGTGCTGGCGGCGGGCGGGCGGCTGATCGCCGTGGTGCCGTCGCGCGACTACCGCGACACCCAGGTCACGCCGGAGCACGCCGGGACCTTCGACCGGTTGCTGACGGCGGCGGCCGAGGTGATCGCGATGCCCGCGCCGAGGGCCGACCGGGCCGCGTACGAAGCCGCGAACGGCGAGCTGCTGGCCCGCGCCGACCGGCTGGTCGCGGTGTGGGACGGTTCGCCGCCGTCGGGCAGGGGCGGCGGCACGGCGGACACCGTGGCGCAGGCCCGTGCGGCCGGAATCGCGGTGGATGTGGTGTGGCCCCACGGGGCGGCGCGGGGCGCGTAGAGCCCGGCTGCCTCGCGCTGCGCCCCCGGCGTCCGGGGAGCAGACTGGTGCACGGTGCTCCGGTACCGTCGTCGCACGCGTGCCGGTGGTCGGCCGACGGGTGAAGGGCGGTCCTCGATGGAACCCTCGATCAAGTCCTCGAACGGTGACCTCGCCCTGGACGACGGGACCCGGCAACAAGGCGGCGCGGAAGGCGAGTTGGCGGACCGCCTCGAAGCGCACCGCACCGAGCTGACCGGTTACTGCTACCGCATGCTGGGGTCCGCGTTCGAGGCCGAGGACGCCGTGCAGGAGACCATGGTGCGGGCCTGGCGGAGCCATGACCGGTTCGAGGGGCGGTCCTCGCTGCGGTCGTGGCTGTACCGGATCGCGACGAACGTGTGCCTGGATCTGCTCAAGGGGAGCCGGCGGCGGGCGCGGCCGATGGATCTTGCATCGCCGTCGAGCGTGGACACCCCGGTGGGCAACGGGCTGCCCGAGGCCACCTGGATCGGGCCGGTGCCGGACGGGCGGGTGCTGGCGCAGGTCGTGGATCCGGCGGAGGCGGCCGTCGCCCGGGAGTCGATCCGGCTCGCCTTCATCTCCGCGTTGCAGCGGCTGGCGCCCCGGCAGCGGGCGGTACTGATCCTGCGGGAGGTGCTGAGCTGGTCGGCGAGCGAGGTCGCGGAACTGCTCGGCAGCTCCGTGGCCGCGGTCAACAGCGCCCTGCAACGGGCGCGGGCGACGCTCGCGGCGGACCAGGGCGAGGACCCGGCCGCCCAGCCGTTGGACGACGAGCAGCGGGCGCTGCTGAACCGGTACGTCGACGCCTTCGAGCGCTTCGACATGGACGCGCTGACGGCCCTGCTGCACGAGGACTCGACGCTGTCGATGCCGCCGTACGAGCTGTGGCTGCGCGGCCGCGCGGACATCGTCCGATGGATGCTCGGCCCGGGCTGCGGCTGCGAGGGCTCGCATCTGGTGCCGCTGACCGCCAACGGGCGGCCGGCGTTCGGCCAGTACCGGGCGGACGGCCGGCCGTGGGCGATCCAGGTGATCGAGACGGCCGACGGGCGGATCACCGGGCTCCACTCGTTCCTGGACACGGAGCGGCTGTTCCCGCTGTTCGGGCTGCCGATGCGGTACGCGGACCCGGCCTAGGACTCCTCCGGAGCGGCTCGCCCGCCCTCCTCGGCCGGCAGCCTCCGGCCGAGGCCGGTCAGCGTCAGGACGTCGCCCAGGGCCTGCGGTACGTGGCACAGCCGGATGGTGCGGCCGAGGCGGCGGGCGGTGAGCTGGAGGCGGAGCAGGGCGTCGAGGGTGGCGGCGTCCGGGGGTGTGGACAGGGCCCGCGCGTCGTAGACGACCGTGGCGTGGGGGTGTTCGCTCAGGTACGTGCGGAGGCGCGCGCACAGGGACGGGACGTCGTCGGCGGCGAGGACGGCGGTGAGCGGCCAGACCACCGGCTCGTACGGGGTGGGCACGGGGCGCCTCCTGAAGGTGGGGAGCGTCTGGAGGGAAGACCCCGGGGCGGCGGGAAATTCATCCAGTACCCCGGAAAGAATCCGACGGGACGCAGCCCCGCCCCGGCCCCGTGGCCTCCGGCCGCCCCCGCCTCAGCCTTTCAGCCCGTGCTTGGCCAGCCAGGCGTCGGCTACCCGGTCCGGGTCCCGCTTGTCCTTGTCGACGAGGCGGTTGAGTTCGGTGAGCTGGGAGGTGGTGAGGGTGTTGCCGAGACGGGCGAGGGCCTTGCGGACCTTGGAGTCCGCCTTGCGGGAGGCGACCAGCGGGACGATGTGCTGGGCGGGGATGAGGTGCTTGGGGTCGGCGAGGAGCACCCAGCCGTTCGCGGCGGTGTCGACGTCGGTGGTGAAGACGTTGGCGATGTCGATGTCGCCCTTCTTCAGGGCGCCCTTGACCAGCGGCCCGGAGGAGTCCAGCGCCTTGAACTCCTTGAATTCGACGCCGTACTGCTCCTTGAGGCCGACGACGCCCACGACCCGCTTCTTCATCTCGGCGGCGGCGCCGAAGATCAGCTTGCCGTTGACCTTGCGCAGATCGGCGAGCGACTTCAGCCCGTAGCGGTCGGCCGTCGCGCGGGTGACGGCGAAGGTGTCGCGGTCCTCGGCGGCGGCGTACGGGAGGACTTCGAGGCCGTCGGGGAGGACCGTGGCCAGGGCGTTCTGCATGGCGCCCGCCTCGGTCTCGGTGGCCTTCTTGTCGAGGTAGAGGAGCAGGCTGCCCTGGTATTCGGGGAGCAGGTCGATGTCGCCGGAGCGCAGCGCGGGGACGACGATCTCGCGGGATCCGAGGTTGGGCTTGACGGTGGTCTTGACGCCGGCGGCGTTCAGGACGCCCGCGTAGAGGTAGCCGAGGATCTGGTTCTCGGTGAAGTTGGCGGTGCCGATGACCAGTCCGCCGCTGCTGCTGCCGCTGTCGCCGCCGGCGCCGTCGCCCTTGAGCGAGGTGATGCCGGAGGAACAGGCGGCCAGCAGCGGAGCCGAGGCGCCGGCGAGAAGGGCGGTCAGGGCGGTACGTCGGGTCATCGCGGTACGGCGGTTCATGGCGTCGGACTCCTTGGCGCGTACGGGGTGAGGTCTGCGGCGCGTACGGGGGCGGATCAGCGGGCGGTCGCCGGCCGGCCGCGGAACAGCAGCCGCTGCAGGCCGCCCAGGGCCAGGTCGGCGGCGACGGCGAGAACGGCGACCAGGGCCGCGCCGCCCAGCACCTGCACCAGGTCGCGCTGCGCCAGCCCGTCGAAGACATAGCGGCCCAGCCCGCCGAAGCTGACGTAGGCGGCGATGGTGGCGGTGGCGACGACCTGCACGGTCGCCAGCCGGACCCCGGTCATGATCAGGGGCAGCGCGAGGGGGAGTTCGACCTGCCAGAGGATCTGGGGACCGCGCAGGCCCACGCCCTTGGCGGCGTCCTTGACCTCGGGGTCGACGGCGGCCATCCCCGCGTAGGTGTTGGTGATGATGACGGGGACGGCGAGGGCCACCAGGGAGACGTACACGGGCCAGACGCTCAGTCCGCCCGCGAGGAAGACGAGGGTGACCAGTCCGACGGTGGGCAGCGCCCGGCCGAAGGAGGAGAGGTTGACGGCGAGGAAGGCGCCGCGGCCGGTGTGCCCGATGAGCAGGCCGATCGGCAGCGCGATGACGGCCGCGGCCAGGGTGGCGAGCACCGAGTATTCGAGGTGCTCCAGGATGCGGGTGGCGATGCCCTCGGGGCCGGACCACTGGGCCGGACCGGTCAGCCAGGACGCGAGGTTCTTCAGGAGTTCGAGCATCGGTGCGTCACGCTCGCTTCCACAGCTTGAGGACGGACGGCAGGGTGCCGCTGCGTGACCGGGAGGCGCCGCGCCGCCAGGGGGTGCACAGCCACTGGACGGTCACCAGCAGGGCGTCCGCGACCAGGGCGAGCAGCAGGGTCAGGGCGACCCCGGCGATGACCGGGGTGGGGAAGTTGCGCTGGAAGCCGTCGGTGAAGAGCTGGCCGAGGCCGCCGTAGCCGATGTAACTCGCCACGCTGACAAGGGAGATGGACATGACGGTGGCGACCCGTACGCCCGCCATGATCACCGGCAGGGCGAGCGGCAGCTCGACGGTGAGCAGGGTGCGCAGGGGCTTGGTCCCCATCGCCTGCGATGCCTCGCGGGCCTTGGCGGGCACGGCGTCCAGGCCCTCGACCGTGTTCCGTACGAGCACCACCAGGGTGTACGCGGTGAGGCCGACGATCGCCGTGGTGCGGGTGAGGCCGGTGACCGGCAGGAGGAGGACGAAGAAGGCGAGGGAGGGGATGGTGTAGAGGATGTTGGACGCGCCGAGGACCAGGCCGCGCAGCGGGCGTACGCGGTGTGCGAGAACCGCCAGCGGCAGCGCGATCAGCAGGCCGAGGAGGACGGCGGGCACGGCGGTGGCGAGGTGGTCCGCGGTCAGGCGGGCCATCTCGTCGGCGTGGTCGGGGAACCAGCCCCATTCGATGGTCATGCGGGGCGCTCCGTGGCGGGGGCCGGGTCCGCGGCGGGTGCGGTGGCGGGCGCGGGCTTGAGGCTCTTGGCCGCCCCGGCATCGGCTTCCCCGGCGCCGGCCTCGCCGGTGTCCGCTTCCGCGGCGTCCGTTTCCCCGGCGTCCGTTTCCGTGGCCGCCGCGGCCCGTCCCGCCTCCGCGTGGCTGCGGCCCGCCCGCTCATGGATCGCATCCCGCGGGGTGAGCCCCACCAGCACGCCCTCGGCGTCGACCCGGGCGACCGCGCCGGCCGGCGAGGACACCGCCTCGTTGAGCGCCGAGAGCAGCGAGTCCTCGTCGCGCAGCGGCCGTACGGCCTCCAGCGCGGCCTCGCCCGCCGTGCCGCCGGCCGGCAGGGCGTCGGTGTCCAGCCAGCCCAGCGGTTCGCGGCCCGGGGAGGTCACCAGCCGCCAGCGGTCCCCGGCGCGGGCTATCTTGCCGACCGGCTCGTCCGCCCGTATCGCCCGGCCGGGCGTGTACGGAACGTCCGCGAGCGTGGTGAGCGAGAGCAGCTTCAGGCCGCGTTCGGCGCCGAGGAAGTCGGCGACGAAGTCGTCGGCGGGGCGGGCCAGGAGTTCGGCGGGCGGGGCGCACTGGACGAGCCGGCCGCCGGTGCGGAAGACCGCGATCCGGTCGCCCAGGCGGACCGCCTCGTCGATGTCGTGGGTGACGAAGACGACCGTCTTGCGCAGTTCGTCCTGGAGGCGCAGCAGTTCGTTCTGGAGCTGGGTGCGCACGACCGGGTCGACCGCGCCGAACGGCTCGTCCATCAGCAGGACGGGCGGATCGGCGGCGAGCGCGCGGGCCACGCCGACGCGCTGCTGCTGACCGCCGGAGAGCTGGTGCGGATAGCGCTTGCCGGCGTCGGCGGGCAGGCCCACCAGCTCCAGCAGTTCGGCGGCGCGGGTGCGGGCCTTGCGCTTGCCCCAGCCGAGCAGCAGCGGCACGGTCGCGATGTTGTCGAGGATCGTACGGTGGGGGAAGAGGCCGGACTGCTGGATGACGTATCCGATGCCGCGGCGCAGCCGGGCGGCGTCCGCTTCCAGGATGTCGCGGCCGCCGATGCTGATGGTGCCGGAGGTCGGCTCGACCATCCGGTTGATCATGCGCAGGGTGGTGGTCTTGCCGCACCCGGACGATCCGACGAGGACGGTGACCCCGCCCTCGGGGAAGTCCAGCGACAGATCATCCACCGCCGTTGTGCCGTTCGGGTACCGCTTGCTGACTGCGTCGAACTTGATCATCCGCTGCCCCTTGCCCGGCCTGCATAGTGTCATGCAGAGTCTTAGGCACGTGAATAGAAGTCAATAGGTGGACGTGAATCACGTGTTACATCGCGGCCGGAGGGCGGCCGCGGCGCCTGTTGTGCCGCCCGTTCGCTTCGGTCACCGTACGGAACGAGGTGTCGGACTTCTGTCCATAAAAAGTCTTATATGAGGGAGTTGAGCCCCTTGGTTTCTCACATGCTGGACAACGGCCGACGGGCCGGCCGGCACATCACACTCGACGGCACCGGTCTGGGCACCGCCGATGTCGCCGCCCTCGCGGACCGCACCGCGCACACCCAGGCCCCCGATCCCAAGGCCCTCGCGCTCGCCGAGGAATCCTGGGACACCGCCCGCCGCCTCGCCGCCACCGGCCGGGTCTACGGCCGCAGCACCGGCGTCGGAGCCAACCGTACGGAGGAGGTCGGGGCCGACGCCGAACACGGCCTGCGCCTGCTGCGCAGCCACGCCGGCGCGATCGGCGACCCGCTGCCGGCCCGCGAGGTCCGCGCCATGCTCGCCGTGCGCGCCAACCAGCTGCTCGCGGGCGGCGCCGGCCTGAACCCCGCCGTGATCACCTCCCTGCTCGCCGCCCTGGAATCCGGCGCGCACCCCGTCGTCAACGAACACGGCGCCGTCGGCACCGGCGACCTCGCCGCCCTCGCCCAGACCGGCCTCGCGCTGGCCGGCGAACACCCCTGGCACCGCGCCCCCGGCGGCCGGGTTCCCGCCCCCATCGCCCTCGACAACAACGACGCCCTCGCCCTCATCAGCAGCAACGCCCTCACCCTCGGCCAGTCCGCGCTCGCCCTCGACGAACTGCGCCGCCTGCTGGCCGCCTCCCTGCCCGTCGCCGCGCTCTCCCTCCTCGCGGTCGGCGGCTCCTACGAACCCTTCGCCGAACCGGTGATGCGCGCCCGCCCGCACCCCGGCTCCGCGGCCGCCGCGGAGCGTCTGCGCGGCCTCTCCGGCGTCCCGGACCGCCCCGCCCCGCCCCTGGGCCGCATCCAGGACCCCTACGGCTTCCGCTGCCTCCCTCAGATCCACGGCCCGGCACTCGACGCCGCCGACGCGCTGGACGCGATCCTGACGATCGAGGTGAACGCCGCCTCCGAGAACCCCCTCATCAGCATCGACGACCAGGCCGCCTACCACCACGGCAACTTCTACGCCGCGCACGCCGCCCTCTCCCTCGACGCCTTCCGCCTCGCCGTCCTCCAGACCGCCCGGCTCTCCACCGCCCGCCTCGCCGCCCTCTCCGAGCCGGACTTCACCCGTCTGCGGCCGTTCCTGGGCGACGCCGCCCCCGCCAGCTCCGGCGTCATGATCCTCGAATACGCGGCCGGCGCGGCCCTCGGCGAAATGCGTGCCGTCTCCCATCCGGCCTCCCTCGGCCACGCCGTCCTCTCCCGCGGAGTGGAGGAACAGGCCAGCTTCGCCTCCCTCGGCGCCCGCCAGACCCTGCGTGCGGCCACGTACTACCGTCAGGTCCTGGCCTGCGAACTGGTCGCCGCCGTACGGGCGTTGCGGATGCGTTCGCTGGAGCCCGAGCCGGGCCTGCCGCTCGCCACCGCCTATGCGCGCGCCGCCGAGGCGCTGGACCCGCGCATGGAGGACCGTCCGCTGACCGATGATGTGGCGGTGGCGGCGGGGCTGCTGGACGGGCTGGCGGAGGTGTGAGGCATGGCGGAGGCCGGGGCGGGCCAGGGATCACCTACCGTCCGCCGGTCCGTACAGTCGGTCCGTCCGTACCGTCGGCCGGCCCGTACAGCCGGCCGGTCCCTGCACCGGCCGACAGCGGTTCACACAGGACGCCGCACGGCACACGTCACGGCACAAGGTCACAAGGCCCCTTTCCGGGCCGGGAAGAAGAGGCGATGAGCGGGGACGGGGACAACGGCGGCGCGGGCGAGGGCACGCGTACGGGCACGGGCGCGGTCGACGCGGGCACCGCCGCCCGCCTGCAGAAGCTCTTCGAGGGGCACCGGCTGACGCCCACCCAGCGGCGGATCGCGCACTGCATGGTGCGGCGGGCCGCCGACGCGCCGTTCCTCTCCAGCGTCGAACTGGCCGAACTGGCCGGCGTCAGCCAGCCCTCCGTCACCCGTTTCGCCGTCGCGCTCGGCTTCGACGGCTACCCGGCGCTCCGCCGCCACCTCCGTGAGGTCGCGCCCGCGGAGAAACCCGACGACAGCGGCTCGTACAACGAGTACCAGCAGGCCGTCCAGGCGGAGATCGACAACCTCCGCCACCTGGCCGCCGCCCTCGCCGACCCGTCCCCGGTGATCGAGGCAGGCCGCCTCCTCGCCGCCTCCCGCCCGCTGCCGGTCCTCGGCCTGCGTGCCGCCGGCGCCCAGGCCGGGGGCTTCACGTACTTCGCCCGCAAGGTCCACCCCGACGTCCGTCTCCTGGACGAGGGCGGCACCCTGCTCACCGACCGCGTCGACGCCGCCGTCCGCGCCGGCGCGAGCGCCCTGCTCTGCTTCGCCCTGCCCCGGCACCCCCGCGAGGTCGTCGACGCCCTGGAATACGCCCGCGCGGCCGGCCTGACCATCGTCACGGTCGCCGACAGCGCCTTCGCCCCCGTTGCGCACCACACCGACCTCCTCCTCCCCGCCCCCGTCGGCACCGGCCTCGCCTTCGACACGGCCTGCGCCCCGATGCTGCTGGGCCGCGTCCTGCTGGAGGCGATGTGCGACTCCCTGCCGGACGCGCAGGCGCGGCTGGAGGAGTTCGATGCGAAGGCGGTGGCCAGGGGGTTGTTCGTGGAGTGAGGGGGGGCGGTCGTCCGTTTGGATGACGGAGGGTGATGTCGTCGCCCGGGTCCGGGCTGCGATAGGGGTGGGTCTGCCGCCGATGCCCGTGTCACGTCGGAATTCCCCGTTCAACGGGGTGCGTGGATCACTCTTCCGCCTAACATGTTGGTCATGTTCAAGTCAGGGGTGGGGTTCCTCGCGCTGTTCGGGCTCGGCTGGTGGCTGCTGGGCACCAGCGCATTCGGCGGGTGGGTGCGGCCGGTCGCGGTCGTAGCCGGCTGTGCCGCCACGATCGGGCTGATGCTCGCCGCACGTCACTTTCTTCCCGCGTCGGAAGGGGCGCCGTTCCCCGCCGACCGGCGCCGTCGCTTCCAGCAGATCAACGGCCTCCAGTGGCTGCTGATCATCGTCATCGGCGTGGTGTGCGGCCGCGCCGGGGTGCCGGTGCTCATCCCCCCGCTGGTCGCGGTGGTCGTGGGGCTCCACTTCCTGCCGCTGGCGGCGGTGTTCGAGCAGCCCCGGCTGCGCATACCGGCGGCCTTGCTGAGCGTGGCCGGGGCGGCGGGCATGACCGTGTGGGCCATGAACGGCCCGGACGAGACCGTGCGCCTCGTGGTGGGTCTCCTCTCCGCGCTCTCCCTCTGGGGCATGGCGGCCTGGACGGTCACGGGGGCGGCATCGGCTGCGGAGCGTGGCGTCCGGGCGTGAGGGCGCTGCGGGCCCCGTCCGCGCGTCGCACCGCGGACGGCACCGCCCCATGACCCGCCGTCACCTCACCTGGCGGGGCCGCCCGGTCCTGCGGCCGGGCCCTGGCCGAGACCGCGCAGCGCGTTCGTGTGGGCCCCGCCGCTCTCCGCGGTGAGTTCGGCCAGGGTCTGCGGGGTGCGGACGGTCGCGAAGCGGACGGTGCCGTCGGGGGCGGTGGCGTAGCCGTAAATGCCGGGGCGGGGGAGGGAGTTGTAGGCGAAATGGGTGGAGAAGTAGTAGGCGCCGGTGTCCAGGAGGGCGGCGTGGTCGCCGGACCGGAGGAGGGGGAGCGGGCGGTTCTCGGCGACGAGGTCGCCGGCGAAGCAGCACGGACCCGCGATGTCCTGGGCGACCGGCGGGCCGTCCTTGGGCAGTCCCTGCGCGTCGTAGGCGGCGACCCGGATCGGCCAGGCGTCGGGGACGAAGACCGTACGGGTGGCGACCTGGGCGCCGGCGTGCGTGACCGCGATGGGACGGCCGCCCGCCGACTTCGCGTACTCGACGCGGGCGACGACCGTGCCGTGCTTGGCCAGCAGCGAGCGGCCGAACTCGGTGACCAGCCCGTAGCGTCCGGACAGCACGCCCGGAACGGTCGAGCGGAGCAGCGCGGCGTACTCCCGGAAGGTGGGGGTGGCCTCGTCCGAGGCGAAGTTGACCGGGAGGCCGCCGCCGATGTCGAGGGTGTCGATCTGCCGTCGGCCGGCCCTCGCGTTGATCTCCTCGGCCAGCTGGTACAGCGCCGCCACCCCCGCCGCCATCAGCTCCAGCGGCATGCCCTGGGAGCCGACATGGGCGTGCAGCCGGGTCAGCCACGGGCGCTCCAGGCAGGCCCGCACGACCCAGTCGCGGGCGCCCTCGTCGCGTAGCCCCACGCCGAATTTCGAGGTGTCGGTGGCGGTGCTCATCGCGCCGATGCTGCCGCCGCCGATCTGCGGATTGACGCGGAGGCCGATCGGCGCGGAGGACGGCGCGGAGGCCATCAGGGCATCGATACGGGACAGCTCTTCGGGGTTGTCGGCGTTGACCGCGATGCCCAGCGCCAGGGCCTCGCGCAGCTCGGCGCGGGTCTTGGCGGGGGAGTCCAGCACCGTATGCGTGGCCGGCACCTGTGCGGCGCGGGCCAGCGCCAGCTCCCCGGGGCTGGCCACCTCGCAGCCGAGCCCCTCCTCGGCGAGCAGCCGCAGTACGGGCACGAGCGAGGCGGCCTTCACCGCGAAGGCGTGCAGCACCGGAGTGCCCGGTGCGGTGAACTCCTCGAAGACGGCGCGGAGTTCGGCCGCCGAGCGGCGGATCCCGGCGATGTCGAGCAGCCCGGCGACCGGCTCGGCCGGGCCGACCAGCCCCTCTGCGACGGCCGCCCGTACGGCGCGGTCCCGGCCGGTGCCGTCCGTGGCGCCGGTGGTGCAGGCGTCCGTGCCGGAGGTGGTGCACGCGTCCGTGCCGGAGGTGGTGGAGCCGTTCGTGCCGGAGGTCGCGGAGCCGTTCGTGGAACCGGGCACCGGACCGGGAACGGGTCCGGTCGCGGGCCCGGGCAGATGTCCTGGCACGGGGCCGTTGCGGGGACCTGTCATGGGCTCGTCCTTGGGGCCAACCATGAAGCAACTTCACCATCGGGCGGGGCGTCGCGCCATCGGATACGGCACGACGCCCCGTTCCGTTACGCCGCCGACCCGCTCAGCCCCGCCTTGCGGTGGCGCTCGGCCAGCCGGGAGCCGGACTCGCGGCGGGCGGCGCGGCGCAGCAGGGGTACGGCCAGAAGGAACCCGAGGACGGCCCAGGCGCTCAGTACCAGGGCGACCGTCGGCAGCTCCCAGGAGCCGGCCGGTTCCGCGACCCGAGCGGCGTCCGGCAGCAGCGCCGAGCGCACTCCCTGCGCCATCCACTTCAGCGGGAAGACGGAGGCTATGTTCTGCACCGGCACCGGCATTGCGGTGAGCGGGAACATCGCGCCCGAGGTGAACAGCAGCCCCATCACCGGCAGCATGAGCAATGCCAGCGCCTCGCGCGGATTGGGCAGTACGGCCCCGATGGCGGCGCCCAGCGGCACCACGGCCAGCAGCCCCAGCCCGGCCACCCACAGCAGCGTCAGCCAGCCGCCGGGATCGCGCGGCAGCGGTCCGTCCACCAGGAGCGCACCGGCCCCCAGCAGCACAACGAGCGTGCCGAGCGCCATGGCGACCACCAGCAGCGACTTGGCGACGAGATAGGCCGGTATGCCGCCGGGAGTGGCGCGCAGGCGCAGCAGGGCGCCCTCCTCCCGTTCGGTCACCAGGATCTGCGGGAGGTTGACCAGCCCGATCTGGAACAGCAGATAGGCGGCGAAGCCCGACAGGGTCAGATGGGCCATCGGGATGTGGGTGCCCGGCACGTTCTTGCTGAGGTTGGCCGCCAGCACCAGCGCGACGACCACGTTCGCCAGCTGGCCGGCCATCTCCTTGCGGTTGCGGAGGAAGTGGCGCAGCTCGATGCCGCCGCGCAGGAAACCGGCGCGCCAGTAGCGGCGGCGGAAGTGGTGGGTCTCGGTCATGCGGTGTGCTTCTCCCCGTTGTCGTTCCGGTCCTGGGACCCCTCGCCCCCGCCGTGCACCATGTGCAGATACGTGTCCTCCAGCGTCGGGCGGCGGACCTCCAGGCCGGCGATCGGGCCGCCGGTCTCCCGGTGGAGGTCCCAGACCAGCCGGGAGGGGTCTTCGGTGCGCTCGCGGCGGGCCGTGCCGTCGGCGGCCGTCCAGCGGACCTCGGCCCGCGCGGCGGCCTGGCGGGCCAGGTCCGCCGGGGTGCCGTGGGCCCGGATCCGGCCGCCGACCAGCACGGCTATCCGGTCGGCCAGCCGCTCGGCCTCCACCAGGTCGTGGGTGGTGAGCAGGACCGTGACGCCCTCCTCGCGGGCCAGCCGTTCGACCAGTACGTGGAAGCCGTGCCGCGCCTCGGGGTCGAATCCGGTGGTCGGCTCGTCCAGGAAGAGGAGCTCGGGGCGGCCGACGATGGCGAGCGCGACGTCCAGGCGGCGGCGCTGGCCACCGGACAGCTGGTCCACCTGCCGACCGGCCTGGTCGGTGAGGCCGACCAGGGCCAGAAGCTCGGCCGGGTCGCGCGGGTCGGGGTAGTACGCGGCGAAGTGGGCCAGGAGTTCCCCGACCCGCCAGCGGCGGTGGTCGCGCCAGGACTGCAGGACCAGTCCGATCCGGCCGCGCCAGGCGTCGCCGCCGCGCGCCGGGTCCGTCCCCAGGACGTGGACCTCACCGGCGGAACGCTGCCGGAAGCCCTCCAGGATCTCGACGGTGGTCGTCTTCCCGGCGCCGTTCGGCCCGAGCAGGGCGAAGATCTCGCCGCGGTCGATGTCCAGGTCGATGCCGTGCAGGACGTCGGTGGTGCCGTACGCCATGCGCAGGTCGCGCACCCGGATGACGGGTGGGGCGGACCCGGCCGGGCCGGCCGGCCGGGTGGCTGCGTCCGGCCCCGTGGGGCGTACGGTCGGGTGTTCGGTCGTTGTCATCGGCCCGCCTCCGCGTGGTCCTGCTGCCGCTCCCGCGCCACCGTGGCGGGTCCCGCGCCCTCGACGATCGCCCGTAGCGCCGCCACATGGCCCTCGAAGGCGGTCCGGCCGCGCTCCGTCAGCCGTACCTTCGTGCGGCGCTTGCGGCCTCCGCCCTCCTTGTGGATCTCCAGATACCCGGCCTCTTCCAGGGTGTGCAGCTGCTTGGAGAGCGCGGAGTCGCTGAGCGAGAGGCTCTCGCGGATGAACGCGAAGTCGGCCCATTCAGTGGCGGCGAGCAGCGCGACCACCGACAGCCGGGTGGACGGATGGATCAGCTCATCGAAGCCGGAGGGCGTGCTCATCGGCGCACCTCCAGCCGGCCGCGGACCGAGCCGGCGGCCCATCTGTTGGCCGGGCCGATGAACAGGACGAAGGCGCCGGCCGAGAGCGTGGCCTGCACGACGCTGCCCAGCGGCAGCTGGAGCCAGTCGACGAGCCGGCCGGAGAGCAGGACCGTCCCGCCGGTGACCGCCCCGCCCGCGACGAACGTGGCGACGCTCCGCCAGCCGTAGACCGAATGGTGCGCCCGCATCCGGCTCTTTCGGTTGGCGAAGACGGCCAGCGTCAGCAACAGGCCGACATACGCGACGAGGATCAGGACGAAACCCCACAGGGGCGGGTCGAACCCGAGGCTGGCCAGGAACACCCACATGATCGCCGCCGTGGTCCACGTCGTGCGGGTGCCGCCGAACGCGCACCGCTCGATCTCGTCGTACACCCGCTCCTGCGGCACCCGGATGCGTTGCAGATCCGCCCATGCCTGTTCGGCGTCCACCGGTGTGCTCATGATCATCGTCTCCCCGTGACGGTTCCGTGCGCCCGCGGCCGGCCCGGCCGTACGCTCGCTTCTACTTGCCTGATGGGAAAGTTAACCCCTGGCTTTCCCGTCGGGCAAGTCGACTCCCGCTCCTGTGGACAACTCCGTGCGGGCGAGGTCGTGGCCGGGGTGCGGTGGCCGGTACCTGCGGTTCGCGGAGCCGGGTTGCCGCGCCCTGTTGACTAGCGCTATTCAGCGACGTCAGTATGTGAATAGCTCAATCCATACGATGTCAGGGAGGCACGGCCCATGTCGGGACCGCGACCCGTGCGGGCACCGCGCGGTACGGAGCTGAGTGCTCGGGGATGGCAGCAGGAAGCCGCGCTGCGCATGCTGCAGAACAACCTCGACCCGGAGGTTGCCGAGCACCCGGACCAGCTCGTCGTCTACGGCGGTACGGGCAAGGCCGCCCGTGACTGGCGCTCCTTCGACGCCATGGTGCGCACGCTCACCACGCTCAAGCAGGACGAGACGATGCTCGTCCAGTCCGGCAGGCCGGTCGGCGTGATGCAGACGCACGAGTGGGCGCCGCGGGTGCTCATCGCCAACTCCAACCTCGTCGGCGACTGGGCCAACTGGGAGGAGTTCCGCCGCCTGGAGGCCCTCGGCCTGACCATGTACGGCCAGATGACGGCCGGTTCCTGGATCTACATCGGCACGCAGGGGATCCTCCAGGGCACGTACGAGACCTTCGCGGCCGTCGCGGCGAAGAAGTTCAACGGCACGCTCGCCGGGACGATCACCCTCACCGCCGGCCTCGGCGGCATGGGCGGCGCCCAGCCGCTCGCCGTCACCATGAACGACGGCGTCGCCCTCTGCATCGACTGCGACCCGCGGGCCATCGAGCGGCGGATCGAGCACCGCTACCTGGACGTGAAGGCGGACAGCCTCAAGCACGCCCTGGAACTCGCCGTCGAGGCCCGTGACCAGCGCAAGCCGCTGTCCATCGGCCTCCTCGGCAACGCCGCGGAACTGCTGCCGCAGATGCTCGCCGAGGGCGCGCCGATCGACATCGTCACCGACCAGACCAGCGCGCACGACCCGCTCGCCTACCTGCCCGTCGGCATCGACTTCGCCGATATGGCCGCCTACGCGGCCGAGAAGCCCGCCGACTTCACCCAGCGGGCCCGCGAGTCGATGGCCCGGCACGTCGAGGCCATGGTCGGCTTCATGGACGCCGGCGCCGAGGTCTTCGACTACGGCAACTCCATCCGCGGCGAGGCCCAACTCGCCGGATACGAGCGCGCCTTCGCCTTCCCCGGATTCGTCCCCGCCTACATCCGGCCACTGTTCGCCGAGGGCAAGGGACCGTTCCGCTGGGCCGCGCTGTCCGGCGACGCCCGCGACATCGCCGCCACCGACAAGGCGATCCTGGACCTCTTCCCGGAGAACGAGTCGCTCGCCCGCTGGATCAAGCTGGCGGGGGAGCGGGTCCACTTCCAGGGCCTGCCCGCCCGCATCTGCTGGCTCGGCTACGGCGAACGCGACAAGGCCGGCGAGCGGTTCAACGAGATGGTCGCCGACGGCACCCTGCGCGCGCCGCTGGCCATCGGCCGCGACCACCTCGACTGCGGCTCGGTCGCCTCCCCCTACCGCGAGACCGAGGCCATGAAGGACGGCTCGGACGCCATCGCCGACTGGCCGCTGCTCAACGCCATGGTCAACGTCGCCTCCGGCGCCTCCTGGGTCTCGCTGCACCACGGCGGCGGCGTCGGCATGGGCCGCTCGATCCACGCCGGCCAGGTCACCGTCGCCGACGGCACCCCGCTGGCGGGCGAGAAGATCCGCCGGGTGCTGACGAACGACCCGGGCATGGGCGTCATCCGCCACGTCGACGCGGGCTACGAGCGCGCCGAGGAAGTGGCCGCCGAGCGCGGTGTCCGTATCCCGATGAGCGAGGGCGAAGGCGAGGGCGCGTGACCGCCTCGTTCCACGAGATGTGGGAGGAGTTGCGGCCGATCGGGCGCAACTCCTCCTCCGGGGGCTACCGCCGCTACGCCTGGACCGCCGCCGACACGGACTGCCGCGCGTGGTTCAAGGCGCAGGCCGAGGCCCGCGGGCTCGCCTACGAACTGGACCGCAACGGCAACCAGTGGGCGTGGCTCGGGGCGGCGACCTACCAGGACGTGGCCCTCGGCGACGCCGTCGTCACCGGCTCGCACCTGGACTCCGTACCGGACGGCGGCGCCTTCGACGGCCCGCTCGGCGTGGTCTCCTCCTTCGCCGCACTGGACGAACTCCGGCGGCGGGGAGCGGAGTTCGCCAAGCCGCTGGCCGTCGTCAACTTCGGCGACGAGGAAGGCGCCCGCTTCGGCCTGGCCTGCGTCGGCTCCCGGCTGGCCGCCGGCGCGCTGACCACCGAGGCCGCGCACCGGCTGCGCGACGGCGACGGCGTCACCCTGCCGCAGGCCATGGAGCGCGCCGGATACGACCCCGAGGCCATCGGCCCGGACCCCGAACGGCTCGCCAGGATCGGCGCGTTCGTCGAGCTCCACGTCGAGCAGGGGCGCGCCCTCGACCTCTCCGGCGACCCGGTCGGCATCGCCTCCGCCATCTGGCCGCACGGCCGCTGGCGGTTCGACTTCCACGGCGAGGCCAACCACGCCGGGACGACCCGCCTCGAGGACCGCCGCGACCCGATGCTCACCTACGCCGCGACCGTGCTCGCCGCCCGCGAGCAGGCCCGGCTGGCCGGCGCCCTGGCCACCTTCGGGAAGATCAGCGTGGAGCCGAACGGCGTCAACGCGATTCCCTCGCTGGTCAGAGGCTGGCTGGACTCCCGAGCCGCCGACCAGGACACCCTGGACACCGTGATCGAGGGAATCGAGCGGGCGGCCGCCGAACGCGCCGCACGCGACGGAGTGGACCTGACCGTCGTCCGCGAATCCTTCACCCCCGTCGTGGAGTTCCAGCACGCCCTGCGGGACGAGCTGGGCGCCATCCTCGGCAAGGCGGGAGAGCGGCCCGTGCCCGTCCTGGGCACCGGCGCGGGACACGACGCCGGTATTTTGTCCGGGACCCTCCCCACGGCCATGCTGTTCGTACGCAATCCCACCGGCGTCTCGCACTCGCCCGCCGAAACGGCGGCCGAGGACGACTGCGTCGCCGGGGTCACCGCACTCGCCGACGTACTGGAGGGGCTGGCGTGCCGCTGACACCGCAGACAGCACCGGTCACGTACTGGCTCGAACACGCCTGGCTGGGCACCCATGTCGAGCCGAGCGTCGCCGTGGACGTGGCGGACGGGCGGATCGCGGCCGTCCGCACCGGCGTCGCGAGCCCCCCGCCCGGCGCCGTCGCGCTGCGCGGCCTGACGCTCCCCGGCCTCGCCAACGCCCACTCCCACGCCTTCCACCGCGCCCTGCGCGGCACCGTCCAGGTCGGCTCCGGCACCTTCTGGACCTGGCGCGAGACCATGTACAGCGTCGCCGACCGGCTCACCCCCGACACCTATTTCGCCCTCGCCCGCGCCGTCTACGCCGAGATGGCGCTGGCCGGCATCACCTGCGTCGGCGAATTCCACTACCTCCACCACGCGCCCGGCGGCGCCCGCTACGCCGACCCCAACGCCATGGGCGAGGCGCTGCTCGCGGCCGCCGCGGACGCCGGAATCCGGATCACCCTCCTCGACACCGCCTATCTCTCCGCCGGCTTCGGTACCCCGCCCAACCACCACCAGCTGCGCTTCTCCGACGGCACCGCCGAGGCCTGGGCCCAGCGCGCCGACGCCCTCAAGGACGGCCCCGAGCACGCCCGGATCGGCGCCGCCCTCCACTCCGTACGCGCCGTCCCGGCCGACCAGCTGACCACCGTCGCCGACTGGGCCCGCGCCCGGCAGGCCCCCCTGCACGTCCATCTCTCCGAGCAGACCGCCGAGAACGACGCCTGCCGCGACGCGCACGGCCGCACCCCCACCCAGCTGCTGTCCGACCACGGCGTGCTGGGCCCCCGCACCACCGCCGTGCACGCCACCCACCTCACCCCCGAGGACATCGGCCTGCTCGGCGGCACCGGCACCGGCGTCTGCATGTGCCCGACCACCGAACGCGACCTCGCCGACGGCATCGGCCCGGCCCCCCGGCTCCAGGCCCACGGCAGCCCGCTGTCCCTCGGCAGCGACAGCCACGCCGTCATCGACCTGCTCGAAGAGGCCCGCGCCATGGAGCTCGACGAACGGCTGCGCACCCGCACCCGCGGGCACTGGACGGCCGCCGCGCTGCTGCGCGCCGCGACCGCCGACGGTCACGCAGCCCTGGGCTGGGACGACGCCGGCGCCATCGAGACCGGCGCGCTCGCCGACCTCACCACGATCGCGCTGGATTCCGTCCGCACCGCAGGACCACCGCCCCGGCTGGGCGCCGAGACGGCCGTATTCGCCGCCTCCGCCGCGGATGTGCGGCACACGATCGTGGGCGGCCGTCAGATCGTCCGGGACGGCGCCCACACGCGCGTGTCCGACGTGCCCGCCGCGCTCGCCGCATCCATCGCCGCCGTACGCGGCTGACCCCCGCCCGCCAGACGCCGGCCCCGTGCCGCCGGCGGCCGAAGGAGAACACCCCCGCGATGACGACCGACACCACGGCCTCCGCGCCCACCACCGCCATCACCCACATCGGCCAGCTCGTCACCAACGACCCCTCCCTCGGCGAAGGCCCCCTCGGCCTGATCCAGGACGCGGCGGTCGTCTTCGACGGCGACCGCATCGCCTGGGTCGGTGAATCAAGCAAAGCACCCGCCACCGACAACGCCGTCGACGCGGCCGGCCGGGCCGGTATCCCCGGCTTCGTCGACTCCCACTCCCACCTGGTCTTCGCCGGCGACCGCACCGCCGAATTCAACGCCCGGATGTCCGGCCGCCCTTACTCCGCCGGCGGCATCCGCACCACCGTCGCCGCCACCCGCGCCGCCACCGACCAGGCCCTGCACGCCAACGTCGCCCGCTACCTCGCCGAGGGACTCCGCCAGGGCACCACCACCCAGGAGACCAAGTCCGGTTACGGCCTCACCGTCGAGGACGAGGCCCGCGCGCTGCGCATCGCCGCCGAGCACACCGACGAGGTCACCTTCCTCGGCGCCCATATCGTCTCGCCCGACTACGCCGACGACCCGGCCGGCTACGTCGACCTCGTCACCGGCCCGATGCTGGACGCCTGCGCCCCGCACGCCCGCTGGGTCGACGTCTTCTGCGAGAAGGGTGCCTTCGACGCCGACCAGGCCCGCGCCGTCCTCACCGCGGGCCAGGCCAAGGGCCTGATCCCCCGGGTCCACGCCAACCAGCTCGGCCACGGCCCCGGCGTCCAGCTCGCCGTCGAACTCGGTGCCGCCTCCGCCGACCACTGCACCCACCTCACCTACGCCGACATCGACGCCCTCGCCCAGTCCGACACCGTCGCCACCCTCCTCCCCGGCGCCGAGTTCTCCACCCGCGCCTCCTGGCCCGACGCCCGCCCGCTGCTCGACGCCGGTGCCACCGTCGCCCTGTCCACCGACTGCAACCCCGGCTCGTCCTTCACCAGTTCCATGCCGTTCTGCATCGCGCTGGCCGTCCGCGACATGGGCATGACCCCCGACGAGGCCGTCTGGTCCGCCACCGCGGGCGGCGCCCGCGCGCTGCGCCGCACCGACGTCGGCCGGATCACCCCCGGCGCCCGCGCCGACCTCGCCCTCCTCGACGCCCCCTCGCACGTCCACCTCGCCTACCGGCCGGGCGTACCGCTCGTATCCGCCGTATGGCACAAGGGAGTTCTCGTCTGAGCGGCCCCGGAGGCCGGACGCCGGACCGCGATCGTCGGACCCTGCTGCCACGATGACTGCGTGCGCAGCGGTAGCTGAGCGAGCACGGCTACCAGGGCGCTTCCGACGGATCTCCGCGGCGTCGCGACGAGATCCGTCAGAAGCGCCCTGGGCCCTTCCGGCAGCAGAGGAGGGCCCGTCCCGAGAATCCCTCGGGCCAGGCCCTCCTCTGCGCGGGCGGCTGCCGGCCGCAACGGACCGGCGGTGCGACCGCGGGCGGTCACTCCTCGACCATCAGGCCCTTGCGGAGCCGGCCGAGCGTGCGCGAGAGCAGTCTGGAGACGTGCATCTGAGAGATGTTCAGCTCCTCGCCGATCTCGGACTGCGTCATATTGGCCACGAAGCGCAGCGACAGGATCTTGCGGTCGCGCGGCGGGAGTTCGGCGATCAGCGGCTTGAGCGATTCGACGTACTCGATGCCTTCGAGGCCGTTGTCCTCGTAGCCGATGCGGTCCGCCAGCGCGCCTTCGCTGTCGTCCTCCTCGGGCTGGGCGTCCAGCGAGCTCGCGGTGTAGGCGTTGCTCGCGGCCATCCCTTCCACGACCTCGTCCTTGGTGATGTCGAGGCGTTCGGCGAGCTCGCTCACCGTGGGGGCGCGGTCCAGCTTCTGCGCCAGTTCGTCGCCCGCCTTGGCGAGATCCAGCCGCAGTTCCTGCAGGCGCCTCGGTACGCGCACCGACCAACTGGTGTCGCGGAAGAAGCGCTTGATCTCGCCGACGATGGTCGGCATGGCGAACGTCGGGAACTCGACGCCGCGGCTCAGTTCGAAGCGGTCTATCGCCTTGATCAGGCCGATCGTGCCGACCTGGACGATGTCCTCCATGGGCTCGCTGCGGGAGCGGAACCGGGAGGCCGCGAACTTCACCAGGGCGAGGTTGAGCTCGACCAGGGTGTTACGGACGTACGCATATTCGTGCGTGCCTTCTTCGAGCTTTTCCAGCCGCTCGAAGAGGGTCTTGGACAGTGCCCGCGCATCTACCGGGCCCACCTCGTCGAACGGCGGGATTTCCGGCAGACCGTCGATTTCGGGCATTCCCGCCGGATCGGATTCAGCAGGGATCGACTGGGCAGGGGGCGACTGGGAAGGGATGTGCCCCGTCGGTTCGGACGAGGGTGTCGACGAGGTGTGCTGCCGGGTGTCGTCGGTGCGCAGTTCGTCGAGCCGGGGTGACATGTGTCCTCCATCGTTCTCGGCATATGGCTGCCGAAGCCTCTACGTGAAGCTGCGGTGTGCGGCGCCTCCAAAGCCGGCCGTTTCGAATGTGTCTCCATCTACGCCTACCTGGCTTTGCATGAAGATGGCAAGTGCGTGTTGTCCATATCTCGGGCTATATGGCGATTGTTCGGCTACCCCTGTGTGATGCGAGGGCGTAGTCTTCGACCAGCGCAGTCATAAGCAATCAGACGCCGAGACAGCAAGAGGGGTGCGCGCGCATGGACCGCGGGACGGTCGGCAGTGCAAGCCGGGGTCGGCTGCATGTCGCGATCCGGCATCACGGCGCCAGCGCGGTCGTGACCGCCGCCGGTGAGCTCGATCACCACACCGCAGATCTGTTGCGTGAGTCACTGGAGGGGTGCGTGGACGATGGGTATGCACGCCTGGTGGTGGACTGCTCACCGCTTGAATTCATGGACTCCACCGGACTCAATGTGCTGCTCGGCGCCCGCTTGAAAGCGGAGGCCGCGGGGGGCGGGGTCCATCTGGCCGGGATGCAGCCGGTCGTTGCCCGGGTCTTCGAGATCACCGGCGCGGAAGCGGTCTTCACCGTGCATGACTCGCTCGACGCGGCACTGGCCGACTGACGTGACGACAGTGCCCGGATGGTTGCAATCCGGGCACGTAGTACGAGTCACAACTTCCGTACCCAAGAAGTGGGTGTTCTCACGGCCCGGTCGGGCAGGAGACATCTGAATCCGTTGCAACCAGTCAGTATCTGTATTCCGCGAGAAGGCGAATCGGTGAGGTGAAGCGCTGATGAGCACCACCCGGCCGTACCCGCCGGGCGATCTTGGCCCGGAGCCGGGTGGCGCCGGTGCCTCCGCATCCCAGTCCGCCGCCCCGACCGCCGCCCCGGCCGGTCAGGTCCGGCGGCTGCGCCTGGCGGGCACCCGGGGCGCGGTGGCGCGCGGCCGTGACTTCGCCCGGCAGGCCCTGCACGACTGGGGCTGGCTGCCGGCCGCCAACGCCGACCAGCGGGCGGCGGCCGAGGACGTGCTGCTCGTCGTCTCCGAGCTGGTCACCAACGCCTGCCTGCACGCCGAGGGGCCGGAGGAGCTGCGGCTGCGGTGCACCAACAAGGTGCTGCGCCTGGAGGTCAGCGACCTCGGCGCCGGTTCGCCCGCACCGCGCAGCCCGCACCGTCCGGGCCGCCCCGGTGGCCACGGCATGTTCATCGTGCAGCGCCTGTGCCTGGACTGGGGCGTGGTACGCAACGCCGACGGTGCGGGCAAGACCGTCTGGGCGGAGCTCGCCGCGCCGTCCTGACGGGCGGGCGGGAGGGAAAGAGTTGAGCGCGGGCCCGCGGGCCCGCGCTTTGTCGTATACACACCCCTGCGCTCCGATCGGCGCTGCGCTTTGCCTTCCCTCGGCAAGGGCCCGGGCGTACCTTGAGCGCCCAATCTGATGTGCCGTCAGTAACATCCGGCGGTGCACTACCCGGGAGAAGGGGAGATCGAGGTGGCCCGCTTCTGTGCACCACACGGCAGGCGCCCGCGCCGTACGGCCGCTCTTGGCGCGGCCGTGGCGATGACGGCGGGATCCGCGGTGCTGCTCGCCGCACCGGCCGCACACGCCGAGGTCGTCGACGTCAACTACCAGTGCAAGACACCGATCGGAAACAAGGGCGCGGTATCGCCCATCGACATCAAGTCCACCCCCAGCGGCAGTGCGTACAAGCTCGTCATGTCCTTCCAGAAGGGCGTCTCCTCCAGCCCGGTCGAGCTGGGCAAGGGCGCCATGAAACCGAGCGCGCTGATCAAGCTGGGCGGCGCGGACAGCGGTACGGTGCCGGTCGCCGGGCCGCCCAACAGCGAGGCGATACCGGCCAACACCCCCATCAAGATCAGCGACCTGAGCGGTACATACACCCCCAAGGCCGGCGGCAAGGTCACCTTCACGGCCTCCACCCTGACCATCAAGGCCCTGGGCACCACGACCACCTGCACCCCCAGCAACAACCCCAAGCCCTCACTCTCGCTGGACGTCAAGGGCGCCGGCGGTTCGGGCGGCTCCACGGGCGGCACCGGCGGTTCGGCCTCGGGCGGCTCCTCCGGCGGGCAGCTGCCGCAGACCGGGCCCGGGGACTCCGCGATCGCGCTGGGCACCCTCGGCGGCACCGTCCTGCTGGCCGGGGCGGCCGGTGCGCTGTGGCTGACCCGTCGCAACCAGCGGGCGTGACGCGGGGCGCGCCCCCGCCTTCCGTACGCGCACGAGCCTGAGCCGAGCCCGAGCACCAGGAGCCGCCGATGCCGTTCCGTTTTCGCGCAGCGGTCAGCGGTGCGGTCCTTGCGACCGCCGCCGTACTGCTGTGCCCCGCCGCGGCCATGGCCCGGCCCGCCGCACCGGGGTGGTCCGCCGCGCCCGCGCCGGGCGGCGGCGCCCGGCCGAGCGCGCAGGATCGCCCGTACTTCTACCTGGAGGGCACCCCCGGCACCGTCATGACGGACCGGCTGTCCCTCAGCAACCCCTCCGGCCGGGCCGTCACCGTACGGCTGCGCGGCTCGGGCATCGGATCCTGGCTCGAGCTCGCCACGAAGGAGGTGACGATCCCGCCGCGTACGCGCGCCGGTGTGCCGTTCACGGTGACCGTGCCGGGCGGCGCGGCACCCGGCAACCACTCCGGCGCGGTCGTCGCGACCGGCGTCGGCAAGGCGGGCAGGCAGACCAGCGTGCCGGTTCACCTCCGGGTGACCGGGCCGGCGCTGTCCGCACTGACCGTCGAGAACGTGTCGGTGAGCGGGGGAGGGGACGGGGGCGGCCCGGCGGTGATTCGGTATGCGCTGGTCAACAGGGGAAACACCGCGCTGCGGCCGCGGGTTGCGGTGCGCGCCGAGGGCGTCTTCGGCGACGTGCTGCGCCGTGCGGCCCGCTCACTGCCCCATGAGCTACGGCCCGGCCGACGCATCGACCGCACCGAAAAATGGCCGGATCCACCCGGTCTGGACTCGGTGGACGTACGAGTGACGGCGACGGCGGAGGGCGGGGCGCGGGATACCGCGACGGCGACGTACACGGCCGTTCCCTGGCGTGGGGCCGCCGGGGTGGCCCTCGTCCTGGTGGCGGGGGCGGGCGGCCGGGTGCTCGTGCACAGGCGGCGCACGGCAGGGGCGGGCGGCGCGGAAACGGACGCCGCGAGCGGGGGCGGTTCCGGCCAACTCGCCCTCCGGGAACGGGAATTGGCGAGCGCAGGATCGGGATCGGGAAACGGCACGGGATCGGGATCGGTACCGGGATCAGGAGCGCGACAGTGAACGGCCAGACGGATACGGCGGCGACCCCCCGCACCACGACCCCCCGCACCACGACCCCCCGCACCACGGACTCCCCCACCACACACCCCGCCACCGCGACGCGGCGGGCCGTGGCCGCCCTCGCGCTCTGTGCCGCCCTCGCGCTGGCCCTGCTCCCCGCCGCCGCGAACGCCACCGCCGCCGCGGCCGACGGGCGGCCCTCCGTACACCTCTCCCAAAAGGAGGCGGGCAAGGGCGGCACCCTCACCGTGACCGGCCGCGGCTGGCGGCCCAAGACGCTGCTCACCCTGCTGATCTGCGGGCAGAACATGATCGGCGGCACCAATGCCTGCGCGAACGGGGACGGGCGGGCCGTCACCACCGACGCGCACGGCGCCTTCCACCGGAGTCTCCCGGTCGCCGAACCGCCCAAGCCCTGTCCCTGTGTGGTGCATGTGGCGACGGTGACCGGTGCGGCGGCCGCGGCGGACGCCGCGTTCAAGGTGGCGGGTCACCCCGTGGCGCCGCTGCCCAAGGAGAGCACCGGCGGACGGCTGACCGTTCTGGCCGCACCACGGCTGGCGGGCAGCAGCGGACTGCTGACGTGGTTCGGCGCCCCGCCGCAGCGCGACCTGGTCCTCACCGTCGGCAATCTCGGCTCGGCGCCGGCCCGGAACCCGGTTTTCCAGGTCGGCACCTCGCACGGCGTGTTCGCGCCCGAGTGGGAGGACCAGCAGTGGCGGGGGACCGTGCCCGCCGGGAAGAAGGCCGAGGTCAGGCTGCCGGTGGAGCTGGCCGCCGGGGCGCACGGCGACTATCTGGTCTCCCTCAAGTACGGCGGCAAGGTTCTGGTGGAGCAGCCGTGGGGGGTGGGCCGGCCGTGGGGCGTGACGCTGTTCTGGGTGCTGCTGTGCCTGGTGATCCCGACCGCGGTGTTCCGCATCGGGATGGCGGTCGTGGACCGCGTACGCCCACGCCGGCCGGCCGCCGCCACCCGTCACCGCCGGCACAGGACCGCACGACGAAGCGTGACCAGGGACGCCGGCGAGAGCGCCGCGCTGCCGTGGTTCACCCCGGACACCGCACCGTCCACCACATCAACCGAACGAACCCCATCGAAAGGTTCCGCGTGATGATGCTGATGAGGCAACGGAGGAGAGCGGGGGTGGCCGCGGCGGCCGCTCTGGTGCTCTCGGGTGCGGGGGTACTGGCCTTGGCCGGTCCCGCCCAGGCGGCGGAGGTGTCGTACCAGACGGAGTGTCTGCCGCCGCCGATATCCGGGCTGCCGCCGATCGAGGGCGTCACGAAGGCGGCGGTCAGCGCGCCGGCGACCGCCAAGGTGGGCGACGAGATCGAGGTGGTCTGGAAGACGGTTGAGGGGGCCTCCAAGAACCCCGACATCCTCGACCTGGGCGAGAACACCGTCCAGCCGACCGGCACGATCAAGGTGGCGGGCGCGCAGACCGGCGATCTGCCGATGGAGGGGCCGCGCGAGAATCCGCCGATCCCCAAGGGCAGCCCGATGAAGCTGTCGGACATGAAAGGCAAGCTGAAGCTGGAGAAGCCGGGTGAGGTGACCCTGTCGCCCGGCTTCTACAACATCAACGTCAGCAAGCCGATCTCCACGGACACCAAATGCTCGCCCAAGGAGACGGTGCCGCCCGCGGTCACCATCAAGGTGACGGACGGCGGGGGCGACTCCGGCGGGACGACGAGCGGCGGCACGACCGACGGCGGAACGACCAGTGGCGGCACGACCAGCGGTGGCACCTCCGCCGGTACGGACTCCGGCGGCAGCACCGCCGGCGGTACGAGCGCCGGCTCGTCCGGGACGACCTCCGGCTCCTCAGGTTCCACCGGTTCCTCCGGCTCCACCGGCGGTTCCGGCCAAGACCCCGACGGCACCGCGTACAAGGGCAAGGAGATCCAGGTCCCCTACGCCTGCAAGACCCCCATCGGGGACAAGAAGGCGATCTCGCCGGTGCAGATCAACGCCGTGAAGAAGGGGGGCGGTTACGACCTGACGGTGCAGTTCAAGAAGTCCGTCATGGACAGCCCGGCGGACATCCCCAAGGACTCGGTCAAGCCGTCGATGGACGTCAAGGTGGGCGGCGCGGACAAGGGGTCGGTCAAGGTGGAGGGCCCGACCAACGACCAGCCCATCAAGTCGGGCGAACCGATCGAGATCCCGGATCTGAAGGGCACGTACAAGCCGGGCGCCACCGGCAAGGCGACGCTGACGCCGGGCGTGCTCACCGTCAACGCCCTGGGGACGACCACGACCTGCACCCCTGAGAAGGACCCGGGCGCCTCGCTCACGCTGGACACCTCGGCACAGCCGGGCGGCACGTCCGGTGGCGCGACGGGCGGCTCGTCGGGTGGTGCGTCGGGCGGCGCGGCCGGATCCGCCACCGGCGGCAGCGGCAGCGCCGGCGGCCTCGCCGAGACCGGCGCCACCGACCACGGCAGCCTGACCGCCCTCGGGCTGGTCGCCGGCACCGTCATCCTGCTCGGCGGCGCCGTCTTCACCTTCACCCCGTGGCGGCGGCTGCACCGCTAGACCGGGCACAGGCCAGGGGCCGGCACACGGCGCTTCACAGCCGTGTGCCGGCCCCTTGCTGTGGCCGCTGCGGCCGTCGCTTCCGACGTGCCGTCACGACTCCTCGGGCGAAGGGAGGTTGGGCGCACTCCGGGGCGGCGTGCGCCCCCTCCGTGCCTCGACGCCTCGTCGCGTAACGGATGACTACGAAGTAACTCGACGATAGTTTGTAATGGCTCGTTACTCGGAGGAGATCGTAAGGAGTGCTGCCCTATGGGGTCGATGAATCTGGAACGGAAGTCCGGGCGCCCGGTGGAACCGGATCTCGTCTTCTTCCTGATGCCGTACGAGAGAAAGACCGTCGCCGACGGCTCTGAGCTGGACTTCAATCTCTTCTACCAGGAGCTTCGCGATGAGCTCGTGAGCAAGATGCAGATGCGGGTCGAGCGGGCCGACGAGAACGGGGACAGCAGCGTCGGACTGCTGGAGGCCGCCTGGGACGGGGTCGACCGGGCCGGCATCGTGGTCGTGGACCTGTCCGTCCCGTCGACATCCGTCGCGATGGAGCTGGGCTGGGCGATGTGCCTGCACAAGCGGATGGTCGTGCTCGCGTACGAAGGCGCGGACGTGCCGACGAACGTGCGCGGCCAGCTGCGACCCATCCCCTACACCCAGGACATGCAGCGGATCCGCAAGCTCAAGGAGGACCTCAAGGAGCGGATCCGGACCGAACTCCGTCGCACCGACCCCGAGATGGACCTCAAGGCGCGCACCGGTTCCGGAGCGTTCGAGGCCACCACGACGGTGGAGATCGCCTGTCGGGACCACGTCTTCGTACGGGACATCAACGACGCCCGGCGCAGTGCCGAGCTGCGCCGGGAGGACCTGGGCTACGACGAAATGCTCCCCGAGGACATGGCCACCCACAAGGACTACTGCCAGGGCAGCACGGTCACCGGCTGCTTTGTGACCGACGACGAGGGACGGGTCAAGTTCACCCGGCGGCACCGGCAGAGCGATCCCTGGCCGCGGCGGGTGTCCGCCTACCTCCCACGGCAGATCCAGTCCGCACGGGTCACCAACATCGGTCCCTCGGGCGCCTTCATCCGGCTCTCCGCGGAGGGCGGCAAGTCCTTCATCCCGCCGTATCAGGCGCGGGCCGCGGGACTGGCCGAAGGCGACGAGATCCAGGTGCGGATCACCAAGGTCGACCCCCAGCAGCGACGTATCGACGTCGCGCTGGCCGAGGCGCCGAAGGCGAATCTGACGGAACCGCCCGAGGGGGAGTATCCGAAGGTGGGGGAGCGGTTCGTCGGGACGCTGTTCGACGTGAACCTGGGCGGCGGATTCGTGAAGGTGCGGCTCGGCGGATATCGCCGGCTGGGACTTCTGCACTTCACGAACATGAGCGATGAGCTCTGGCAGGCCATGCGCGCCGGTTCGGTGACCAAGGGCAGTGAAGTGCATGTCGTCGTCTCCAAGGTCGTGCCGTCGCGGGGGCGGGTCGCGCAGTGGGACATCGGTCTGGAACAGGCGGCCGATGCCGCCGAACTGCTCGTCACGGGACAGCCGGACGCGGCCGTGCTCCCCGTCGTACCCGGGCAACTGGGACGGGCCGCGGAGGCCGGCACCCAAGAGCACTTCGAGGGAGACCCGGTCGCATGACCGGCCTCCCGGGCGGCGGCCCTTCGGGCCTCGCCCCTCGCCTGTGGAACGGCGCGGTCACCCCGCAGGACTACGCCACGGCGGGCGGTGAGAAATACCAATCGGCGGTCATGGAGCAGTACAAGCTCTATGTGGAGATGGCGGACCGGATCAGCGCGCGCCGCAGCCTGACGAACACCTTCTTCCTCACGGTGAATGCCGCGCTGCTCACCGCCGCCGGTGCCGTGAGCCGCTCGTTCCTCAGGGAATTACCGGTCTGGGGACTGCTGCTCGCCGCGCTGGTCGGATGCTGCCAGTGCACGGTGTGGCTGCTGCTGATCCGCTCGTACAAGCAGCTCAACGGGGCGAAGTACCGGGTCATCGGAGAGCTGGAGAAGCGGCTGCCCGCTCGGCTCTACCTGGAGGCCGAGTGGTCGGAGCTGGGCGAAGGGAAGTCGTGGAAGGACTATGTGCCGCTCACCCGGGTGGAGTTGGCGGTACCCGGCACGTTCGCGGTGCTCTATGCGGTGGCGTTGGGGATGGTGCTGATCGCGCGATGACGGAATGAGCGATGCGGCGGCGGCCGCGAACGGGGCCGGGACCACAGGCGTGTTCCCGGCCCCGCCGCTCCGTGCCTGCTCAGGACGGCCTACAGTCGGCACGGGGCCACCGCGAGACACGGGAGAGGGCTGGGCAGAGTGAGTGCAGCAACCCGACGTGACCGCCTGCGCATCCAGATGTCGGAAGAGGTCCGGGCCAGCGCGCGGGAGATCATCACCAGCCAGGGCGTGGAAGCGCTCACCCTGGCGGAGATCGCCCGCCGGGTCGGCGTCACCCCGGCCGCGCTGTACCGGCATTTCCCGGGGGGTCTGGAAGACATCGTCCGGCACGCCGCCCGGGACATCGTCACCGAATTGGCGTCCGCGCTGCAGGCCGCGGTCGACGGGGAGGACGAGACCGACTACGCCGCCCGCATGATTGCCCCGTGCCGCGTCTTCCGGCGGTGGGCCCTCGCCCATCGCCAGGAGTTCAGCCTGCTGTTCGGCACGCCGACCAAGGCGGCCGGCGACGCCCAGGCGGAAATGACCAGCGAATGGGTACGGGAGCTGGCCAAGGTCTGGGGCCTGGTGTTCATGCAGTTCTGGGCGGCCCGTCCGTTCGTCATCCGGGCCGATGACGCCCTCGACCCCCGCCTCGCGGCGCAGATGGCCGAATACCGCGCGGCGACCGGGGTGGAGATCCCGCTGGGCGCCCTCGCCGTCATGCTCTCCTGCTGGCGGGGGATCTACGGGCAGGTGGCGCTGGAGGTCTTCGACCATTTCGCGCCGCTGATGAACGCCGATCAGGAGCCGATGTTCGAGATGCTGATGCGGGAGCTGATGACCGGCATGGGGCTGGGCGAGGAGTACCGGCCCCCGGAACCGGCCTCCTGACGCGCCGGACCACGGGGTGCGCCACCGCAACGCGCAAGGCAAAGGGCCCGGTACGCAGCGGCGTACCGGGCCCTTCCCTGACTGCGGGTCGCGTCAGCGGACGTCGCCCATGAGCGCGACGATCTTCTTACGGCTCATCCACACCGCGAAGCCGGCCAGCACCGCCATCCCGGCCTCGACGGCCAGCACCGGGATACCGCTCAGATCCGCGCCGCCGGTGGACAGCAGACTGGTGATGCAGTCGCCCGCGGTGACGGCCAGGAACCACACGCCCAGCATCTGGCTCGCGTACTTCTGCGGCGCCATCTTGGTGGTCACCGACAGGCCGACCGGGGACAGGCACAGCTCGCCGATGGTCTGGATCATGTAGATGGACAGCAGCCACATCGGGCTGACCTTCGTACCGTCCGAGGCCATCATCATCGGAACGATGAAGACGAAGAACGAGGCGCCGATGAAGAACATCGCCATCGAGAACTTCACCGTGGTGCTCGGCTCGCGGTCGCGGCGCGCCAGCCACAGCCACAGCCAGGCGAAGACCGGGGCGAGGGCCATGACCCACAGCGGGTTCACGGACTGGAACCACGAGGACGGGAAGCTCAGCCCGAAGACCTCGCCGTTCGTCTTCTTCTCCGCGAAGACGGACATCGTCGAGCCCGCCTGGTCGAAGATCATCCAGAACACCGCGGCGGCCACGAAGAACCAGATGTAGCCGCTGACCTTGGTCTGCTCGGTGTGGGTCAGCTCCTTGTCGCGCTTGATGCGCGCCAGGACCGTGATCGGAATGATCAGACCGAGCAGGGCGAGCGGGACCAGCGCCCAGTTCATGGTGAAGTGACCGGTGAAGCCGACGACGGCGTAGAAGACCGCGGCGACGGCGACCCAGATCAGGCCCTTGCGCAGCCACATGGCGCGCTCCTGCGCCTGCAGCGGGGTCGGCACGACGCTGGACTTCGGGTCGAGGTGGCGGGTGCCGATCAGGAACGTCACCAGGCCCAGGCCCATACCGACCGCCGCCAGCGCGAAGCCCAGGTGCCAGTTGACGCTCTGGCCGACGGTGCCGATGACCAGCGGCGCCGCGAAGGCACCGATGTTGATGCCCATGTAGAAGATGGTGAAGCCGCCGTCCCGGCGCGGGTCCTGGGGACCGTCGTAGAGGTGGCCGACCATCGTCGAGATATTGGCCTTCAGCAGGCCCGAGCCCACCGCGACCAGCGCCAGACCCGCGAAGAATCCGGCCTGCCCCGGGATGGCCAGCGCCAGGTGGCCGGTCATGATGACACCGGCCGCGATGGCGACGGTCTTCCGCGGGCCCCAGATGCGGTCGCCGATCCAGCCGCCGGGCATGGCCAGCAGGTAGACCATTGCCACGTAGACGGAGTAGATGGCCGAGGCGGTGGCCGCGTTCATGGCCAGACCGCCGCCCTGGGCGCCCTTTTCGGCGTCCGGGCCGCCGGAGATCAGATAGACCACGAGCAGGGCGCGCATGCCGTAATAGCTGAAGCGCTCCCACATCTCGGTCATGAAGAGGGGGGCCAGGCCGCGGGGGTGGCCGAAGAAGGTTTTGCCGCCGTCTGCAGGGTTCCCCTGCCGGGCAGCGTCCTTCGTCAGGCTGGACGCCATGGAGGTTCCTTGGTCTGCTCGGGACGCGCTCGGTGACCGTTACGCGCCCTTGTGGGGGTTGACCGGCACCGGTGCAGACAGGCCCGCCCCACGTCCGGGGGGGTCGGCACCGCGCAGAACGGCACCGGCAGGACGGTCTTACACCGGGATCCACGCCCCCCGTGCTGCTAGCGCGGTGGACCCGGTCGACAGGTCAGTCACTGTGTACCGGGGCTGGTGGTTGCCAGCCCCGCACACAACAGGGACCGATGACACCAGTTGAGAGTCAGCGGCCCAAAGGTTGTGCGATGGACGTCCCGACACCATACGTGTCGTTCCGCCACCATTGGGCGTCGTGAGACAACGCTCACACTGCCGTCGGGAACCGTTTGGCGCCGCCTCGCCGAGGGTGCCCAGCTCATGGCCACGGAGGGGGCGGAAACGGCCGGTCGTCGCCCGTCCGTGCTGGTCCGCCCCTCGGCCGCCGCACCTCGGACTACCATCGGCCCATGACCCGTGTACTGCTCGCCGAGGATGACGCGTCCATCTCGGAGCCGCTCGCCCGCGCACTGCGCCGCGAGGGTTACGAAGTCGAGGTGCGCGAGGACGGCCCCACGGCGCTCGACGCCGGTCTCCAGGGCAATATCGACCTGCTCGTGCTCGACCTGGGGCTGCCCGGCATGGACGGCCTCGAGGTCGCCCGCCGGCTGCGCAACGAAGGCCACTCCTTCCCGATCCTGGTACTGACCGCCCGCGCGGACGAGGTGGACACCGTCGTCGGCCTGGACGCCGGCGCCGACGACTACGTCACCAAGCCCTTCCGGCTCGCCGAACTCCTGGCCCGGGTGCGGGCCCTGCTGCGCCGCGGCTCCACCGCCGAGCCCCAGCAGCCGCCCGCCACCCATGGCGTACGGATCGATGTGGAGTCGCACCGGGCATGGATGGGCGACGACGAACTCCAGCTGACGGCAAAGGAGTTCGACCTGCTACGGGTTCTGGTACGGGACGCCGGCCGGGTCGTCACCCGCGACCAGCTGATGCGCGAGGTCTGGGACACCACCTGGTGGTCGTCCACCAAGACGCTGGACATGCACATCTCCTGGCTGCGCAAGAAGCTCGGTGACGACGCCGCCAACCCGCGCTACATCGCCACCGTTCGCGGTGTCGGCTTCCGATTCGAAAAAAGCTGAAAAGAGCCAGGAGCCTGTGCGCCGCCGCTTGATCAATTCCACGCTCGCCGTGGTGCTCGTCGTCATCGCCGTCTTCGGCGTCTCGCTGGTCATCGTCGAGACCCGCACGATCCAGGCGGGCGCGCAGGAGAGCGTGGTGTCCGAGGCGGTCCGGCTGGTGGGGATAGTCGAGAGCCGGCTGGGCAGCGGCGAGAAGATCACTCCGGAGATCCTCTCCGAACAGATCACGGCCAAGCGGTACGCCGAGATCCGGGTGCCCGGCAAGGCCGCGCCGATCGAGATCGGGCGGCGCCCGTCGGGCGATGTCATCGAGTCGGAGGTCAAGGGCGACCGCGGCGAGTCCGTCATGGTCCAGGAGTCCCGCTCCACGGTCAGCGCGGAGATCGGCCGGACCCTGCTGGTCATCCTGGCCGTCGCGCTGCTGGCGATCATCGCCGCCGTCATCCTGGCCGTACGCCAGGCCCGCCGGCTGACCGCGCCGCTCACCGACCTCGCCGAGACCGCCGAACGGCTGGGCTCCGGCGACCCCCGCCCGCGCCACCGCCGTTACGGCGTCCAGGAACTCGACCGGGTCGCCGACGTACTGGACGCCAGCGCCGAACGCATCGCCCGGATGCTGACCGCCGAACGCCGGCTCGCCGCCGACGCCTCCCACCAGCTGCGCACCCCGCTGACCGCGCTGTCCATGCGGCTGGAGGAGATCACCGTCACCGACGACCCGGACACCGTCAAGGAAGAGGCCACCATCGCGCTGGCCCAGGTGGAGCGGCTGACCGATGTCGTCCAGCGGCTGCTGACCAATTCCCGCGATCCGCGCACCGGCTCGGCCGTCGCCTTCGACCTCGACGAGGTGGTCAAGCAGCAGGTCGAGGAGTGGCGCCCGGCCTACCGCAGCGCCGGGCGGGCCATCGTCCGCTCCGGCAAGAAGGGGCTACGGGCCGTCGGCACGCCGGGAGCGGTCGCCCAGGTGCTGGCCACGCTGATCGAGAACTCCCTGATGCACGGCGCCGGAACGGTCGCGCTGCGCACCCGCGTCACCGGCAACCAGGCGGTCGTCGAGGTCACCGACGCCGGTCCCGGTGTCCCGCCGGACCTCGGCTCGCGGGTCTTCGAGCGGACCGTCTCCGGCCGCAACTCCACCGGGCTGGGGCTCGCCGTGGCCCGCGATCTGGCGGAGGCGGACGGCGGCCGGCTGGAGCTGCTCCAGCAGCATCCGCCGGTGTTCGCGCTGTTCCTGGCGCGGGAGGCGGAGAGCGTCGAGGAGTGAGGCGCGGCGCCCGCTACGTGCGGGAGCCGCTGCGGGCGGCCCGCGCCGGGCCGCCGACGCTCTCCGGGCTCCTGATCCCCTCCGCGCCGTCGGCGCCGTCGGCCAGGAAGGACTCGGCGGTCTCCACGGCTTCCCGGGCGGGCAGCGCCTGGAACACCCAGGTGCGGTACGACCAGAAGCGGAAGAGCGTCGCGATGCCGATGCCGACGAACTTGAAGACGTTGCTCTGCAGCGGGCTGTCCCAGTCGAAGCCGTAGGTCGCGGTGTAGAGCACGCCGTTCTCGATGACCAGGCCGATCACGCTGAACAGCAGGAAGAGCGTGAGTTCCTTGGTGCGGCCCTGTTTGTCGCGGTCGCGGTAGGTGAAGTAGCGGTAACCGAGGTAGTTGGTGCCGGTGGCCACGACCGTGGCCACGATGCTGGCCCGGACGACCGGGATCTCGGTCAGATGCCGTACGAGGTTGAACACGGCGAAGTTCACGAACACGCCCGCGCCGCCGACCGCGCCGAATTTCACCACTTCCCGGGTGAGCGCCTGAAGCCTCGACCGCAGCGCGCTCCGTTCACTCATGGTGATCGTTCAGCTCCCGTCGTGGGCGGATGTCGGCGGCCGTCAACCCTGGTCCGCTCCCTCATGCTAACCACGGGTACCAAGCGGTGCCCGCCGCCGGTCAACTCCGGCCACGAACTCCGCGGGCCCGGTCCGGTTCAGCCGACCGTGATACGGAAAACGAGACTCCGGGCGCCGTCCGCGCCGCCGGCTCCGGTGTCGCACCGCCGGCAGCGCAGCAGCCGCAGATCCGTACGGCCCGCGCCGACCGCCTCGAAGTCGAAGTAGCGGGAGCCGCCCTCGCCGGACGGCGGCGGCTCGTCCGCTTCGAGGTGGTTTCCGGCGGGCTTCAGAACGGCCGGATCGGGACGTGGGGCGGCGACGACCCAGTGGAGGCCGTCGGCGGGCCCGTCCGGGACCCGTATCTCGAAGTGCTCGCCGGCCCGGACGGATATCTCGGTGCTGCCGGGGTCGTAGACCTTCGGTCCGGACAGCTGGCTGACGACGGAGTGGACCGCGATCAGCAGTGTGACGATCGCGACGGCGATCACCAGCAGCCGGGAGTTCCTCGCTATGTCACCGGTCCCCATCCGCTCTCTCCTTCGCCTCGCCGGTCCGCGGCCCCGGCCGGTCCGCGGGCCTGTCGACCCACAGCCTCGCCGATCCCCGGCGCCGCCGTCCCCGGACCGCACCGATCTTCGCCAGGCGGTCTTCGCGGGTGATCCCCGAACGTTCGTATTCGGAGGATCATCCAAAGACGGGTCGGGGCAGCGCTGATGTGCGGATACCCTGGGGAGCGTGACGTTCCCGGTAGTCGGCATGGTCGGCGGCGGTCAGCTCGCCCGTATGACCCACGAGGCGGGTATCCCCCTCGGCATCAAGTTCAAGCTCCTCAGTGACACCCCGCAGGACTCGGCGGCCCAGGTGGTGAGCGAGGTCGTCATCGGCGACTACCGCGACCTGGAGACGCTGCGCGCCTTCGCTCGCGGCTGCGATGTGATCACCTTCGATCACGAGCACGTTCCCACCGAGCACTTGCGGGCGCTGGAGGCCGACGGCATTCCCGTGCGGCCCGGTCCCGAGGCGCTGGTGCACGCCCAGGACAAGGGGGTGATGCGCGCGAAGCTGGACGCGATCGGCGTGCCCTGTCCGCGGCACCGCATCGTCTCCGACCCCCAGGACGTGGAGCGGTTCGCCGAGGAGGGCGAGGGCTTCCCGGTGATCCTCAAGACCGTCCGAGGGGGGTACGACGGCAAGGGAGTATGGCTCGTACGATCCTCCAAGGAGGCGGCCGAGCCGTTCCGTGCGGGAGTGCCCGTTCTGGCCGAGGAGAAGGTCGACTTCGTCCGGGAACTGGCCGCCAATGTCGTCCGCTCGCCGCACGGCCAGGCCGTCGCCTATCCCGTCGTGGAGTCGATCCAGGTCGACGGCGTCTGCGACACCGTGATCGCCCCGGCGCCCGGCCTGTCCGCCTCCCTCGCGGCGCGGGCCCAGCAGCTCGCCCTGCGCATCGCCGACGAGCTCGACGTCACCGGCCACCTCGCGGTCGAGCTGTTCGAGGTCAGGGACGCCGACGGCGAGCCCGCGGTCCTCGTCAACGAGCTCGCGATGCGCCCGCACAACTCCGGCCACTGGACCCAGGACGGCGCGATCACCTCGCAGTTCGCCAACCACGTCCGCGCCGTGCTCGACCTTCCGCTGGGCGATCCGCGCCCGCGCGCCACGTGGACGGTGATGGCCAACGTCCTCGGCGGCGACTATCCCGACATGTATGCGGCGTATCTGCATTGCATGGCACGCGATCCCCAGCTGAAGATCCACATGTACGGAAAGGACGTGAAGCCCGGCCGCAAGGTCGGTCACGTCAACACCTACGGCGACGACCTTGCCGACGTGCGCGAGCGCGCCGCGCACGCCGCCGGCTATCTGCGAGGAACAATCACCGAATGACAAGCAGCTCTCCTGCCGTCGGCGTCGTCATGGGCTCCGACTCCGACTGGCCCGTCATGGAGGCCGCCGCCCAGGCCCTCGCCGAGTTCGAGATCCCCTTCGAGGTCGATGTCGTCTCGGCGCACCGGATGCCGCGCGAGATGATCGCCTACGGCGAGGACGCCGCCGAGCGCGGCCTGAAGGTGATCATCGCGGGCGCCGGGGGAGCCGCCCACCTCCCGGGGATGCTGGCCTCGGTCACCCCGCTCCCGGTCATCGGCGTGCCCGTGCCGCTCAAGTACCTGGACGGCATGGACTCCCTGCTCTCCATCGTCCAGATGCCCGCCGGCGTCCCGGTGGCCACCGTCTCGGTCGGCGGCGCCCGTAACGCCGGGCTGCTCGCCGCCCGGATCCTCGCCGCCCACGACCCCGAACTCCTCACCCGTATGCGGGAGTTCCAGCAGGAGCTGAACGACCAGGCCACCGAGAAGGGCAAGCGGCTGCGCAACAAGGTCGCGACCCCCAGCGGCTTCGGCTTCGGCAGCGGCAAGTGAGCGCCTCCCGGGACGCCGCGGCGGACCTGCTCGCGCGCTGGCCCGTCGTCGACGGCCACAACGACCTGCCCTGGGCGCTGCGCGAGCAGGTCCGCTACGACCTCGACCGGCGCGATATCGCCGGCGACCAGTCCGCCCATCTGCACACCGACATCCCCCGGCTGCGGGCCGGCGGCGTCGGCGCCCAGTTCTGGTCCGTCTACGTACGGGCCGACTACGTCGGCGACACGGCGGTCAGCGCCACCCTCGAACAGATCGATGTCGTACGGCAGTTGATCGCCCGCTACCCCGACGACCTGCGGGCGGCGCACACCGCCGGCGACATGGAGGCGGCCCGCGCGCAGGGCCGGATCGCGTCCCTGATGGGCGCCGAGGGCGGCCACTCCATCAACAACTCCCTCGCCACGCTGCGCGCCCTGTACGAGCTGGGCGTGCGCTATATGACGCTCACCCACAACGATTCGCTGGCGTGGGCCGACTCGGCGACGGACGAGCCGCGGGCCGGCGGCCTCAGCGCCTTCGGCGAGGAGGTGGTCCGCGAGATGAACCGCCTCGGCATGCTCGTCGACCTCTCCCACGTCGCCGCCACGACCATGCGCGACGCGCTCCGGGTCAGCCGGGCGCCGGTGATCTTCTCGCACTCCTCCGCGCGCGCCGTCTGCGACCACCCGCGCAACGTCCCCGACGACGTCCTGGCCCAGCTGCCCGCCAACGGCGGCACCGCGATGGCCACCTTCGTGCCGAAGTTCGTGCTGCCGGCCGCCGGGGAATGGACGCTGCGCGCCGACGAGAACATGCGTGCGCACGGGCTGCACCACCTCGACACCACCGAGGCGGGCATGACGGTCCAGCGGGCCTTCGAGGCCGCCCACCCGCGGCCGAAGGCCACCGCGGCCACCGTCGCCGACCACCTCGACCATATGCGTGAGGTCGCGGGCGTCGACCACATCGGTATCGGCGGCGACTACGACGGCACCGCCTTCACCCCCGCCGACCTGGCCGATGTCGCCGGTTACCCGAACCTGCTGGCCGAGCTGCTGGACCGCAAGTGGTCCGAGGCCGACCTCGCCAAGCTCACCTGGCAGAACGCGGTCCGCACGCTGCGCGCCGCCGAGGACGTGGCGCGCGAGGAACAGGGCCGCCGTGGCCCCTCCCACGCGACGATCGAGCAGCTGGACGGCTAGGGCCTGTCGAGGGGGCCGGGGCGGACGGCTCCGGCGGGGCAACCGAGCTTCCCGGCCCCCATCCACCGCACCACCGCGACGGACGGTGCTAACCCGTACGCATCGCTCACCGCGAACCGTACGGGCCCGCGTGCGACGGTGGCGTCACCATTGCCCGCCCGACGTCCACAACGAGCTCCCCCGACCGCGCGCCCCTCCCCGGGAGGAAGAACGCCATGGCCGATCTCGCCCCCGCCGAGCTGACCGACTCCACCGGCATTGCGGAGATATCCGGTGTCATCGACCCCGACGAGGCCCTCGACCCGGAGGCCGGCGCCGAGTCCGACGGCCCGCTGCCGCTCAATCTGCGCGGCCCGCTCGCCCGGGCCCGCGCCCTGCTCGCCGCGTACCCCGTCGTCGACGGCTGCAACGGCCTCCCGTGGGAACTGCGCCAGCGCACCGGCCACGACCTGACCCCCGGCCACCGCTTCGACCTGGACCACGGCGAGACCGGGGTACGCACCGACATCCCGCGGCTGCGGGCCGGCGGCGTCGGCGGCCAGTTCTGGTCCCTCCAGGTGCCGACCGACCTGACCGGCGAGGCGGCCGTCAGCGCGACGCTGGAGCAGATCGACTTCGTCCACGCGCTGGTCCGCGCCTACCCCGACGCGCTGCACCTCGCGCTCTCCGCGGACGATATGACCGAGGCCCGCGACCACGGCCGGATAGCCTCGCTGCTCGGCTCCGCCGGCGGTCACGCCATCGACAGCTCGCTGGGCGTCCTGCGGTCCTTCTACCGGCTCGGCGTACGCTCCCTGGCGCTCACCGCCGACCGCAACACCCCTTGGGCGGACTCCGCCACCGACGCGCCAGGGGCCCGCGGGCTGACGCCGTTCGGCGAGGAGGTGGTCCGCGAGATGAACCGCCTCGGCATGCTGATCGACCTGTCGTGGTGCTCCGCCGACACCATGCGGCACACCCTCGCGATCACCAAGTCCCCGGTGCTGCTGTGCCACACGGCGGCCCGCGCGGTCACCGGGCACGCCCGTAACGTCCCCGACGAGGTGCTCACGCTGCTGCCCCACAACGGCGGGGTCTGCATGGTCACCTTCACCCCGGAACACCTCGCGTGCGGCAGCGTCCCCGCCTCCGTCCAGGACGTCGCCGACCACCTCGACCACATCCGGACGGTGGCCGGACCCGACCACGTCGGCCTCGGCGCCGGCTTCGACACCGATCCGGCCAGTACGCACCGCAGCCCGGTCCCGGACGTCGCGGGCTATCCGTTGGTGATCGCCGAACTCATCGACCGGGGCTGGTCCTTCCGCGATCTTGCCGCTCTGACCTGGGGCAATGCGCTGCGGGCGGTGCGCGGCGCGGAGCTCGTCGCGCGCGCGGTACGGGGCCGCCGGGTCCCGTCCACCGCGACCATCGCGCGGCTGGACGGGCCACGGGTGTGAGCGCCCGGAGCGGCCGCGCGGCCTACTTCAGGCAGAGGCAGAAGGGGTGCCCCGCCGGATCGAGGTAGACCCGGAAGTCCCGCTTGCCGTCATCGGGCTGGACCAGCTTCGCGCCCAGCCTGATGACCTTGGCCTCGGCCTCGTCGATGTCGGCGGTGCGGACGTCGAAGTCGAGATGGAACTGCTGCGGCTGGTCCTGACCGGGCCAGCGCGGCGGCCGATAGGGGCCGTCCACCTGCTGGAAGGCGAGCGTCCGGCCACCGGGCCCGGCGACCTCCACCCAGTCCGCCTCGTCCGAGTCCTCGACCCGCCAGCCGAGCATCTTGGCGTAGAAGTCGGCGAGCGCCCGCGGGTCGGGGCAGTCCAGCACCGTGACGCCGAGATCGATCAGAGCCATGGCGTTACCTCTTCCTCGTATCAACCGGTAACTTCGTTACTGCATCATGGCGGTCTTCACGTAACGTGGCAAGGGTGGCCGACCGAACAGCTCCCGACGCCCTGCTTCTGGTGCAGGACCTGGTGAACACCCTCGACGTCGAGACGGGCGAGGACGCGCTGGCGGCGGAGGGCGGCACGACGGCCTTCCTCCGCGCGCACGGCGTGCCCGAAGCCGCCCTGGGCCAAGGGGAGCCGGCGTCGGCTCCGGCCGAGCTGCGGGAGTTGAGGGAGGCGCTGCGCGCGGTCTGCGTCGCCCATACGACCCGTACGGAGGTGGATGCGGACACCACCGGGACCCTGGACCGGCTGCTCGCCCGCGCACCCCTGGTCCTGGCCGTCGGCGCCGACGGCGGCGCGGCGCTGCGCCCGGCCGCCGCGCTCCGCGGCGCCGCCCACCTGACCGCCCGGATAGCCGCGGGCATCGCCACCGCGGCCGCCGACGGCACCTGGACCCGGCTCAAGGCCTGTGAGGCCCATGACTGCCGCTGGGTCTTCTACGACAAGAGCCCGGCCGGCCGCAGCCGCTGGTGCACCATGGCGGTCTGCGGCAGCCGGGCGAAGATGCGGACCTACCGCGCCCGACGCGCGGAGTCCTCGTAGGAAAGGGTCACGCCTGCGGGCGGCCCAGCGCCCGGTACGTCCACCCGGCCTTCCGCCACAGCTCCGGATCCAGGGCGTTGCGCCCGTCCAGGATCCGGCGCTCGGAGACCGCCTCGGCCAGCGCCGCCGGATCCAGCTCCCGGAACTCGTTCCACTCCGTCAGATGCAGCACCACATCGGCGCCCCGCACCGCCTCCAGCGCGCTGTCCGCATACGCCAGGGTCGGGAACAGCCGCCGCGCGTTCTCCATCCCCTTCGGGTCGTAGACCGTCACCTGGCCGCCCTGGAGATGGATCTGACCCGCGACGTTCAGCGCCGGCGAATCCCGTACATCGTCCGAGTCCGGCTTGAAGGTGGCCCCCAGTACCGCGACCCGCTTGCCCAGGAAGCCGCCGCCCACCGCGTCGCGGGCCAGCTCGACCATATGGCCGCGGCGCCGCATGTTGATGGAGTCGACCTCGCGCAGGAACGTCAGCGCCTGGTCCGCGCCCAGCTCACCGGCGCGCGCCATGAACGCCCGGATGTCCTTGGGCAGACACCCGCCCCCGAAGCCGATCCCGGCCCGCAGGAACTTCTTCCCGATCCGCTCGTCGTGCCCGATGGCCTCGGCCAGCTTCACCACATCGCCGTCGGCCGCCTCGCACACCTCTGCCATGGCGTTGATGAACGAGATCTTCGTCGCCAGGAAGGAGTTCGCGGAGGTCTTGACCAGCTCGGCGGTCGGGTAGTCCATCACGATGAACGGCGAGCCCTCCGCGAGGGGCGTCGCATAGACCTCCCGCAGCAGCGCCTCGGCCTTCTCGCTCGCCACGCCCGCCACGATCCGGTCGGGGTGCAGGGTGTCCTGGACGGCGAACCCCTCGCGCAGGAACTCCGGGTTCCAGGCCAGCTCGGCGGCCTCGCCGGCCGGGGCCTTCTCCGCCAGCCGTACGGCGAGCCGGGCCGCGCTGCCCACCGGCACCGTGGACTTGCCGACGACCAGCGCGGGCCGGGTCAGATGCGGCGCCAGCGCGTCGAAGGCGCTCTCCACATACGTCATGTCGCAGGCGTACTCACCGTGCTTCTGCGGCGTGTTCACACACACGAAGTGCACATCGCCGAAGGCCGCGGCCTCCTCGTAGGAGGTGGTGAAGCGCAGCCGTCCGCTCGAGCCCTCGATCCCGGCGACATGGCGGCGCAGCAGCTCCTCCAGCCCCGGCTCGTACATCGGGACCCGGCCGCGCTGGAGCATCTCGATCTTCTCCGGCACCACGTCCAGGCCCAGCACCTCGAAACCCAGCTCGGCCATGGCGGCGGCGTGGGTGGCACCGAGGTAGCCGGTGCCGATCACGGTGATCTTGGGGGCCATGGATGCTGCTCCAGACGCTTCCGGGGGAAATGGTGCTGACCGAGCATAGTCGTGCCCCCTGCGCGCGGACCCGGCCGTGCGCCCCCCGCCAGGAGGCTGTCGGCAACCTCACGTATCCGTAGCCCGGACCGAGGCCTAGAATCCGAAGACGTAACGAGTTACTTAACGGTAGTTAGCATCAGCTCACAGGGGAGTGAGAAACCTTGGCGGGAACCGCTGATTTCGATCTGTACCGGCCGTCGGAGGAGCACGACATGCTCCGCGAGTCGGTGCGTGCGCTCGCCGAGGCGAAGATCTCGCCGTTCGCCGCCGCGGTCGACGAGGAGGCGCGCTTCCCCCAGGAGGCGCTGGACGCGCTGGTCGCCAACGACCTGCACGCCGTGCACGTACCGGAGGCCTACGGCGGCGCCGGCGCCGACGCGCTGGCCACCGTCATCGTCATCGAAGAGGTCGCGCGGGTCTGCGCCTCCTCCTCCCTCATCCCGGCCGTCAACAAGCTCGGCTCGCTCCCGGTGATCCTCTCCGGCTCCGAGGAGCTGAAGAAGAAGTACCTGGGCCCGCTCGCCAAGGGCGACGCGATGTTCTCGTACTGCCTGAGCGAGCCGGACGCCGGTTCCGACGCGGCCGGCATGAAGACCAAGGCCGTACGCGACGGCGACTACTGGGTGCTCAACGGCGTCAAGCGCTGGATCACCAACGCCGGCGTCTCCGAGTACTACACGGTGATGGCCGTGACCGACCCCGAGAAGCGCTCCAAGGGCATCTCGGCCTTCGTCGTCGAGAAGGGCGACGAGGGCGTCTCCTTCGGCGCGCCGGAGAAGAAGCTCGGCATCAAGGGCTCGCCGACCCGCGAGGTCTACCTCGACAACGTCCGCATCCCCGCCGACCGCATGATCGGCGCCGAGGGCACCGGCTTCGCCACCGCCATGAAGACCCTGGACCACACCCGCATCACCATCGCGGCCCAGGCGCTCGGCATCGCCCAGGGCGCCCTGGACTACGCCAAGGGCTACGTCCAGGAGCGCAAGCAGTTCGGCAAGCCGATCGGTGACTTCCAGGGCGTGCAGTTCATGCTGGCCGACATGGCCATGAAGGTGGAGGCGGCCCGCCAGCTGACCTACGCCGCGGCCGCCAAGTCCGAGCGCATCTCGGCCGGCGGCAAGGACGAGGACCTCACCTTCTTCGGCGCCGCGGCCAAGTGCTACGCCTCGGACGCCGCCATGGAGATCACCACGGACGCCGTCCAGCTCCTCGGCGGCTACGGCTACACCCGCGACTACCCCGTCGAGCGCATGATGCGCGACGCCAAGATCACCCAGATCTACGAGGGCACGAACCAGGTCCAGCGGATCGTGATGGCGCGGAACCTGCCGTAGTACGCGTCAGGCGCCGAGCATCGGGCGCCGCAACGCCGGAGGGCCCGTACCGCAGCTGCGGTACGGGCCCTCCGGCGTTGGTCTGTCCCCGCCGTCGGTCAGTTGCCGCTGACCGTGACCTTCTCGTCGTTGTTCAGCTGCTGCACCAGCTGCCGGAGCTTGGCCTTGTCCCAGACCAGGTTGCCGCCGGTGGAGCCGGAGACCGGCATGTTCATCGACTTGCCGTCGCCGCCCATGACGCCCTTCATCGCGAAGAACATCTGGCCCAGGTCCCACAGGCTCATGTCCTTGTCGACGATGAGGGTGTCCAGGCCGGCGCTCATCGTCGGGTAGAGCTTGAAGGGGTTGAGGATCGTGCCCGGCGTGGCGACCTGACCGGCCAGGGTGCCCAGGAACTTCTGCTGGTTCTTCGTACGGTCCAGGTCACTGCCCGCGAAGGCGTGCCGGGTGCGGACGAAGGCGAGGGCCTGCTGGCCGTTGAGGGTCTGCTTGCCCGCCGGGAAGTCGGCGCCCGACCACTTGTCCTTGAACGCCTTGGGGATGTCCATCTCGACCCCGCCGATCGAGTCCACGATGTTGGCGAAGCCGGCGAAACCGATCTCGACGTAGTGGTCGATGTGGAGGTGGGTGTTGTACTCGACGGTCCGCACCAGCAGCTCCGGGCCGTCCTCGGCGTAGGCCGCGTTGAGCTTGGTGTGGCGGCCGGTGCCCGGGTACTTCTTGCCGGAGTCCGAGCCGACGAAGGTGGGTATCTCGACGTCCGAGTCGCGCGGCAGCGAGACCAGCGTCGGGCCGTCGGACCCGTCGTGCAGGATCATCATCGAGTCGGTGCGCTTGCCGTCGGCGGAGCCCGTGTGCAGCTTCTTCTTCTGCTCGGCCGTCATGCCCTCGCGGCTGTCCGAGCCCACGATCAGGTAGTTCGTGCCGTCACCGGCCTCCGGCCGGTCGATGACCTTGCTCAGGTCCACCTGGCGGCGCAGCTTGCCGTCCGCCCAGAAGTACGTGGCGACGGAGGCGACGGCCAGCACCACGACCAGCGTCAGGACGGTCCACTTGATGCGGCGGCCCCAGTTGGGGCGCGGCCGGGCGCCGCCGCGGCCGTACGAGCCGTCGTAGCCGTCGCCGTCGCGGCCGCCGCCTCCGCCGCCGTAGACCTGGCCGGTGTTGTAGCCGCTGTCGTACTCGTCGTAGCCCTGGGACTGCTGCGGCGGGACCGAGCCGCGGCGCGGGGACATCTGCGGGGGCAGCGGGGGTTCGCTTCGGGGGTAGCCGGAGCCGGCGTCGCGCCGCACCTGCCGCATGGCACGCGCGCCCTCCGGATCGGCGCTGCCGCTGCCGCGTCCGTACCGGTTGCCGTCCTGGTCCCCGGACCACCCATTGGGCCACTCATTCATAACCGGCAGTGTGCACGCCAAGAGGGACCGCCCAATAGAGCGGGTGCCGGATCGGGCCAGGGCTGTTGCAGAGCTGATGCAAAGAGACGACGGCCTTCCCGCCCATAGTGCAAGGGGCCGTGACCATTCCGGCGCGTGTATCGGAACAAGTCATTCCGGATAGTTTCCGGCGAGGGCGGGGTGACCAGCGTCACGCGGGGAGAGAGCGGTCACGAGACGGGCGTCACGCTCGGTTCCGGGCGGCCTCGCGAAAGCCCCGCTTAGGCTGGTCGGCATGACCGAACTCGTCACCAACAGCCAGGAGGGCGAGCTCGCGGGCAAGCCCACTTCCGTCTCCCGTACGACGCTGTCGCACATCATGACCGCGTCCGACACCAATCTCCTCGGGACGGTGCACGGTGGCGTGATCATGAAACTGGTCGACGACGCGGCGGGCGCCGTGGCCGGCCGGCACTCCGGGGGCCCCGCGGTGACGGCCTCGATGGACGAGATGGCCTTCCTCGAGCCGGTCCGGGTGGGAGACCTGGTGCATGTGAAGGCCCAGGTGAACTGGACCGGCCGGTCCTCCATGGAGGTCGGCGTACGGGTCCTGGCCGAGCGCTGGAACGAATCCACCCCGGCCCAGCAGGTCGGCTCCGCCTACCTCGTCTTCGCCGCCGTCGACGAACACGGCAAGCCGCGCCGGGTACCGCCGGTGCTCCCCGAGACCGAGCGCGACAAGGGCCGCTACCAGGAGGCCCAGATCCGCCGCACCCACCGCCTCGCCCGACGCCGCGCGATCATGGAGCTGCGGGAGCGGCGGGCGGCCGAGGGGCTCGACGCGGCGCAGTAGACCGGCGGGCCCGCGGCGCCCTTGCCCGGTGGAGCGGCCGACGCCAGTCTGGGACCGCAGGCGCCGCCCACCCAGGGCGCGCTCCGTCACCCCTCTGGAGCGAGCGTGGCTTCCTTCGTACTGCCCCATGCCCTGCACGGCCGGGGAGCGCACAAGGTCATCGCGGTGCACGGCTGGTTCGCCGACCGCTCCGCCTTCGACCCGGTACTGCCGGACCTCGACCGGGACACCTTCCAGTACGCGCTGGTCGACCTCCGCGGCTACGGCGAGGCGAAGGCGGCGGCCGGCGCCTACACCACGGGTGAGGGCGCGGCCGATGTGCTGGCGCTCGCCGACCGGCTGGGCTGGGAACGGTTCTCGGTGATCGGCCACTCGATGGGCGGCAGCGTCGCCCAGCGGGTGCTGGCCGCGGCACCGCACCGCCTGCGCCGGCTCGTCGGCATCTCTCCGGTACCCGCCTCCGGGCTGCCGCTGCCGCCCGAGCAGTGGGAGCTGTTCGCCGGCGCGGCGCACGCCCCGGACAACCGGCGGGTCATCATCGACCTCACCACGGGCGGGCAGCGCCCCGCGGCCTGGCTGGACCGGATGGTGCGCCGGTCCCTGGAGTGCAGCGACCCCAAGGCGTTCCGCGCCTGGCTGGACTCCTGGGCCACCGAGGGCTTCGCCGCCGAGGTCGAGGGCTCGGCGGTGCCGGCGCTCGCGGTCACCGGGACGCTGGACCCCGCGCTGAACGCCGAACTCGCGCGGCAGACCTGGCTGCGGTGGTACGCCGACAGCGAGCTGGTCGAGCTGCCGTCGGCCGGGCACTACGCCATGGACGAGACGCCGCTGGAGCTGATCCGGGCCGTGGAGGACTTCCTGCGCGCCGACGGCGACGACCGGCCGCGGGCCTGATGGCCGTACCGGACGTCTTCGACCCGCGCCGCTACGCCGACGGGCTGCCGCACGCCGCCTACCGGCTGCTGCGCGACCGGCACCCGGTCGCCTGGCAGGACGAGCCCGAGGTGCTCGGCTGGCCCGCCGGCCCCGGCTTCTGGGCGGTCACCCGGCACGAGGACGTCGTACGGGTCCTGAAGGACGCCCGCACCTTCTCCTCCCGTCTGGGCGCCACCCAGATCCGCGATCCCGACCCCGCCGACCTGCCGTTCATCCGCCGCATGATGCTCAACCAGGACCCTGCCCCGAGCTCTCGCACGCGGTCGAGCGGGGGCGATTCCAACGACCACGGACGGCTGCGCCGCCTGGTCAGCCGTGCCTTCACCCCGCGCCGGGTCGAGCGCTTCGAGGCCGTGGCGCGCGAGCGGGCCCGCGGCCTGCTGACGGCGGCGGTCGAGGAGGCCCGCGCCGGGAGCGGCGAATGCGACCTCGTCGCCCGCGTCACGGACGACTATGCGCTGCTCAACCTCGCCGACCTGCTCGGCGTCCCGCCCGGCGAGCGCGGGCTGCTCCTGGACTGGACCCGGCGCGTCATCGGCTACCAGGACCCGGACGAAGCGGGCCCGGCCGCCTCCGGCGCGGACGGCCGCCCCGCGAACCCGCGCTCCCCGGCGATGCTCCAGGACATGTTCGCCTTCGCGCGGCAGCTGGCCGCCCACAAGCGCCGGAACCCGGGCGACGACGTCATGACCGTCCTCGCCGCCGACCGCGAACTGGCCACGCCCGAGCTGGAGATGTTCTTCTTCCTGCTGACCATCGCGGGCAACGACACCGTCCGCAGCGCGGCCCCCGGCGGCCTGCTCGCACTGGCCCGGCACCCGGCCGCCTACCGCGCGCTGCGCGCCCGGGCGGTGCCGACGGCGGCCTGCGTGGAGGAGCTGCTGCGCTGGCACCCGCCGGTGCTCAGCTTCCGCCGGACCGCCGCGTACGCCACCGAACTGGCCGGCCGCCCGCTCCGCGCCGGCGACAAGGTGGTCGTCTTCCACGGCTCGGCCAACTACGACGAGCGGGTCTTCGCCGACCCGCACCGGCTGGACCTCACCCGTACCCCCAACCCCCACGTCTCGTTCGGCGACGGCCCGCACGTCTGCCTGGGCGCACACCTCGCCCGCCTCCAGCTGCGGGTGCTCTACGAGGAGACCCGCGACCTGCTGCCCGCACTGGCACTCGCCGCGCCACCGCAGCGGCTGGTGTCCAACTTCATCCATGGCGTGAAATCGCTGCGGCTGCGGGTGGTGTGAGGGCCCCGCGGCGATGCCCCGGTAGCCCGGATTCCGGGCCGGTACCCCAGGGATTCCGGGGTACCGGCCCGCTCGCGTGCGCCTACGCGGCCACCGCGGCGGCGCGGCCCAGCCGTCGGGCCGCCAGCCGGGCCAGCAGTCCCAGCCCCGCCCCGATCACCGTCCCGGCCGCCGCGCACATGACGTCGTCGATATCGGCGATCCGCCCGGCCCGCATCAGCAGCTGGGCCGTCTCGACCGTCACGCACAGGCCCACCCCGAGCAGGAACGCGGCGGCGGCCGGCCAGCGGGGCGCCGCGAAGCGCAGCAGCAGCGGACCCGGCACGTACAGGGCGGCGTAGGCGAGGTGCTGGCGGATCAGCATCGCCAGCTCCTGCGGCGGCAGCTGGGCGCCGGGGTCGAAGAGGCCCTCGCCCGGCCGCCACCACACGGTGGCGTCGCCGGAGCCGACCGGCTGGGTGGGGGACAGGGTCGCGAAGAGGAGCACCAGGAGCCAGCCGGCCAGCAGGGCGGCGGCCGTGGTGCGGGCGGCGGCGGGGGCGCGGGCGGTCCAGCCGGCGAGGGACAGGGCCAGCGCCGCCATGGCGGCCAGGAAGAGCGCGACGGTGGTGGGGGAGAAGGCCGGTACCGCTGCCTGCCACATGGTGTCCTCCTTGCGAGGGGCCCTGGACATGGGGGACCGCCACCTGGGGGTCAGGCGCAGCTCCACTTGGTGACGAACACGGTCCCGGCGTGCTCCATGACGCCCCGGATGCATTCGCCCGCCAGCATCTCCACCCGGCTGCCGAGGGCGGCGGAGCCGTGTCGCAGGCGGCGGCTGCCGAACCAGCCGGGGAAGGCGGTGATCCTCGCGTTCTTGCGCTGGTAGCCGAGGCGTACGGAGAAATCGGACGTCGGCGCGGGCGCCTGCCGGCGGTAGGCGGTGGTGTATCTGCCCGTCGCGCCCACCGGGCCGTGCAGGCACAGCCGGCCGTTGGCCAGATCGCCGCAGCCGGTCGGGGCGGCGGGCGCCGGCGGGGCCGCGGCCGCGCTGGCGGCGACCAGACACAGGGCGGCGAGGGTGACGCCGGCCCGGGGCGCGTAGCGGTGGGCGGCCGGGCGGCCGGCGAGCTGCCGGGGCCCGGTGCGGCGGGGGGCGGGCACCGTCACGGGCACACCGCCTCGTCCCCGGTGATCGCCCCGACGGTGCCCGGCGTCTGCGGCGGCTGCTCCGCCCTGACCGGCGTCACCGCCTTGAAGTCGTCGCCGACGGTCACCTGGAGCACCGGGCCGCGCCCCGCCATCGGGCGCAGCTGCGCACCGGGCAGCGCGGCGACCAGCGAGCGGGCCGAGCGGTCCCAGCGCGGGTCGTAGTCGATGACGGTACGGGGGGCCGTGCCGCGCGCCGTGTTGCCGGGCACGCCGGCCATGACGAAGCCGGTGGCGCGCAGCGCCTTGGCGACGGTGTCGCCGAGGTCGGGCCGGGCGGTGCCGTTGTCGACATGGACCCTGATCGCGGACGGCGGTACGTCCACGACCGTGGCCCGCGGCTGCTTCCTGTCCTTGGCGGGGTGCCTGGCGATCGGCTTGTCGTCGCGGACCGCCTGGAAGAGCTGCTGGGACGCCACCGGGTCCCAGCGGACGGCCTCGCCGCCGCCCGGCAGCCGCAGATTCTCCTTGGTCAGGGGGACCGAGACGAATTCCGAGGAGGACGGGGTGAAGCCCCGCATGGCCTGGCCGAGGTCGACCAGATCGTTGGCCTCGAAGCCGGAGTCGGCGCGGACGGACTCCAGCATCGTCTCGGCGACGTCCTTGAAGCGGATGGGGTTCATCAGGACGCCGGAGGAGGTGATCTTGTGGATGAGGGAGGCCAGGAAGCGCTGCTGGCGATGCATCCGGCCGAGGTCGGCGGAGGCGTCGATATGGCGGGAGCGGACGTACTGCAGGGCCTGGCCGCCGCCGAGGAGCGTCTTGCCGGCGGGGAGGTCGAGGCCGCTGAAGCTGTCCTTGAGCGGGCGCGGGGTGCAGACCTCTACCCCGCCGACCGCGTCCACGCTCCGCATGAAGCTGGTGAAGTCGACCTCCAGGTAGTGGTCGATGTGCACGCCGGTCATGTGCTCGACGGTCCGCACGGTGAGGTTGGGGCCGCCCTCCGCGTACGCGGCGTTCAGCTTGACGGCGTGCTTGCGGTGCCGCCGCCCGGTGGCGGAGTCCTGATGGTCGGGGACCTCGGCGTACGAGTCCCGCGGCAGGCTGATGATGCTGGCGCGGTCCCGCTCGGCGGAGAGGTGCACCAGCATCAGCGTGTCGGTGCAGTGACAGGGCGCCCCGCCCAGGTGGTACGTCCGCTTCTCGTCCTTGGTGAGATTGTCGCGGCCGTCCGTGCCGACGACCAGGAAGTTCAGGCCGCTGCCGCCACCGGGCCGCTCGTCGGTCGGCATACCTCTGAAGGCGTCGACCCGGCCGATCCGGGTCTCCACGCCGGTGACCATGGCATGGCCCACACCGCCCGCGCCGAGCAGCAGCGCGGCGGTGACGGCGCTGCTGCGCAGCCCCCAGCGCTTGCGCGGCGGGTGCCGGCGCCCCGTGGGCTCGGTGGTCCGGCGCTGCGTGGGGCGGGTCGAGCGGGACGGGGCGGTCACGGGGGACACCTCCGCGGCGGGACGGGCGGCGAGTCGGGGTGAAGCCGGCGGGAACACCGTAGGCCCATACGATCGACTGCAAAGCATCACACGCCGGGCACCTCCCGCCCGGCCACCCGTCCGACGTCCGCCCCTGTCCCCCGTTCGCGGTAACGTGAGGCGAGATACCGCAGTCTCCCGGCGGGCGCTGCCGCCCATGGCGGCTCGCGCGCGGGCCGTACCCCCGAGGAACCATGCCGCAGCAGCAGCCCCCGGCCGTCTCCGTGATCATGCCGGTGCTCAATGAGGAACGTCACCTGCGCAATTCGGTCCGGCACATCCTGGAGCAGGAGTACGCCGGCGAAATGGAGGTGGTGATCGCCCTCGGCCCGTCCGCGGACCGTACGGACGAGATCGCCGCCGAGCTGGTCGCCGAAGACCCGCGGGTGCACACCGTGCCCAATCCGACCGGCCGCACCCCGGCCGCGCTCAATGCCGCGATCAAGGCCTCCCGGCATCCGATCGTGGTGCGCGTCGACGGGCACGGCATGCTCTCGCCGAACTACGTCGCCACCGCCGTGCGCCTCCTGGAGGAGACCGGCGCGCAGAACGTCGGCGGCATCATGCACGCCGAGGGCGAGAACGCCTGGGAGGACGCGGTCGCCGCCGCCATGACCTCCAAGGTCGGCGTGGGCAACGCCGCCTTCCACACGGGCGGACAGGCGGGGCCCGCCGAGACCGTCTACCTCGGGGTGTTCCGGCGCGAGGCGCTGGAGCAACAGGGTGGCTACAACGAGGAGTTCATCCGCGCGCAGGACTGGGAGCTGAACTTCCGCATCCGCGAGGCGGGCGGCGGGATCTGGTTCTCGCCGGAGCTGAAGGTGCAGTACCGTCCGCGGCCGAGCATCAAGGCGCTGGCCAAGCAGTACAAGGACTACGGCAAGTGGCGCCATGTCGTCGCGCGCTACCACTCCGGGTCGATCAATCTGCGCTATCTGGCGCCGCCGACCGCGGTGTGCGCCATCGCGGCGGGCACCGTCGTCGGCGCGGCCGTCACGCCGTGGGGCTTCGTCGTCCCGGCCGGCTACCTGGCGGCGATCGTGGCGGGCTCGCTCCCGGCCGGCAAGGGGCTGTCGCTCAAGGCCCGCGCCCAGATCCCCGTCGCGCTCGCCACCATGCACATGTCCTGGGGCTACGGGTTCCTCACCAGCCCGCGCGCGCTCGCCAGGAAGGTCATCGCGAGCCGCCGGCCGGCGGTGACGACCGCGGCGGGGCAGCCCGCGGCCGAGTAGGCGCGAGAAACGCGGGAAAGGGGGCGGGCGGCCACTTCGGCCACCCGCCCCCTTTCCGTGCGACGCGCTCCGACTTTGCGGACACCACCTAGAACGTGTAGTCCGGATTCACCTTCATGCACGCCGTCTTGTCGTTCCCGTGGAGCGCATCCGCGCTGTCCGGCGCCTTGTCCGGAGTCTTGTCGCCGCCCTGCTTCTTCGGGTACTCCGCCCCCGTGCGCCAGTCGTTGCCGACCACCAGCCGCATCTCCGTGGCCGAACTGGACTCCTTCACCGCGCCCTTGGACAGGCCGAGCGCCTTGGCCAGCGCGAGGGCGTCGCCGCGCTGCGCCTTGTCCTTGTACGTGATGGTGGTGTCGGCCTGGGTGGTGAGGGAGGAGTCGGTGCCGGCGGCGGTGTAGCCGAGCTGCGCGAGCCGCTGCTGGACGACGCTCGCGCGGCCGGAAACCGGGCCCGACACCGTGCTGTTGGTGCCGTTCTGGACGACGACCTTCAGCTCTCCCTTGGGAGTCGACGGCTTGGGGTCGGGCGCCGGCTTCTTCCTGGCGTCCTTGCCGTCCAGCGCGGTGTCGTTGCGCATCATCGCGAAGGTCTGCTCCGCGTCGCCCGGCTTGGGCAGGACGTACTCCTCGCCGGGGCCGTACACCCAGGGCATGGTGACCATCGTGATGCGCTTGGTCGGCACCCGGTTGAGGTCGCCGCCCAGGTCGTAGAGCTTCTTGACGGTGTCGAGCCCGTCGTCGACGGTCAGCGCGGCGGTCGCGGCCTCGGCCAGGTCGCGCAGCTGGCCGGGGTTGGTGAGCTTGGCGTTCTGCTTCAGCTGGCGGACCATGGAGTTCATGTACATGTGCTGGGCCCTGGCCCGGCCGATGTCGGTGTTGTCCTCGAAGCCGTAGCGGGTGCGCAGCCACTGCAGGGCCTGGACGCCCTTGACCGAGTGGGTGCCCGCGGTGAGCTTGAGCCCGCTGCCGTGGCCCTTGCTGTCGTGCGAGTAGACGTTGTGGTTGACGCAGACCGGGACGCCGCCGATGGCGTCGGCCATGTCCACCACGCCGGAGAAGTCGACCATCATGAAGTGGTCTATGTAGATGCCGGTCAGCTCCTGCCAGGTGGCGAGCGTGCAGCCCGGACCGCCGTGCTGGAGCGACTGGTTGATGGCGGCGGTGGTCTGCGGGTAGTTCTCGTGCGTCTTGGGGTCGGTGCACTTGGGGATGGTGACGCGGGTGTCCCGGGGTATGGAGATCACCGACATGTTGCTGCGGTCGGCGGAGACGTGCAGCAGCATCTGGACGTCGGCCAGCGGCTTGCGGTCGGCGTCCTGACGGGCACCGCCCAGCTCGATGTTCTTCTTGCTGTTGCGGCCGTCGGAGCCCAGCAGCAGGATGTTGAGCGGCGTCTGCCCGAACGCATTGGGATCGGGCTTCTTCAGATCGCCGCCGCCCAGGATCCTGGGCGCCTTGCGGAGGTTGGCGTTGAGGTGCTCGTAGTACCAGTAGCCGGCGCCCGCCCCGACGACCAGCAGGACGCCGAGGCCGAGCGCGGTCCACCGCAGTACCCGGCGGCCCTTGCCGCCCTTCTTCCGGCGGCCCTGGCGCCCCGCGCGCCGGCCGCCCTCGTCGGGCGCGGACGGCACCGCGCCGTCGCCGTCCTCCGGCGTCCATCCGGGCGCATCCGGCGGCAGCCCGCCCGCCCCGTCCTCGTCGAGGCCGGTGTCGAAGCCCAGCCTCTGTGGTGCTCCGGGCTGCCGTCGCCCGGGTGATCGCTCACCACGCACACTGCTCTGCCGCATTGGGCCCTCTCCCCGTTGTCAGTCCGGTGGTGCGCTCGGCGCCTTCGCAGGCGGCCGGATCCCGCTCGGGTCACTTGGCGCAGACGTTCTTGTCATCCGCATTGACGTTCTGGACCCCGTCCGGGGTTTCGGTCGGCGCCTCAATCGGTTCGCCCGCCGCCTTGAAGTCCCTGCCGAGCGTCAGCTTCATCGGGACGCGGTCGCCGGCGTCCTGCGCGGACTTCTTCAGCGCGCTCTTGGGCAGGCCCATCCAGTCGGCCAGAGTGGCGGCCTGGTCGGCCTGGTTGGGGGCGTACTCGAGAACGGTTTCGGCCACCTTCTGCGAGGCGTTGCCGGCGTTGGTGGACAGCCGGGCGCCCTTGGTGTTCTGCAGCCAGTCCACGCTCTCCTGGGCCGCGCCGATCGGTCCGCCGCCGTTGAGGACATCGACCCGTACGAGCTCCGGCGGGGCCTTCTTGACCGGCGCCTTCTTCCCCTTGGACTTCTTGCCCTTGGCCAGGGCGTGGTCGGCCTGCACCATCCGGAACAGCGGATCGGCCTTGGCCCGGTCGAGTATGACGGTGGCCAGGTCCTTGGGGTTGTCCAGCACCGGCACCGTCGCGAAGGTGATCTTGTTGATGTTCACCTTCTTCATGTCGTCGCCGAAGTCCATCAGCTTGCTCGCGCTGCCGATGCCGGTGTCCACGGTCAGCGCCTTGGTCGCGGCCTGGGCGACGTCGTACAGCTTGCCCGGGCTGCTGAACGCGCTGGACTTCAGCTTGCGGATCAGCGAGCCGATGAACTGCTGCTGGAGCTGGATCCGGCTCAGGTCGCTGCCGGTGCCGACGCTGTGCCGGGTACGGACGAACGCGAGGGCCTGCTCACCCTTGACGGTGTGCCGGCCGGCCGACAGCTTCAGGTGCGACTTGGGGTCGTTGATGTCCTTGCCGGCGCACACCTCGACACCGTCCACCGCGTTGGACAGCTCCTTGACCGCGTTGAAGTCGGCCATCATGAAGTGGCTGATCTTCAGCCCGGTCAGCTTCTCGACGGTGCGCCAGGTGCAGCCGGGGTCCCGCCCCTCCTGGCCGAGGCTGGTGTTGAAGCGTACCTGCTGCTCGCCGGGGATGATCTTGGTCGAGCCGTCCTTCTGCTTCGTCGGGCAGTTGGGGATGTCGGTGATCAGGTCGCGCGGGATGCTCAGCGCGGTCGCGTTCGAGCGGTCCCTGGAGATGTGCATCAGGAGCGTGGTGTCCGCGTGCCCGACGCTGCCGGCGTCGCCGTAGCCCGCGTTGCCCTTGCCGGCGCGCGAGTCCGTGCCGATGACGAGGAGGTTGACCGGACCGTCGGAGACCGCGTCGTTGTTGATGCCGACGTCGACCTTCTTGATGTTGCCGTCCAGCTGCTGGTAGATGACGTACGCCGTCGTGGCCGCCGCCACCAGGACGAATCCCAGCACGCCGGACGTCCAGTACAGCGCCTTCTTCTTCCCGGACTTCTTCGGCTTGGGCCGCCGGCGGCTCGCCGGACCCGAAGCCATCGCGGACGCCGTGCCCCGCGCGGCGGCACGGCGCTCCGCCCGGCCACCGCCGCGCCGCTCGTCCGCGCCGCCGCTTCGCGCGTCGCCCCGGCGGTCGCGCTGGGTCGGCAGCGGACGGGTGTCGGTGTCGTCGCCCTGGCCGGCCGGATTTCTCCGGCCGCGTCTGGAGCCGGGGGCCTTGCGGCCGGAGGGCCGGTCCGAGGCTTGACCGGCAGGGTCAAGCCGCAGCTCGTAGTTGCCGGTGTTCGGATCGAACACCCACTGATCGGCGGGATCGACGTTGTCGTCGCCCGCCCGCCCACGGCCTTGCGCGTCCACGGTGCCCTGAATCCTCCGTCGGTGGCGCGGCGCCTCCCCCTCAAGGCGCTCGATCGGTCGATCGTGCAAATACTTGACCACATGGTCATCGGCCCGCTGGTCGGGCGGGCCGGGTCGCTCACACTATCCGCCCAGTTCAGCGCCCGGCGACGGCGGTGACAAATTCCACTTCCCTACAACTGGGCAATCCGCCCAATCCATTCGCGACGCCGCACGTTCCTTTGCGGCATCTTTATTCGCAGCTCCCGCGTTCCGCCGTGGTTCCGGTAAAGGCCGGACCCGAACCGGCGGGCGGAGAGGGCGAGTCATCGGGTTTCCCGTCCGAGGCGGTGGTCTCCTCGGGGGCCCCGGCCGGCGCCACCCGCACCGGGCGGTCCCTGCGCAGCTCACCGAAGAGGCGATCGGCATCCGGCTGCACCAGCTCGTCGCGATTGGGATCGTAGCGGTACTCCCGCCGGGGCACGGTCAGGAACTGCACCCGGTCCGTCGGAATGCTGCGCATGCTGCGGACCAATTCGTACAGGCCGGTGAGCGAAGCCAGATCCGCATCGGTGGTCAGGGAACTCGTCGCGGCATCCAACACCGGATACAGCCGCGTCGGATTGAGCAGCACACCATTGCTTTGCACTTTCTTCACGAGCGCGCCAAGAAACTCCTGTTGACGTTCCATACGCTGCGTGTCACTGCCGTTACCCAGGCTTTTCCGCGCCCGGACAAAGCCCAGCGCGTCCTCCCCGAGCAGCGTCTGCCGGCCGGCGGGCAGCACCAGATGCGCCTTCTCGTCATCGATGGGCCGGCGCAGACAGATCTCGACGCCGTCCACCGCGTCCACCATCTTCTTGAACCCGACGAAGTCGATGATCATGTGGTGGGTGATCCGGATCCCGGTCGCCTTCTCGACCGTACGGATCGTGCAGGCGGCCCCGGCGAACTGGAACGCCCAGTTGAACTGCGCCGTCTGCTCGGCGATCTCCTTGCCGTCGGAGCGCTTGCAGTGCGGCACCGTCACCATCAGGTCGCGCGGGATGCTCACCGCGGTGGCGCTCTTCCGGTCCGCCGCCAGGTGCAGCAGGATCGTGGTGTCGGAGCGCTGGGTGCCGCTGTCGGTGCCGTACTCCTCGTTGCCGTTGCCGCGGTTGTCGGAGCCGACCAGCAGGATGTTCTCGGCGTTCGGCGGGCCCGGGTCGGGCCGCTCCGACTCGTACTTCTCCAGCTCGTTCTGGGTGTCGCTGTCGAAGCGGATGTTGCCGTTCAGCTTCGTGTACAGGCCCCAGCCGGTGCCGGTCGCGACGAGGACGCCGACGACGGTGGCCAGCGCGGCCCGGCGCATCCAGTGGAGCGGGGAGGGCGGGGTACGCGGCGGGCCGGGGCCGTCGCCCGCGGCGCCCGAGCGCAGCGGCCGCGCGCCCCAGCCGGGGAACTTCGCCGCGCGACCGGGCCCCGCACCCGTCCGGCCGGTGCCCTCGGCGGGGCCCGCGCGGCCGGATGGAGTCCCGGGGCTCTCGGTCACGTGTGCGTTCCTCCCTCACGGAGTCGGCGTCGCGCCCGCACGCGGTGCCCGTTGGGCGGTGGACGGACGGACCCCGCGCAGGGTTGTACGTACGCAAAATCCTCGCCCACCGCGGACGAACCGGCCCGCCCCGAGCGGGGTCCGGTGCGCCGGACGGGGGAGGGAGACGTCAGACGAGGGTGTCCGGCGCCCGGTACGTGATCTTCTCGGCGGTCTCCCGGGCGGCGGTCCCGTCCGCGCCCAGCCGCTCCAGATGGCGGCAGAGCACCACCGAGCCGCCGGTCGCCAGCGGGGCGTAGAGCCCGTACGACAGGCCCTGCCAGGTGTCGTACCCCAGCCCCGACAGCACCCGCGGCGCCTCGGGCAGCCCGGCGGCCGCGGCGTCGGCCAGCGCCCGCCCACCGATTCCGGCGCCGGTCAGCTCCTCGCCGCCGACGGCCAGCGCCACCGCGCCCGGGTCCACCGGCGCGAACGGCGCGAACCGGTCGCCCTGGCCCGGCACCTCGACGGCGTAGTCCGCGAAGCCCGCCGGCGGTTGCGGGAACCGGCCGCCCAGCGGACGCAGCGCCAGCGCCACCCGCTCCCCGGAACAGGCCCGCGCCGCCTCCAGGGAGTCCGGGCCGCTCACGACGAGATCGGCCGCGGCGGGATCGCCGCCCACCTCCGCGACCACGCCGACCGACGAACAGGCCAGCAGCCAGACGGCGGTCTGCCAGTGGGCGGGCAGCAGCAGCGCGAGCCGGTCGCCGGGCTCGGCGGCCAGATCGCCCTGGAGATAGTTGGCGGTCTTCGCCACCCAATTGGCGAAGGTGGCGACGGACAGTTCCACGCGTTCGCCGGTGGCGTCGTCGTAGAAGGTCACCAGCGGGCGGGCCGGGTCCGCGGCGAGCGCGGAACCCAGCAGGTCGGCGGGGGTGCGGTCGGTGGCGTTCATCGCCGTCAGGGTACGCGCGGCGGCGGCCGGCGGTCTGCCGGGCGCGGCGGGCCCGGCCACCGGTTCGGCCCAGGCGCCGCCCGCCGTTCGGCCGATGCCCCGTCAGATCAGCGATGGCGTCATCCGCCGGGCCGTGCCAACGATGGTGACCATGCGCCCTTTTCCTGCTGCTTCGCGGTCTTTTCGTGCGACCTCGCTCGGCGCCCTCTGGGCGGCCGGCCTGGTGCTCTCGTTCCCCTCGCTCCTGCCGCCGGCCGCCGCGACCGCCGCCGAACGCCCCCTCGCCGCCCCCGCCGATGACGCACCGGGCAGCACCCAGTCCCTGCCCCTCGCGGACCTCGGCGCGGTCGACCCGCCCGCCACCGAAGCCGAATCCGAGCCCGCGCCCGTCCCCGGGACCCGGGTCATGCCGGTCCGGGAGGTACGGCCGTTCTCGCTCCTGGGTGTGGTGTGGGACGACCCCGAGGTCGAGCTGCACGGCCAGGTCCAGGTCCGCACCCGCGCCGCCGGCTCCCACACCTGGTCCGGCTGGCAGGACGTCCAGACCCACAACGACGATTTGCCCGACCCGGAGTCCGCCGAACGCCGCAACAGCGGGGTACGCGGCAGCACCGCGCCCCTGTGGGTCGGCGCCTCCGACGCCGTACAACTGCGCATCGCCCCGGAGAACATGGACCGCGCCCCGGCCCCCTTCCCGGGCGGGCTCAGGCTGGAGCTCGTCGACCCGGGAGCGGCGCGGCGCACCGAGCGCGGCGCGGTCACCGAACTCCGACCGCTCGGCCGGGCCGAGGCGCAGGCCGAAGCGCAGGCCGAGGCCCGGACGCAGGCCCCGGTCCCCGGGGGCGAGCGGCCGGCCGGCAAGACGTACATCGGACCCCGCCCGCGGATCGTCACCCGGGCCGGCTGGGGCGCCGACGAGAACCTGCGCGAACCCATCGGCCCCTACACCGGCCCCGTCCGCGCCGCGTTCGTCCACCACACCGCGACCGGCAACAACTACAGCTGCTCGGACTCCCCTTCGGCGATCCGCGCCATCTACCGCTACCACGTCAAGAGCAGCGGCTGGCGCGACATCGGCTACAACTTCCTGATCGACAGGTGCGGCGTCATCTACGAGGGCCGCGCGGGCGGCGTCTCCAAGCCGGTCCTGGGCGCGCACACCCTCGGCTTCAACACCGACACCACCGGCATCGCCGTCCTGGGCACCTTCACCGACACCGAACCGTCGAAGGCCTCCGTCGAGGCCATCTCCGCCCTGACGGCCTGGAAGCTCGGCCTGGCCGGCGTCGATCCGCGCGGCACGGCCCGGCTCACCTCCGACGGCAGCAACCTCTTCGACAGGGACGAGATCGCCAACCTGAACGTCATTTCCGGCCATCGTGACGGCTACCGGTCCGCCTGCCCCGGCGACCGCCTCTACGACCAGCTCGCCGACGCCCGCACCGCCGCCGCCAAGCTTCAGGGGCGCTGACCGTCCCCCGACAGTTACCGTCCGGTACCGTCCGGTTGTGCCCCGAATGAACCGTCCCCGCGCTCGTCGCGTCCTACCGGCCATGACACGCGCTCCCGCAGCCGCTCGGCGTCCCGCGGAGCGCGGTCGAAGATCCGTCTGCCTACACTGGTCGGCCGTTTGCCGACCCCAGCAGGAAGCAGAGACGACAAGGTGACTGAAGCGATCCTCCTGGTCGGCGGCAAGGGCACCAGGCTGCGCCCGCTGACGGTGCACACGCCCAAGCCCATGGTCCCGGCGGCCGGTGTGCCCTTTCTCACCCACCAGCTGGCGCGGGCCCGCGCCGCCGGCGTGACGCACATCGTCCTGGCCACCTCCTACCTCGCCGAGGTCTTCGAGCCGTACTTCGGCGACGGCTCCGCGCTCGGCCTGCACCTGGAATACGTCACCGAACAGGAGCCGCTGGGTACCGGCGGCGCCATCCGCAACGTCGCCGAACGGCTGCACTCCGCCCCCGGCGACCCGGTGCTGATCTTCAACGGCGACATCCTCACCGGCCTGGACATCAAGGCCCTGGTGGCCACCCACCGCACCTCCCGGGCGGACGTCTCCCTGCACCTCACCCGGGTCGAGGACCCCCGCGCCTTCGGCCTGGTCCCCACCGACGGCACCGGCCGGGTCACCGCCTTCCTGGAGAAGCCGCAGACCCCCGAGGAGATCGTCACCGACCAGATCAACGCGGGCGCCTACGTCTTCAACCGCTCCGTCATCGACACCATCCCCACCGGCCGCCCGGTCTCCGTCGAGCGCGAGACCTTCCCCGGACTGCTCGCCGACGGCGCCCACCTCCAGGGCATGGTCGACTCCACCTACTGGCTCGACCTCGGCACCCCGCAGGCCTTCGTACGCGGCTCCGCGGACCTGGTCCTGGGCCGCGCCCCCTCCCCGGCCGTCCCCGGCCGCTGCGGCGACCGCCTCGTCCTGGAGACCGCCGAGGTCGCCCCGGACGCCAAGCTCACCGGCGGCACCGTCGTCGGCCGGCGCGCCGTCATCGGCGCCGGCGCCCGCATCGAGGGCAGCGCCGTCCTGGAGGGCGCGGTGATCGAACCGGGCGCCCAGATCCACGACTCCCTGATCGGCGCCGGCGCCCGCATCGGGGCCCGCACGGTCCTGGACGGCGCGGTCATCGGCGACGGCGCCCGGGTCGGCGCCGACAACGAGCTGCGCGACGGGATCCGCATCTGGTGCGGTGCCGACATCCCGCCGGGGTCGGTGCGCTTCTCCTCCGACCAGTAGCGGCGGGCCGGGTGTCGGTGGTGTCGCCTAACCTGGCGGCATGCCCACCCGCAGCTGGGTCCCGCCCGGCCCGTACGACCTGCACCGCACCCTGTGCGTGCTGCGGCGCGGACCGGGCGACCCCGCCTTCGCCGTACGCGGCGACGAGGTGTGGCGCTCCTGCCGTACGCCCGAGGGACCCGGCACGCTGCGCCTGGCGGCCCGCCCGGCCGCGGGAGCCGTCGAGGCGGAGGCCTGGGGCCCCGGCGCCGACTGGCTGCTGGACGGGCTGCCCGACCTGCTGGGGGAGTCCGACGAGCCCGACCGGCTCACCGCCCGCCACCGCATCCTCCACGAAGCGCGCCGCCGCCACCCCGGCGTCCGGCTCGCCCGCACGGGCCTGGTCCTGGAATCGCTGATCCCCTCGGTCCTGGAGCAGAAGGTCACCGCCGACGAGGCCTACCGCGCCTGGCGCCTCCTCCTCCAGCGGCACGGCGAGCCCGCCCCCGGCCCGTGGGACCGGATGCGGGTGATGCCGGACGCCCGCAGCTGGGCCCTGATCCCCTCCTGGGAGTGGCACCGCGCGGGCGTCGACGCCAAGCGCTCCTCGGCGATCCTGCGCGCCGTACGCGCCGCTCGCCGGATGGAGGAGGCCGCGGGCATGGACCTGGCCGCCGCCACCCGCCGTCTGACGGCCATCCCCGGCATCGGCCCCTGGACCGCCGCCGAGACGCTCCAGCGCGCCCTCGGCGCCCCGGACGCCCTCACCGTCGGCGACCTCCACCTGCCGAAGATCATCGGCTACGCCCTCACCGGCCGCCGCGGCACCACCGACGCGCAGATGCTCGAACTCCTCGCCCCCTACGAGGGCCAGCGGCACCGCGCGGCCCGGCTGATCCTGCTGTCCGGCATCACGCCGCCCCGGCGCGCGCCCAGGTTCCCCGTAGGGGACATCGCCCGCCTCTGAACGGGCTCAGCGCACCACGAGGAAGTCCGCGCCGTCCCGCGCCGGCCGCTCCTGCGGCGGCTGCGCCGCCCGGCCGATGGCCACCGCCCCCATCGGCTCCCACTCCCCGGGCAGCCCGAGCGCCTCCCGTACGACGTCCCGGCAGAACATCGTCGACGAGATCCAGGCCGAGCCCAGCCGCTCGCCCGCCAGCGCCACCAGGAAGTTCTGGATCCCGGCGCCGTTCGCGACCACGAACATCTCCCGCTCGGCGGCATTGCGCCGCGCATCGGGGTAGGTGTGCGAGCCCTCCGTCACCATGCACGGCACCACCAGATACGGCGCCCGGCGCAGCACATCGCCGCGCCGCACCCGCTTGGCGATGGACTCCTCCGACTTGCCGTCGCCGCGCAGATCCGCGATCCAGGCGTCCCGCATCGCGTCCAGCAGCCGCGTCCGCGACTGCGGCGACTCCAGCAGGACGAACCGCCAGGGCGTGGTGTGATGCGGTGCCGGGGCCGTGAGCGCCGCCGCCACCGCGCGCCGGACCGCCCCGGGATCGACCGGGTCGTCCGTGAAGGCGCGGACCGTACGCCGCGCCGTCACCGCCTCCCGTACGGCCTCCGACGTCCCCAGCCGGAACATGTCGTCCTCGGCGTCGCGCACCATCGCCCGCGCCCCGTCGCCGTCGCCCGCCTCCTCGACGATGTGCGAAAGCCCGCGCACCACCGCGACCGGCAGCCCGGCCGCCTTGCCCTTGACCAGGTCACCGGCGGCGGCCAGTTCATCGGCGGTGGCCACCACCGTGGCGCTGAGCGGATTGCCGTGCGCGTCCGTGCCGCCGCGCAGATCGTCCAGTACGCGCACCCCGGCCGCCCCGATGGCGACGTCGGTGAGCCCGTTGCGCCACGGCCGGCCGAAGGTGTCGCTGATGACGACGCCGACCGTCACGCCGAGCGCCTCGCGGATCCCGGCCCGGATGGCGCGCGCCGAGGCGTCCGGGTCCTGCGGAAGCAACAGCACCGTCCCCGACGGGGTGTTGGAGGCGTCGACCCCGGCCGCGGCCATCACCAGGCCCTGCCGGTTCTGCACGATCCGCAGCGCACCGCGGCGCGCCACCACCCGTACGGTCTCCTGGTCGATCGCCGCCTCGCGGTCGGCGGCCTCGACCACCCGGCCCTCCGCCTTGCTGACGATCTTCGACGTCACCAACAGGACGTCCCCGTCGGCCAGTTGGGACCGCCCGGCGCCGGTCGCCGCCGCGGCGATCAGCTTGACGAGGTCGTCACCGGGGCGCACCTCCGGAAACCCCGGCAGCGCCCACACCCGGAAGGCGGGCGCCTCGGCGGCGCCCGTCATGCCCGTACCTCCTCGGCCAGCGCCAGCGCCTCGCGCACCATCGCGGCCGTGGCCTCCAGGTCCGTCATCATCAGCGGCACGGCCCGGCAGCGGATGCCGGCCGCCTCGACCTCGGCCACCGTGCCCGCGTCGACGGAGTCGACCAGCCAGCCGTCCAGCAGCCCCGACCCGTAGTGCTGGGCCACGGCCGCCGCCGTCGCCTCGACCCCCACCGCCGCCAGCACCTTGTCGGCCATCCCGCGGACGGGGGCGTCGCCGACGATCGGGGAGAGCCCCACCACCGGCACCCCGGCGTCCGCGATGGCCTCCCGGATGCCCGGCACGGCCAGGATCGTGCCGATGCTGACGACCGGGTTGGACGGCGGGAAGAGCACCACATCCGCCTCGGCGATGGCCTCCAGCACCCCGGGCGCGGGCTTGGCCTGATCGGCGCCGACCGGCACCACGGCGTGCGCGGGGACCGAGGCGCGCATCCGCACCCAGTACTCCTGGAAATGGATCGCCCTGCGCTCGCCGTCCTCCTCGACGGCGACATGGGTCTCGATCCGGTCGTCGGACATCGGCAGCAGCCGTACGCCCGGCTGCCAGCGGGCGCACAGCGCCTCGGTGACGGCGCTGAGCGGATAGCCGGCGCCCAGCATCTGGGTGCGCACGATGTGCGTGGCGAAGTCCCGGTCGCCCAGCCCGAACCACTCGGGTCCGACGCCGTACGCGGCCAGCTCCTCCTTCACCCGGAAGGTTTCGTCGGTGCGGCCCCAGCCCTGCTCCTCGTTGATGCCGCCACCGAGCGTGTACATCACGGTGTCGAGGTCGGGACACACCTTGAGCCCGAACAGATGGATGTCGTCGCCGGTGTTCCCGATGACGGTGATCTCCGCGTCCGGAACCGCTGCCTTCAGTCCCCGCAGAAAGCGGGCGCCGCCGATACCGCCGGCCAGAACCACAATGCGCATGGCGACAGTGTGTCAGCCGCGGACGGGTCCCTGAGAGGGGCCGGGCCTCAGCGGGCCGCGGTCTCCTGCGCCGACGGCGCGCACTGGGCGACGGGGGTCCCCTCGGTCGAACGGAGCTGAGGCTGGGTGGGGGTCCCCCCGGTCGAACGGAGTTGAGACTGGGGGCGCATGGGCATCTCCGTCATGCCGGGGAAGTAGATGTGCAGGCTGACGGCGGGCGTCAGCGAGTCGTTGACGACCTCGTGGACGTACCCCGGCGCGAAGACCCGTTGGGTTCCCGCCCCCAGCGTGCGCGGGGCGCCCCCGGCGTGCTCGGTCAATTCGCCCTCCAGGACCGTCAGCACGCCCGACGAGCGCCCGTGGTCGTGCCGCCCGCTGCCCTGGCCCGGCACCCAGCTCAGCAGCCACACCTCGTAGCCGGGCCCGGTGCGCAACCGGTGGTACCAGCGGGTGGTGGCGTCGTAGCGCACGAGCGGGGCCCAGCTGGCGCGGTCGGCGGCGAGGGAGCGGGCCAGGCCCACGAAGCCGGCGACGGTCGAGGGGTGGGCGGGGACGGGCGGCAGCAGGTGCGGGATGGCGAGCGGGTCGCCGGCGATCTGGACGTCGCTGTTCATGGGGTTACGGGTTCCTCGGCGCAAGAGCTGGGAGAGGGGTGCGGCACGGCGCGGGCTTTCCCGGTGGGGGGCACGGCGCGGGCGCGCAGGGAATGCGGGGGCGCTGCGGGGTGGTGCGAGCGATACGGCTGGAGCTCAGTGGCTTCAACAGCTGGAACAGCGACAGCGAGCCTGCGCAGCGCAGAGCGACCCGTAAGCACGGGTCAGTCGGGGCGCGGGAGTCACTGGCATGCGGACAAGGAGACCGGGTTCCCGGCGCGATGTCAACCGGATGTCGGGTTTGCCGCGGATGATTCACCTCATCCGGTTGCGGGGCCCGGCGAAAGGTTTGTGCACTTGCCGACCGGGAGATGTCGCCCATCAACCGCGCATCCAAACGCCGTTGTGGTCTCGTGATCCGTCTGTGATCTTTCCCGCTCCGGCGCGCGGGATGCAACGCGAATGCCGTCCGATCGCATCTCAGGTAGCGAGAAAGATTCCCCAGGCGGCGCGCCTGGGGATGTGTCCTGGTTTTTGGTGATTTGAACACTTTCCGCATACGCTTGGTTCCACAGAGTGAATAAGAGGCCCAATAGCAGATCTCGGCTTGACTGGCCCGGATCAGCACACTTGTAATTTCACTCGTGTCGTTCAGCCAAAAACGATCACGGCTGGATCACGGGGACGTAAAGACAGACGAGGGGCGCACATGACCGAGCTGTTCCAGGAATTGCTGGTCGAGGAGGCGGACGAGGAGCTCGGCTGGCAGGAGCGCGCACTGTGCGCCCAGACCGACCCCGAATCCTTCTTCCCGGAGAAGGGTGGCTCCACCCGCGAGGCCAAGAAGGTCTGCCTCGCCTGTGAGGTCCGCTCCGAGTGCCTTGAATACGCGCTCGCCAACGACGAGCGCTTCGGCATCTGGGGCGGTCTGTCCGAGCGCGAGAGGCGCCGGCTGAAGAAGGCCGCCGTCTGACGATGTCGCGGCAGCCCGTAACGCCCACGGCGCGCGGCTTCACCGCGCCCGCCGCCGTGCCACGCCAGCTCCCCATATCGCCCTATAGCGAACACCCCGCCTCCAGCGCCCTGTACGCCGGAGGCGGACTGTTGTTTCCTGCTGTGCACGGGCCCGGACGGGACACCGGCGCGAACCATTAGTGTGGGGCACCGTCCGAGATGCGCCGCCGCCCCATGGGTCGCGCGCGTCGCCTCGTAGTCCGTCGCAGTGTCTTCCGGGGGCGGGGGCCTTGAGCGACTTCGCCGCGGGCCCCGGACTCCCGGGTCCGGAGGGCCCGTACCTCGATGTCCGTGCACAGCCAGTCGGCGGCCCAGGCCGCCTCATACGCAGCTGACACCCCAGAGTTCCCGCGGCATGTCGTCACCGCCGTGATCGTCTCCCATGACGGTGCCCGCTGGCTGCCCGACGCGCTCGCCGGGCTGCTCGGCCAGGAGCGCCCGGTGCAGAACGTCATCGGCGCCGACACCGGCAGCGCGGACGAATCCGCCAAGCTGCTCGCCGATGCCATCGGGGACGAGCGGGTGCTGCATCTCGCCCGCCGCTCCGGATTCGGCACCGCGGTGGACGAGGCGGTCCGTACGGCCCCGGTGCTCACCCCCGACGATCTGGCCTACCTGCGCCGCCCCAGCGGCTGGGACCCGGTCAGCCGGACGTGGCGCGACGAGGCCTACGACATGCCGGATCTCCCGCACGGCGAGCCGGTCCAGTGGCTGTGGCTGCTGCACGACGACTGCGCCCCCGCGCCCACCGCGCTCGCCGAACTGCTGCGGGTCGCCGACGCGAGCCCCTCCACCGCCGTCGTCGGCCCCAAGCTGCGCAGCTGGTACGACCGCCGCCAGCTGCTCGAAGCCGGCGTCAGTATCGCCCGCAGCGGCCGCCGTTGGACCGGCCTGGACCGCCGCGAACAGGACCAGGGCCAGCACGACCAGATCCGTCCCGTGCTGTCCGTCTCCACCGCCGGCATGCTCATCCGCCGTGACGTCTACGAGCAGTTGGGCGGCTTCGACCGCCGGCTGCCGCTGATGCGCGACGACGTCGACCTGTGCTGGCGCGCCCAGGCGGCCGGCCACCAGGTGCTCGTCGCGCCGGACGCGATACTGCGGCACGCCGAGGCATCCGCCCGCGAACGCCGCCCCATCGACTGCGTCGGCCGCTTCGTCGCCAACCCGCACCGCGTGGACAAGGCCGGCGCGGTCTACACCCTGCTCGCCAACACCCGCGGCGCGCTGCTCCCGTACACCCTGCTGCGGCTGGTGCTCGGCACCTTCCTGCGGGTCCTGGCCTATCTCGTCGGCAAGGTCCCCGGCCAGGCCCTCGACGAACTCGCCGGCCTCTTCGGCACCCTGCTGCGGCCCGGCAAGATCCTCGCCGCCCGCAAACGCAGGGGCCGCCCCCAGGTGGACGCGAGCGAGCTGCGGCCCCTCTTCCCGCCGCCCGGCGCGACCGTGCGCGCCACCGTCGAACAGGTCGCCGGCAACCTCGCGGGCCGCGCCGCGCCCGATGTGGCCTCGGCCGGCCGGCACGGCGCCGGGGAATCCGGGCCCGGTGGCGACGACGCCGACTTCCTGGAGATCGAGCAGTTCGCGCGGCTCAAGCGGATCGCCCGCAAGCCGGGTCCGGTGCTCTTCCTGCTGCTGCTGGCGGTCTCGCTGATCGCCTGCCGCGGGCTGCTCGGCACCGGCGCGCTCACCGGCGGCGCGATGCTCCCCGCACCCGGCAGCGTGTCCGACCTGTGGTCGGCGTACCTCGACAGCTGGCACGCCGTCGGCACCGGCGACGCCGCCTCCGCGCCGCCCTACCTGGCCGTCGTCGCCCTGGTCTCCACGCTCTTCCTCGGCAGCACGGGCTTCACCCTCACCCTGCTGCTGGTGTGCTCCGTCCCGCTGGCCGGACTCACCGCCTACTTCGCCTCCCGCCCGCTGGTCGCCTCCCGGCTCCTGCGGGCCTGGGGCAGCATCGCGTACGCCTTCCTGCCCGCGGCCACCGGCGCGCTGGCGGGCGGCCGCCTGGGCACCGCGGTGCTCGCCGTCCTGCTGCCCCTGACGGCCCGCGCCGCGGTCGCCGCCGGCGGCCTGCGCCTGAGCCCCGGCACCCGGCCCAGCTGGCGCGCCACCTGGGCGTACACCCTGCTGGTCACCTTCACCACGGCCTTCACCCCGGTCGTCTGGCCGCTCGCGGTGCTGCTCGGCGTCGCGCTGCTGGTGCGGCGCGTCCTGGACAGCCGCGAGCTGCTGGTCGGCTATCTGCTGCGCTTCCTGGCCGTGGCCGTCGTGCCCGTCGTGGTGCTCGCCCCCTGGTCGCTGTCGCTCTTCGCGAACCCCACCCGCTTCTTCCAGGAGGCCGGGCTCGACTACGGCGCCGGATCGGCCTCCGTACTGGACCTGATCGGCCTGAGCCCCGGCGGCCCCGAGGCGGCCGGCGGACTGCTGCTGACCGGCGTCGTCCTGGCCGCGCTGGCGGCGACGCTGCGCGCCGAGCGGCAGACGGCGATCCGTACCGCCTGGGTGGCGGCGGTGGCCGGGCTGCTGTGCGCGGCGCTGGGCAACGGCTCCGGCTGGACCGGGCCCGCGATGCTGGTCTACGGGCTGGCGCTGCTGTGCGCCGCGGCGATCGGCGCCGAGGGCATCCGCACCCGGATGGCCGCCATGGGCTTCGGCTGGAAGCAGCCGGTCGCCGTGCTGATCGCGCTGGCCTCCCTCCTCGCCCCGCTCTACGCCGCCGTCAGCTGGATGGTCACCGGTGCGGCCGGCCCCCTGGAGCGGCGCGATCCCGCGCAGGTCCCGGCGTTCGTCGCCGAGGAGTCCGGCACCGACGACCGCGCCCGCACGCTGGTCCTGGACGGCGGCACCGGCCACGTCGACTACGCCCTGGTCCGCGGCTCCGGCGCCCGGCTCGGCGACGCCGACCTGGCCGCCACGGCCGGCGAGGACAAGCGCCTCGGCGGCATCGTCGCCAACCTGGTGGCGGGCTCCGGCGCCGACCAGACCAACCAGCTCGGCGGCTACGCGATCCGCTACATCCTGGTGCGCGACAAGGCGTCGGGCGCGATGGGCCGGGTACTGGACGCGACCCCGGGCCTGACCCGGCTCAGCCAGGACGACGGCAGCGCCCTGTGGCGCGTCGACCGCCGCGTCTCGCGGGTCTCCATCGTGCAGGGCGGGACGACCGACGGCACCCGCGCCGGCGAGACCGCCGCGCCGGTCGCCGTACCGTCCGGCCCCATCGAGGCGCACACCGACAAGGTGCCCGGCGGCCCCGCCGGCCGGGTGCTGCGCATCGCGGACACCGCCGACCCGGGCTGGCGGGCCACCTTGAACGGCACGGCGCTCAAGCCCGTGACGGTCGACGGCTGGGCGCAGGGCTTCGCGCTCCCCACGAGCGGCGGGCGGCTCGACCTCACCTACGAGAACCCGGTCGGCCACACCGTCTGGCTGTGGACCCAGGGCCTGCTCGCCGTCGTCCTGGTCGTGATGGCGCTGCCGGGCCGCCGCCGGGAGATCGACGACGACCTGCCCGAGGACGCCGCCGTGCTGGCCGCGGCCCAGGCGGCCACCGGCGACGGCCGCCGGGCGCGGAGGCTGCGGGCCGCCGCGGAGGCGGCCGGTCACCAGGCCGCACCGGAGCCGGGCGCCCAGGCGGCGGGACCCGAGGAGGAGCCCCCCGCGGTGGCGGCCCAGGAGGCCGTGCAGAGCGGGGACCCGTACGCGGCGGTGCCGCAGCAGCAGTCGTACGAGCAGTGGGGGACCGCCCAGCAGGCGGCTCCGGCCCAGCCGGGACAGCCGGCCGAGCAGCCCTACGCGCCCGCCGACCCGTACCAGGCCGCCGAGGCCGACCCGTACGCGCAGGCCGGCCAGTACGCCCAGCAGCCGCCGTACCCGCAGGCCGACCCCTACCAGGCCGCCGACTCCTTCGCGGCGGATCCCTACCAGGCGGGCACCTACGACCCGTACGGCTACGCCCAGCAGCAGCCCCAACAGCCCCAGCAGCCCTACGACGACGGCACGACGTACCCCGGCTCCTTCCCCGAGCAGCCGCGCCGTGACGGGAGCGACCAGCAGTGAAGCGCACGATGATGTCCCTGATCGGCGCGGCCGCCGGGCTGGCCGCCGTCGCCGGTGTCGCCGCCGTCGCCGCCCCGGACGGCGCGGCCGAGGCGGCGCCCCAGGGCGGCACCCGGCTGCCCGTCCAGCGTTCCGCGCTCCTCTGCCCGGTCCCGACGTCCTCGGAGGTCGGCGACACCACGTACACCTCCTTCGTCCCCCGGGGCGCGGCGGCCGGTGCGGACGCCAAGAAGGGCACCGCGAAGCTGCTGCCCGCCGGGACCGTCAAGGACAGCGGCGCCGGCGACGGCACGTCGAAGCAGCGCGGCAAGGGCAAGGGCAAGGGCAAGGGCAAGGACGCGGGCAGGAGCGGCGGCGCGGACTCCGGAAGCGCGATCGTCCCGCCCCGCGACACCAAGCCCGTCGCGCCCCTCCGGCAGGCAGGCCGGCCGGTCACCGCGACGACCGACGCCGCCGATGCGCCCGCGCTGGTGGGCGACGCCGACGGCACCCTCGCCCCCGGCTGGACCGTCCAGCAGACCACCTCCGTCGCCGCCGGCAACGGCCGCGGACTGCTCGGGCTGAGCTGCACCGCCCCGGACACCACGTTCTGGTTCCCCGGCGTGAGCACCGACAAGGCCCGCCAGGACCACGTCCATCTGACCAACCCCGGCCCCACCGACGCCGAGGTCGATCTCGAACTGCGCGGCAAGGACGGGGAGTTGAGCGGCACCACGGCCGAGGGCATCACCGTTCCGGCGCACACCACCGTCACGCGGCTGCTGTCCACCCTCACCGGCACCCCGGCCACCAACGCCGCGCTGCACGTCGTCGTCCGCCAGGGCCGGGTCGGCGCCGCCGTCCAGGCCTCCGACGCCAAGCTCGGCAGCGACTGGCTGCCGCCCGCTGCCGACCCGGCCGCCGCGCTGGTGCTGCCCGGCATCCCGAAGGACGCCACCTCCGTCCGCCTGGTCGCCGTCGCGCCCGGTGCGGCGGACGCCGACCTCAAGGTGCAGCTGGCCACCCCGACCGGCCTGATCACCCCGGCCGGCGCGGAGACGCTGCACGTCAAGAGCGGGATGACCACGGCCGTCGACCTCAAGGACCTGACCAAGGGCGAGGCCGGATCGCTGGTGCTCACGCCCGCCGACGGCGGCTCCAAGGCCCCGGTCACGGCGGCGCTGCGGGTGACCCGGGGCAAGGGCGCCAACCAGGAGATGGCGTTCATCCCGGCGACCCGCCCGGTGGACAAGCGCGCCACGGTCGCCGACAACCGGGCCAAGGGCAGCACCCTCTCCCTCGTCGCGCCGGTGCCGGGCAAGGACGCCAAGGTCAAGGTCACCGCATCGGCGGGGAGCGAGGGCGGCACGCCGGTCTCCAAGACGTACACGGTCAAGGGCGGCAGCACGCTCGCCGTCGACCCGCCGCGCCCGTCGGGCCTCAAGGGCTCCTACGCGCTGACGGTGGAGCCCCAGCCGGGCAGCGGCCCGGTCCATGCGGCGCGCACCCTGGTGCAGCCGATGGGCGGCATCCCCGCCTTCACCGTGCAGACCCTGCCCGACGACCGGGGCACGGTCGTCGTCCCCACGGCGGGCCAGGACCTGTCACTGCTGAACGACTGAGAGCCCCCGCACGGACCGCCGCCAGGGCCTGCCCATCGGACAGGCCCTGGCGGCATCCCGCGGTCACCACGACGTGAACCGCAACCGGCAACGGCTCCCGCCCCGGGCATCCATGCCGTACGGCTCACTCCTGGTCCCGCGATCCCGTCGG
>NZ_JBITYA010000009.1:0-14923 GCF_044544985.1 Streptomyces sp. NPDC053427 | reverse complement strand
ATGCCGTACGGCTCACTCCTGGTCCCGCGATCCCGTCGGCGTCCCGCGGTCACCACGACGTGAACCGCAACCGGCAACGGCTCCCGCCCCGGGCAATCACGCCGTACGGCTTACTCCTGGCCATACCGCGGGTCCACCGACTCCGGGGCCAGTCCCATCAGGTCGGCGACCTGCTCGACGACCACCTCATGGACCAGCAGCGCGCGCTCGTCGCGGCTCTTGGTGCGGATCTCCACCGGCCTGCGGTAGATCACGATCCGGTCGCGATGTCCGCCGCCGGCCGGCAGCACCCGGCCCAGCGGTACGGTCTCGCCGTCCGTCTCCGCATCCGGCAGGTCGTCGGGGCCGAAACCGGGCACCTCCACGACCAGGAAGTCGACTTCCGAGAGCTGCGGCCAGCGCCGCTCCAGGCGGTCGCGGGAGTCGTAGACGAGATCCACGAAGGCGTCGGCGCGGCTCACCGACAGCGGCACCTGCGGAGGCGCGATCGGGCCGCGCATGCCACGGCCGTGCCGGTCGCGGCGGCGGAGTCGCGGCTCCGACGGTCGGGGAGGTACGGGGCTGTCCATCAGCATCGAGCGTAACCGCCGTGGGGCAGCCGGTACCGCGAAGCCCGACAAGACGCACGATGTCGCCGAGTGACCGGTCCGCTCTGCGTTCCGTTCGTTTGCATCCCTCTATGAGACCGCGAATCCCCCGCGGAATGACATGAATTGCGCCGACTGATGACGGCTTTCCGTGCGGCGCGCCGTCCGTCCCGGGCTGCCCGGACCGGCGATGTCACCGTGGCGCGCAGCGTTTCCACCTGGGGCGGTGGCGGGCGAGGGGAGGGTGGGTGCAGGTCAGACGCATCGGACGAAGCGGGACGACACGGTTGGGTGAGCCGGGGGAGAGTCGTCGCGGCCCGGTCAAGAGTGCGGTACCGTCCAACGTCGTGAGCCCTGTACGTCGCTGTTCGCGCACTGCGTGCGGCCGCCCCGCCGTCGCAACGCTGACGTACGTCTATGCGGATTCGACCGCTGTGCTCGGACCGCTCGCCACCTACGCCGAGCCGCACTGCTACGACCTGTGCGCCGAGCACTCCGAGCGCCTGACCGCGCCCCGCGGCTGGGAAGTCGTCCGCCTCGCCATCGATGCCGGCCCCGCCCAGCCCAGCGGCGACGATCTCGAAGCGCTCGCCAACGCCGTACGCGAGGCCGCTCGCCCGCAGGAACGTGCCGCGGGCGGCGACGGAACCCAGGCCGGCGGGCCGGGCGGCCGCGACGGCCGGCCCATGGAGGTGGCCCGCCGCGGCCATCTGCGGGTGCTGCGCTCACCCGATTCCTGAGCGGCCCACCTGGCGTGGCCGCGGATCGCGCCACCCTTTTCCGCCTTCCGCCTTCCGCCTTCTGTCATCCGGAAACCCGAGTGCTCCCCTGGACCGGGAAGCTCCCCGGACGCGCAAGTCCGCCGCCGTACGGGACCGGGACCGACCGGGACCGACGCCGTGGCGCGCACGGCCGGTTCGAGGCCCCCGCGCCGGACGGACCGGTAGGTTTGGGGATCCGTAGCGACTCAGCGACTCCAGGAGGCCCGGCAGTGACCGATCTGTCGCAGATCGTCAAGGCATACGACGTGCGCGGTGTGGTCCCCGACCAGTGGGACGAGACGCTCGCCGAGCTGTTCGGTGCGGCCTTCGTCCACATCACCGACGCGACCGCGATCGTGACCGGGCACGACATGCGGCCCTCCTCGCCCGGCCTCTCCCGTGCCTTCGCCCGGGGCGCGGCGGCCCGCGGCGCCGACGTCACCGAGATCGGGCTCTGCTCGACCGACGAGCTCTACTACGCCAGCGGCGCGCTCGGCCTGCCCGGCGCGATGTTCACCGCGTCCCACAACCCCGCCCAGTACAACGGCATCAAGATGTGCCGGGCGGGCGCCACCCCGGTCGGCCAGGACACCGGCCTCGCCGAGATCCGTGCCCTCGTCGAGGACTGGACCAAGAACGGCGCCCCCGAGCCGGTGGCCGCCACCGGCTCCGTCACCCAGCGCGATGTGCTCCAGGACTACGCCGACCACCTGCGCAGCCTGGTGGACCTGACCGGCATCCGCCCGCTGAAGGTCGTCGTCGACGCGGGCAACGGCATGGGCGGCCACACCGTCCCCACCGTCTTCGACGGGCTCCCCCTCCAACTCGACGCCCTGTACTTCGAGTTGGACGGCACCTTCCCCCACCACGAAGCCAACCCCCTGGACCCGAAGAACATCGTCGACCTCCAGGCCCGGGTCCGCGAGACCGGCGCCGACATCGGCCTCGCCTTCGACGGCGACGCCGACCGCTGCTTCGTCGTCGACGAGAACGGCGACCCGGTCTCCCCCTCCGCGATCACCGCCCTGGTGGCCGCCCGCGAACTCGCCAAGCACCCCGGCGGAACGATCATCCACAACTGCATCACCTCCTGGTCGGTGCCCGAGGTCGTCAAGGAGAACGGCGGCAAGGCGGTCCGCACCCGCGTCGGCCACTCCTTCATCAAGGCGGAGATGGCCCGCACCGGCGCCGTCTTCGGCGGCGAACACTCCGCGCACTACTACTTCCAGGACTTCTGGAACGCCGACACCGGCATGCTCGCCGCGCTCCACGTCCTCGCCGCCCTCGGCGGCCAGCCGGGCCCGCTCTCGCAGCTCGTCGCCCAGTACGACCGCTACGCGGCCTCCGGCGAGATCAACAGCACCGTCGACGACCAGACCGGCCGCCTCGCCGCCATCAAGGCCGCCTACCAGGACCGCGAGGGCGTCACCATCGACGAGCTGGACGGCCTGACGGTCACCGGCGCCGACTGGTGGTTCAACGTCCGCCCCTCCAACACCGAACCCCTGCTCCGGCTGAACGTCGAAGCCCGGGACGCGGCCACCGCCGACCGGACACGGGACGAGGCGCTCGCCATCATCCGCGCCTAGACGACCTGGACGACCGGCACGACCGGGACGACCGGGACGACCTGGAGGATCCAGAAGGCCCAGGACACCCGGAAGGCCCAGAACACCCAGAGAACCCCTGGAAATGCCGTCCCGCCACCCGAGGGGGGGTGACGACCCCGGCCCGCCGCGGGCCGTCACCCCTCCGACCTCCGTACATCCCCTCCGGGCAGGACCCCGCCCCCCGTACGGCGGTACGCTGGCCAAGCCGCAATCACCCCGAAGGAGCAGCCTCCATGCCGGTCGAAGCCAGCTTGATCGAGATCCTCGCCTGCCCGGCGTGCCACGCCCCGCTCGAGGACCGCACCGCGACTGACCCCGCCGAGCTGACCTGCACCTCCGCCGACTGCGGCCTCGCCTACCCCGTCCGGGACGGCATCCCCGTACTCCTCGTCGACGAGGCACGCCGCCCCGCCTGACCGGGAAGGCGTCGGGCCGGACCCGGCGCCGCCCGGCGATTCCCCGCCCGTACCGGCGAACGGAGGCCGCGCCCACCATGCTCGACGAGTCACTCCTCGATGCCCCTGAGGCGCTGGCCGGCGCCGACCGTTACGGACTGCTGCGCGGCGTGGCCGAATCCGGCGCCCGGGTCCGCTCCGCCGCCCGCAGCGCCGCCGAGGCCGGCATCGCCGACCTCACGCCCGACGGACGGCCGCGCTCCGTCCTCGTCGCCGGTCCCGGCCCCGCCGCCCCCGCGATCGCCGACCTCCTCAGCGCCCTGGGCGGCGGCAGCTGCCCGGTCACGCACATCCCGCCCACCGGCGTCGCCCCGCTGCCCGGTGCCCTGCGATGGACGCTCCCCGGCTGGACCGGCCCCCTGGACCTGCTGCTGCTCGCCGGACCCGACGGCTCCGACCCCGGCCTGGCCGAGCTGGTCGAGCAGGCCTACCGCCGCGGCTGCGCGGTCGTCGCCGTCACCCCGGCCGGCGGCGCGCTCGCCGACGCCATCGTCCAGGCCCGCGGCCTCACCGTCCCGCTGGCCACCACCGCGTACGACGCCGAATTCGACGTCGAAGGCGCGCCCCCGGCCGCCCCCGGCACCCTCTGGTCGCTGCTCATCCCGCTGCTCGCGCTCGCCGACCGCATCGGCCTGCTCACCGCGCCGCCGGAGGCGCTCGGCCGCCTCGCCGACCACCTGGACGAGCTCGCCGAACGCTGCGGCCCGGCCGTCGCCACCTACACCAACCCGGCCAAGACCCTGGCCGCCGACCTCGCCGACGCCCTGCCGCTCATCTGGACCGAGGGCACCGTCGCCGGCGCCGTCGGCCGGCACTTCGCCACCGTGCTCGCCGGGCTCGCGGGCCGCCCCGCCCTCGCCGCCGCGCTGCCCGAGGCGCTCACCACCCACCGCCCGCTGCTGGCCGGCACGCTGGCCGCCGGCGCCGACCCGGACGACTTCTTCCGCGACCGCGTCGAACAGCCCGCCGCGCTGCGCGCCCGGGTCCTGCTGCTGCGCGAGGGGGAGCCGGGGCCGCACTCCGCCGCCCGCGCCGCCAACGGACTCGCCGACGAGTGCGACACGGCCCTCAGCGAGCTCGAACCGCAGAGCGGCAGCGAACTGGAGACCGCCACGGAACTGCTCGCCATCACGGATTTCGCCGCCGTTTACCTGGCGCTCGCCGACACCGAGTGATCATTGGGCGGGCCCGCACGGACGCACGCCGATCCGAAGCGGACCCGCCCGGCCGAACGGCACGAACGACACGCAGCGGCACGTACGACACCGCAGGAAGCAGCAGCCCCATGGACCGCCTCGCCAACACCGTGCGCCCCTACGCCTGGGGCTCCACCACCGCCATCCCGGAGCTCCTCGGCGTCGAGCCGACCGGCGCACCGGAGGCCGAGCTGTGGATGGGCGCCCACCCAGGCGCCCCCTCCCGGGTGGACCGCGGCGCGGGCCCGGTCTCGCTGGCCGAGGTGATCGAAGCCACCCCCGAGACCGAACTGGGCGAGCCCACCCTCCGCGCCTTCGGCCCCCGGCTGCCCTTCCTCCTCAAGCTGCTCGCGGCCGGCTCGCCGCTCTCCCTCCAGGTCCACCCCGATCTGGCCCAGGCGAAGGAAGGTTTCGCCGACGAGGAGCGGCGCGGCGTCCCGCTGGACGCCCCCCACCGCAACTACAAGGACGCCAACCACAAGCCCGAGCTGATCTGCGCGCTCACCCCCTTCGACGGCCTGTGCGGCTTCCGGCACCCGGCCCGGGCCGCCGACCTCCTGGAAGGCCTCGGCGTCGACGAGCTCAAGCCGTACGTCGACATCCTGCGCGCCAGCCCCGAGGAATCCGCCCTGCGCGAGGTGCTGACCGCCGTCCTGACCGCCGAGCACGACGCCATCGCCGAGACCGTCGAGCGCGCCGCCACCGCCGCCGCACGGCTGGCCGCCCAGGACGGACCGCACGCCGACGACTACGCCGCCTACGCCGCCGTCGCCCAGCACTACCCGGGCGACCCCGGCGTGATCGCCGCCATGCTCCTCAACCACGTCCGGCTCCAGCCCGGCGAGGCCCTCTTCCTCGGCGCCGGCATCCCGCACGCCTACCTGAGCGGCCTCGGCGTCGAGCTGATGGCCAACTCCGACAACGTCCTGCGCTGCGGCCTCACGCCCAAGCACGTCGACGTCCCCGAACTCCTCCGCATCGTCCGCTTCGAGGCGGGGGACGCGCCCGTACTGCGCCCCGAGGCGGTCGACGGCGAGGAGGTCTACGAGACCCCCATCGACGAATTCCGGCTCTCCCGCTTCGCCCTCGCCCCCGGGGCCGCGCCGCACCCGCTGGATGCCCGTACGCCACAGGTCCTGCTGTGCACGGCGGGCACGGTCCACCTGGCGGGCGAAGCCTCGGACGACCTGACCCTCACCCCCGGCGAATCGGCGTTCGTCCCGGCCGGCGAGCGGATCACCCTCTCCGGAGACGGCACCCTCTTCCGCGCCACGGTCGTGGCGTAGCCGGCGACGGGCACGGACCACGACGGGGGGAATGCTCCACGGCGGGGGGTGTCCCCACCGAGGCGGGGACACCGCCCACCACGGCGGGAACGCTCCACCGCGGCGAGAACACCCTCCGAGGCGGGGCACCCGACCACGGCGGGGACACCGCCCACCACGGCGGGAATGCTCCACCGCGGCGAGAACACCCTCCGAGGCGGGGACACCCGACCACGGCGGGGGACACCCCACCACGGCGGGGGACACCCGCTGATGGCGGGAACCCCCACCACCGCGGGAATACCCCACCACCCGCGCCACGTTGTGGACCCGCAGGGGGCCCTCGCATCCCCTACGGGATCTGTTCCCCCACCCCCTAAGGGCCCCCGCCCCCACTCCCTGAGCCCCCCACCCCGCCGCCCTCAGCCCCCCGCCCGGATGGCCGGATGCTGGCCTCATGCCGCCGTCCCCGCGCCGGGCTGCAACAATGACCGCCGCACGGCATTAAAGGGGCGGTAAAGCCCGGTCGACGGAAGGGACACGCGGCACACATGAGCGCATCAGGCGGGACAAAGGCGATCGTCGCGGCGCTGGGCGCCAACCTGGCAATCGCCGCAGCGAAGTTCGTGGCCTTCGCCTTCAGCGGCTCGTCCTCGATGCTGGCCGAAGGCGTGCACTCCGTCGCGGACTCCGGCAACCAGGGCCTGCTGCTGCTCGGCGGCAAGAAGGCCAAGCGCGAGGCGACCGCCGAACACCCCTTCGGCTACGGCCGCGAGCGCTACATCTACGGCTTCCTCGTCTCCATCGTCCTGTTCACCATCGGCGGCGTCTTCGCGCTCTACGAGGGCTACGAGAAGATCCACGACCCGCATCCGCTGGACAACTGGTACTGGCCGGTCGGCGTCCTGGTCTTCGCGATCATCGCCGAGAGCTTCTCCTTCCGTACGGCCATCAAGGAGTCCAACGAGCTGCGCGGCAAGCAGACCTGGGGCCAGTTCATCCGCCGCGCCAAGGCCCCCGAGCTGCCGGTCGTCCTGCTGGAGGACTTCGGCGCGCTGATCGGTCTGGTCCTCGCGCTGGGCGGCGTCGGCCTCACCCTCGCCACCGGCGACGGCATCTGGGACGGCATCGGCACCATGTGCATCGGCGCGCTGCTCGTGGTGATCGCCCTGGTCCTGGCCGCCGAGACCAAGTCGCTGCTGCTGGGCGAGGCCGCGGGCCCCGAAGAGGTCGCCAAGATCCGCGAGGCGATCGTCGACGGCGAGGTCGTCACCCGCGTCATCCACATGCGCACCCTCCACCTCGGCCCTGAGGAACTGCTGGTCGCCGCCAAGATCGCGGTCGAGCACGACGACACGGCCGCCCAGGTCGCGAAGGCCATCGACGCCGCCGAGGTCCGCATCCGCGAGGCGGTGCCGATCGCCCGGGTCATCTACCTCGAGCCCGACATCTACAACGACGCCGCGGCGGCCGCGGGCAACGACCCGAAGGCGACGCCGGGCGGCCACTGAACCGCCGCCCCGTACATGGCAGCGGCCCCCGCACTCGGTTGAGTGCGGGGGCCGCTGCCATGTACGGGGCGGTCGGCATCCGCCCCGTCGGGTACGCGCCCCTCCCGTATGCAGCCGGCGCCGGGCTACCCGGCTACCGGATCTCGGCCAGGACGCGCAGCACCGCCGCCGCGTCCTCCGCGCCCTGCAACCGCGCTCGGAAGTCCGTGTCCATCAGCTTCCGCGACAGCAGCGCCAGGATCCGCAGATGCTCGTCCCCGGCCGCCGCCTCCGGCACCGCGATCATGAACACCAGCTTGGCGAGCGTCCCGTCCAGCGACCCCCATTCGATGCCCTCCGGCGACCGCGCGAAGACGACGACCGGCGCGGTCACCGCATCCGTCTTGGCATGCGGAATGGCGATCTCCTCGCCGAGCCCGGTGGACCCCTGCGCCTCCCGGTCCAGCGCCACCCGTACGAGTTCCGCGACGTCCGTCACCTTGCCGGTGGCCGCCGCCAGCCCGGCCAGCTCGCGGATGGCCGCCTCCTTGCCGTCGGCCGTCAGGCGCGTCGAGACGGTCCCCGCGGTGAGATAGCCGCAGAGGACCTCGGGGACGTCTTCGCTCCCCGTACGGGCAGCCGCCCCGCCACCGGAAGGTACGGCGTCGGCGGACACCCCGCCCCCCACCAGCGCGGGCTCCGGCGCCGTCGCGGGCTCCGGTGCAACCGGGGCCGCCACCTCGGCCCGCCCCGTCCGCCGCTCCGCGACATCCACCAGCGCCACCGTCGTCAGCGCCGTGACCACCGCACCGGCCACCACGGCGACGAAGAACATCGGGACCCCGCCGACCGCCCCCAGCACCGCCACGATCGGCCCGCCGTGCGGCACCGCGTCCGACACCCCGGCCATCCCCGCGACCGCCCCGGCCACCGCGCCACCGAGCATGTTCGCCGGAATGACCTGCGCGGGCCGCGCCGCCGCGAACGGGATCGCTCCCTCGGAGATCCCGAACAGCCCCATGAACAGCGACGCCATCCCGGTCTCCCGCTCCTGCTCGGAGTACAGCCGCCGGCGCACCAGCGTGGCCAGCCCCTGCCCCAGCGGCATGACCGGAATGGCGGCCGCACACATCCCCATCACGGTCTGATTGCCGGATGCGATCAGCCCCGAGCCGAACAGGAACGCCGTCTTGTTGACCGGTCCGCCCATGTCGAACGCGATCATCAGCCCGAGAATCGCCCCGAGCGCGATCGCGCTGGTCCCGGTCATCCCGCTGAGCCAGCCGGTGAGATGGGTGAACACCCACGAGATCGGCTTGCCGAGCACGTAGACGAAGAACAGCCCCAGCGCCGTGGTCGCCACGATCGGGATCACGATGATCGGCATGATCGGCCGGACGAACCGGGGGACCTCGACCTTCTTGATCCACACGACCAGATACCCGGCGAGGAATCCGGTGACGATCCCGCCGATGAAGCCGGCGCTCGCGTCCTTCATGCCGTACAGCTCGCCATGGGTGGCGATCCAGCCGCCGATCATGCCCGGCACGAGGGCCGGCCGGTCCCCGATCGCGTACGCGATGTAGCCGGACAGGATCGGGACCATCAGCTGGAACCCGATGGTCCCGATGCTGTTGACGTCCGCCCAGAACGACCCCGGCGGGATCTTCAGCCCCTCCGGCGTCGGATGGCCCCCGAGCGCCAGCGATATCGCGATCAGCAGCCCCCCGACCACCACGAACGGGATCATGTAGCTGACCCCGTTCATCAGCGCCTTGTACCCGGCGCTCCGCTCCTTGCCGCCGCCCCCGCTCTCCGGGGCCGGCCCGCCGCCCTCGAACACCGGCGCGCTCTGCACCCGCTCGATCAGCCGCTCGGGATGGTGGATGCCCTCCGCGACCCCGACGGTCACGACCTTCTTGCCGGCGAACCGCCCGAGGTCGACATCCTTGTCCGCGGCGATGATCACCCCGTCAGCGTCTCTGACATCGTTGTCAGACAGTACGTTCTCAGCCCCGATGGAGCCCTGCGTCTCCACCTTGATCTCATGCCCGAGCGACTCCGCGGCCCGGGCCAGCTTCTCCGCGGCCATATACGTGTGGGCGATACCGGTGGGGCAGGCGGTCACCGCAAGCAGCTTCAGCTTCCGCCCCTCGCGCCCCGCATTCCTGGGGTGATCGGCTGGACTCGTTGTCACGTGGTTCTCCTCACGGCCATGCGCGCGGCCGGGCAAGCGTTCTGGTGTTCCCGCGCTCCGGGCATCCTGCAACACCCGGCACCGCTGGCAAAGCCCCCAGGTCACGCCGCCACCGCCACGCACCACCTCGCCACCACGATCCGCCGACGGCCCGCCGTGGCCGGGACCGCACGGAATCGGCCCATCCGGACTGGGGCTCACTGGGCCGATCGGTGTAGATTCGTGCCCAGTGCCAGACGTCGCTGCTGATGGCGGTCGGGCGGCCCGCCCCGCGGACCGGCCGAGGGAGAGAGGGCCTCCGACGGACTGCGCTGCGGCCAGGGGAGAGGTGTGTCCGCTTCCGCGCACGCCCCCGCTCTCCAGGTACGACTGGGGACACCCCCCAGCCCGCGCCGCAGACTGCCCAGCCCTGAACACACGCGACGCTCGAGGAGCAGCCCGCATGACGACAGCAGCCACCGGCCAGGACTTCAAGGTCGCCGACCTGTCCCTCGCCGCCTTCGGCCGCAAGGAGATCACCCTCGCCGAGCACGAGATGCCCGGCCTGATGGCGATCCGCAAGGAGTACGCCGCCACCCAGCCGCTCGCCGGCGCCCGGGTGACCGGCTCGCTGCACATGACCGTGCAGACCGCAGTCCTGATCGAGACCCTGGTCGCGCTCGGCGCCGAGGTCCGCTGGGCGTCCTGCAACATCTTCTCCACCCAGGACCACGCCGCCGCGGCCATCGCCGTCGGCCCGAACGGCACCCCGGACAACCCCCAGGGCATCCCGGTCTTCGCCTGGAAGGGCGAGAGCCTGGAAGAGTACTGGTGGTGCACGGAGCAGGCCCTGACCTGGCCGAACTCGCCCACCGGCGGCCCGAACATGATCCTCGACGACGGCGGTGACGCCACCCTCCTGGTCCACAAGGGCGTCGAGTACGAGAAGGCCGGCAAGGTCCCCGCGATCGAGACCGCCGAGAGCGACGAGCACCGCGCCATCCTCGAACTGCTCACCCGTACGGTCGCCGAGGCCCCGCAGAAGTGGACGAACCTGGCCTCCGAGATCCGCGGTGTCACCGAGGAGACCACCACCGGCGTCCACCGCCTGTACGAGATGCAGCGTGACGGCGACCTGCTCTTCCCGGCGATCAACGTCAACGACGCCGTGACCAAGTCGAAGTTCGACAACAAGTACGGCTGCCGCCACTCCCTCATCGACGGCATCAACCGTGCCACCGACGTCCTCATCGGCGGCAAGACCGCCGTGGTCTGCGGCTACGGCGACGTCGGCAAGGGCTGCGCGGAGTCCCTGCGCGGCCAGGGCGCCCGAGTGATCATCACCGAGATCGACCCGATCTGCGCCCTGCAGGCGGCGATGGACGGCTACCAGGTCGCCACCCTCGAAGACGTCGTCGAGACCGCCGACATCTTCATCACGACCACCGGCAACAAGGACATCATCCTGGCGTCGGACATGGCGCGGATGAAGCACCAGGCGATCGTCGGCAACATCGGTCACTTCGACAACGAGATCGACATGGCCGGCCTGGCCGAGCTCCCCGGCATCGTCAAGGACGAGGTCAAGCCCCAGGTCCACACCTGGACGCACCCGGACGGCAAGGTCCTGATCGTCCTGTCCGAGGGCCGCCTGCTGAACCTGGGCAACGCCACCGGCCACCCCAGCTTCGTGATGTCCAACTCCTTCGCGGACCAGACCCTGGCCCAGATCGAGCTGTTCACCAAGCCCGAGGAGTACCCGACCGACGTCTACGTGCTCCCCAAGCACCTCGACGAGAAGGTCGCCCGCCTCCACCTCGCCGCCCTCGGCGTCAAGCTCACCGAGCTGCGTCCGGAGCAGGCCGCCTACATCGGCGTCCAGGTCGAGGGCCCGTACAAGCCCGACCACTACCGCTACTGAGCCATCCACTGATCACCGGCGCCCTCGTCGGCTCCGGCGATCGGCAACTGGCAACCACCAGCAGCCGGTGAACCCGGAAAGCCAGGCCCTCGCCCCTCACGGCGGGGGCCTGGCCCGTAAGGGCCCCGCCAGGGGCTCACCGGGCTCATCCCCCACCGGCCCGCCCGAAGGACGACAAGCCCCATGCCCCGCGGCCACTACTCGCTCCACGACCCGCACGATCACACCCCCCTCGGTGAAGAGCACTTCCACTGCGCCACCGGCCCCTCCGGCTGGCGCTATGTCTCGCAGATCACCACCCCCTCCGGCGATCACGCCGGCTCCGTCGACCTCACCCTCGACGAACTCGGCCGCCCCCTCCGCCTCGAACTCCACGCCTCCGCCTGGCAGGTCCGCGGCGCGGCACTCGAAGGCGTCACCTGGGTACGCACCGACCCCACCGGCGCACACGCCACCGAAGGCAACGTCCCCGCCCACGCCTTCACCGGCGCGTCCCCCGCCTTCCTCATCGCCACCGCCCGCCTGCTGCGCCCCGCCCTGGGCGCCGGCGCCGTCCGCACCCGCCTCGTCGCCTTCACACCCCCCGTCCTCGCCCCCCGCACCCTCGACCAGTCCTGGGCCCTGCTGTCGAGCACACCACACGCCACTGACAACGGCCCCCTGATCGCCGACGAATACCAGGTCAACGACCTGGAAACCGGCGAGCAGCACACCATCCACATCGCCGGCGACGTCGTCCTCTCCGCCCCCGGAATCGAACTCGAATCCCTCGAATCCCCGCCGTCGACGTTCACATAAGTCCGTCGTACGCCGGCGCCCACTCGCCGCCCCGGACCGGTTTCTCCCCGCCCGGGCCCCGTCACACAGGCGGCGCAAACCCCGTACGTGCCTCCCCACCGGCCGCACCGCCGCCACCCTGGCGCTCCGCCGCCGTTTCCGCGGCCCTGCCGGCCCCGGCCCCGCCGGCACCCACCGACGGCGCCCCGCCCCCCGACGCGATCCCCCCGGGCAACGCCCACCGCCCACCAGCCCCCGCATCCACGGCACCCGGCCCCACGGCACCCGGCCCCACAGCACCCGGCTCCACAGCAGCCGCCCCCGACGGCACCGGTGCCACGGCCCCCGCCGGAGCTACCGCCGCTTCCGGAGCCGTAGGCCCAACGCCCCCCGACACCGCCCACGACGCCCCGAACGCCCGCCGTGCCTCCCGCGCCTGCCGCTCACCCGCCACAGCGGCCAGATAAGCCACCGGATGCACCCCCGCCGGCGCCCGCACGCCCGTGAGCCCCCGCAAGTCCTCCGCGAACCGCCCCGCCATCGCCTCGCCGACCTGCGGATCCAACTGCTCCATCCGCCCCAGGAACTGCCGTACGGTCAGCCACCACTGGTCCGGCACCCGCGACAGATCGAGCCCGCTCACCTCCGCCGCCAGCCAAGGAGCCGGAGCCGGCAGCCCTGCCCCCGCCTCCTCCGCCGGAATCCGCTCCCGTACGACGAGCGTCCCGGCGAACACGTCCCCCACCCGCCGCCCCCGCGCCGACACCAGCGACGCGATGGACGCCACGACCCCCATCGTCAGCACGATCTCGATCGCGCCCATGGCACCCCGCACCAGCGCATGCCGGAACCGGATCGGCCCCCCGTCCTCCCGCACCACCCGCAGCCCGCAGATCACCTTCCCCAGCGACCGCCCATGGCTCAGCGTCTCGATCACAATCGGTATCCCGACCTGCACCAGTACGAACGCCGCCACCGAAGCCGCGGCCAGCGCGGCGCTGTCCATCGACGACAGCGTGCTCACCAGCACCAGCGACACCGCGATATACGTCCCCCAGGCCACGGCCAGATCCACCAGCACCGCCAGCCCCCGGCTCGGCAGCCGTGCGGGCCGCAGCCCCAGCACCACCGCTTCACCCGTGACGAGTTCACTCACCGCGCCCACTCCTGTCCACTCCCGCGCCCCTCAACTCCCGCCCACCCCACCCCGGTCACCCCCAGTCTGCCAAGCTGACCCGGAACCACCCCCCGGCGCTACGAGGAGCGACCACGCATGGACCTCGATGTCTTCGTCACGGCCCACAGCGCCGAATGGGACCGCCTCGAATCCCTCCTCCGCCGCAAACGCCGCCTCACAGGCACCGAGGCCGACGAACTCGTCGCCCTCTACCAACACACCACCACCCACCTCTCCCTCCTCCTCTCCAGCGCCCCCGACCCCGCGCTGACCGGCCGCCTCACCTCCCTGGTGGCCCGCGCCCGCAGCGCGGTAACAGGCGCCCGCAAGGCCTCCTGGCGCGACGCCGCCCGCTTCTTCGCCGTGTCCTTCCCCGCAGCGGTCTACCGCCTCCGCCACTGGTGGATCCCCACCGCGGTCCTCTCCACCGCCGTCGCGGCCCTCCTCGGCTGGTGGATCGCCGCCCACCCCGAGGTCCAGGCCACCATCGGAGCCCCGGAAGACCTCCGCGCCATGACCCGCCCCGGCGGCGAGTACGAGACGTACTACTCCAGCCACCCCGCCGCATCCTTCGCCGCCCAGGTATGGACGAACAACGCCCAGGCCGTCGCCCTCTGCCTGGTCCTCGGCGCCTTCGCGGCAGTCCCGGTCCTGTGGATCCTCTTCCAGAACATGCTCAACCTGGGCGTCGGCATCGGCCTGATGTCCTCGGCAGGCCGCCTCGACACCTTCCTCGGCTTGATCCTCCCGCACGGCCTCCTGGAACTGACCGCCGTCTTCGTCGCGGCAGGCATCGGCCTCCGCCTCGGCTGGACCCTCATCGACCCGGGCCCTCGCACCCGCCGCACGGCCCTGGCCGAAGAAGGCCGCTCCGCTCTCGGCGTCGCCATCGGGCTCGCCGCCGTCCTCTTCGTCGCCGGCGCCCTCGAAGGCTTCGTCACCCCCTCCGGCCTGCCCACCTGGGCCCGCATCGCCATCGGCGTGGCCGCCGAGCTGGCATTCCTCCTGTACGTCTACGTCCTGGGCGGCCGCGCCGTACGCGCCGGCGAAACCGGAGACGTCGCCCCCACCGACCGCGAGGCCCTCCTGCCCACCGCCGCCTGATGTGCATCCCACCCCGCTGACCTGCTACTCTCCTGATCTCCCCGAAAACCCATTGACACGGGCGACATGGGGAGGTAGATTCAAACGGTTGCGGCGAACTAGACAGGTTCGACCGGGACGGTTAGTCTCTTTTCTGCTTCGGCCGGAAATTCAATTCGGCGAGGCACATCCGATCACTTACCGGAAGCCCGATCGATTAATTCGACCGCGCGTCTTCTGATAAAGTCGGAAACAGCCGAAAGGCAACCCCCTCCGACGGGAAATCGGAATCGAAATTCGACCGGAAACGGCGAGGCTCGGATCTGGTAAAGTCGGAAAGGCCGAAAAGCGAAAGCGAAGCGGCCGAACCCCGCTCCAACAGGGGGCCGGAGACGGAAACGGATCTGGTAAGGTTGGAAACGCGA
>NZ_JBITYA010000008.1:442873-471328 GCF_044544985.1 Streptomyces sp. NPDC053427 | reverse complement strand
CTTTCGGCTTCTTCGCGTTTCCAACCTTACCAGATCCGTTTCCGTCTCCGGCCCCCTGTTGGAGCGGGGTTCGGCCGCTTCGCTTTCGCTTTTCGACCTTTCCGACTTTAGCAGATCCGAGCCTCGCCGTTTCCGGTCGAATTTCGATTCCGATTTCCCGTCGGAGGGGGTTGTTACGCCTTCCGGCGCGGCAACTACTTTAGCGACTTTCCTTGGCGACTCATAATTGAGGCGCTGGGGTCGATTTTTGGCAACGCCAAATACGACCCGTTAGGGAAGCGTTCGTAGTGGTTGGTTGTGCCGCCTGGCGGTCTGCGCAGATAGCGCTGCCCGTCTCCAGCGGCTCGGGCCACGTTAGGCGTTTGGCCGGGGAGAGTCAAGTAGCTCTGGGCGATCAAGTGGCTGAAGTGGTGCGGCGACGCGGGGTGTGCGGGCGGTACTGGCTGACGGTGGGCTCGTCGGAGATCCAGTAGCGCCAGGGGTGGCCGGCTCCGTCACCGCCGACTCCGACGCGTGGGCCGTTGCGTACCCGGGCGGGGGCGGCGGGGGTGCCGTACAGGACGGAGAGGGGGGCGGTGGGGTCGCCGCCGTGGCAGACGTCGGTGCCGTTCAGGGTGCGGTCGATGTCGAGGGCGGTGGCGAGGCGGGCCGGGCCCTTGGCCAGTTCGTCGGTGTTGCGGGCCTTGGGACGGCGGCCGGTGGCCAGGTGGGTGCCGGTGAGGATTTCGCCGGCGCGCAGGAGGACACCGCTGGCCTCGCCTTCCGGGCCGCAGACCAGGTTGAGGCTGAACCACATGCCGTAGATGAAGTAGACGTACGCATGGCCGGGCGGGCCGAACATCGAGGCGTTGCGGGCGGTGCGGCCGCGGTAGGCGTGGGAGCCGGGGTCGGTCTCCCCGTCGTAGGCCTCGACCTCGGTCAGGCGGAGTTCGATCGGGCCGTCGGGGGTGTGGCGTACGAGGGTGCGGCCTAGGAGATCGGGGGCGACCTCGAGCACCGGGCGGTCGAAGAAGTCGCGGGAGAGCGGCATACGTTCCGGTACGTCGGTCATGCGCACCGAGGGTAGTGCAGGCAAATGGGTGGGCGACTGGCCATGGGGGCGTCGGGGTTGGGAAGGTGTGGCTGGCTCGCGGAACCGGCCTGCGTCGTTCCGCGTTCGTAGAGATCAAGCCGGGATTGCAGAAGCCGCGGTCCCGGTGGCTACACAGAGCACAGGCGTTGCGCCTGGGGAGGACGAGCATGGGGTTCAAGAAGCTGCTGGCGAGCATGGGGGCCGGAGGCGCCAAGGTGGAAACGGTGCTCTTCGAGGAGAACGTCGTTCCCGGCGGCGTTGTGCAGGGTGAGGTGCGGGTCCAGGGCGGGTCCGTGCCGCAGGAGATCCAGGGGATCTCCGTCGGGCTGCAGGCGGTCGTCGAGGTGGAGACCAGCGACGGCGAATCGAAGCGGAACATCGAGTTCACCAAGCTGCAGGTGGGTGGCGCGTTCCAGGTGCAGGCGGGTGCCACGCACACCGTGCCGTTCGGGCTGGAGATTCCGTGGGAGACGCCGATCACGACGTTCCTGGGGACGCATCTGCGCGGGATGAGCGTCGGCGTGACGACGGAGCTGGCGATCGCGCGTGCGGTGGACTCCGGTGACCTGGACCCGGTGAACGTGCACCCGATGCCCGCGCAGCAGGCGATTCTGGACGCGTTCGGGCGGCTCGGATTCCGGTTCAAGTCCGCCGACCTGGAGCAGGGCCGCATCCGGGGGACGCGGCAGAAGCTGCCGTTCTACCAGGAGATCGAGTTCCATGCGCCGCAGCAGTACCGCGGGCTGAACCAGGTCGAGCTGTCGTTCGTGTCGGACGACCGGGAGATGGACGTCGTCCTGGAGATGGACAAGAAGCCGGGGCTGTTCACCGGCGGGTCCGACTCGTACCGGTCGTTCACGGTCGGGCTGAACGACTACGAGTCGACCGACTGGGCGGGTTACCTCAACCAGTGGCTGGCGGAGGTCGGCGGTAAGCGGAACTGGCTCTAACCTGGCCGGACAGAGTGTCAGCAAGCGACCAGGAGGTGTTGCGGTGTCCGAGCTGAAGCGGCGGCCGCTCCCGCACGATTTCCATCCGCCGGTACCGGAGTTCACGGTGCACAGCGATGAGGTGGAGCCGGGCGGGACGCTGCGACCGGAGCAGGTCTTCGCGGAGGGGAACCGTTCGCCGCAGCTGCGGTGGGAGGAGGGGCCGGCGGGCACGAAGAGCTACGCCGTCACCTGCTACGACCCGGACGCGCCGACGGGCAGTGGTTTCTGGCACTGGTCGCTGTTCGACATTCCGGCTTCGGTCACGGAGCTGCCGGCCGGTGCCGGCAGCGGTGAGATGAAGGGCCTGCCGGACGGGGCCGTTCATGTCCGTAACGACTACGGGACGCGGGACTTCGGGGGCGCGGCGCCGCCGCCCGGGGACGGTCCGCACCGCTATGTGTTCACCGTGTATGCGGTGGATCAGGAGAAGCTCGGTCCCGATGCGGAGGCCTCGCCCGCGGTGGTCGGCTTCAATCTGCGGTTCCATGCGATCGGGCGGGCCCAGCTGATTGCCGAGTACGAGGTGCCGGCAGCGGGCTGAGGCCCGTGACCAACCCGTAATTCCGTTGCGCCCCGGCGCTTCCCACACGCACAGTGGTACCTGGCTGACGGCCTGTACAAGGCCGTCGGGCAGCTGGTACCGCAGTGGCGGGAGCGGCGGGGCGCAGGTGTGTCGCCCCGCCGTTTGCCGGAGTCCGCAGATGTGTCGGGCGTCCGCGCCGGCTGCCGCGCGCTCCGGGTCCCGTGCAGTCACGGGGGCGGGATCCGGAGCGTTTTCTCTTGTCGTGTGCCGTCTCGGGTGCCGCCGCCGGACCACCTCTTCTTCATCTTCCTGCCGCCTGCCATTTCCCTTGTGGCGCACGGAAATTGCGTTGTTCGGGGAATACCTGCCACTGCACAGTGGAGCAACTTCGCCGCGGGGGCGGAGCGGGTCCGGGAGGTGGACGGGATGCGCGAGACTCTGGTGCTCAATGCGAGCTTCGAACCGCTGTCTACGGTGTCGCTGCGGCGCGCGGTGGTGCTGGTGATGCAGGACAAGGCCGTGGTCGAGAACGCGCACCCGGGGCTGCGGATCCGCGCCGCTTCGGTGGATGTGCCGGTACCGCGGGTGATCAGGCTCAGCAGATACGTACGGGTGCCGTTCCGAAGACGCGCGGCGTGGTCGCGGCGGGGTGTGCTGGTGCGGGACCAGCACCGGTGTGCGTACTGCGGGCGGCGGGCGACGACCGTCGATCACGTGGTGCCGCGGGCGCAGGGTGGTGCGGACACATGGCTGAATACCGTCGCCTCGTGCGCTGAGGACAATCACCGCAAAGCGGACCGTACGCCCGAGCAGGCGGGGATGCGGCTGCTCCGGCGGCCGTTCGAGCCGACGCCGGCCGATGCGATGCTCTCGGCGCTCGGGGTGTCCGTACGGGAGGAGCTGCCGGACTGGCTCGGGGCCCTGCCGGCGTGAGGATCGACGGCCATCGCCCGACTCGGCCTACTTGAGGAGGAGTTGGGCGATGGCGGCCAGGCCCACGAGGACGATGACGGAGCGCAGGGCGGTGGGCGGCAGGCGCCGGCCCACGGTGGCGCCGATCTGCCCGCCGATCGTGGAGCCGACGGCGATGAGCCCGGCAGCCGTCCAGTCGATGTCCGCGGCGAAGACGAAGAAGAGGGCGGCGACGCTGTTCACCACGGCGGCGAGGACGTTCTTGGTGGCGTTGATGCGCTGCATGGAGTCCTGGAGCAGCATGCCCATCAGGGCGACGTAGATGATGCCCTGGGCGGCGGTGAAGTAGCCGCCGTACACGCTGGCGATCATGATCGCGAGGAAGAGGAGCGGTCCGCCGTCGGCCTTGGCCTCGGTGCCGGTGCGCTCGCGGCGGCGCTGGACCGCCTTGGAGATGTACGGCTGGAGGATCACGAGGACGAGCGCGAGGCCGACCAGGATCGGGACGATCGTCTCGAAGGCGGTGGAGGGCAGGGCGAGGAGCAGGGTGGCTCCGGTGAATCCGCCGATGGCCGCGCCGATGCCCAGGCGGATTATGCGGCGGCGCTGGCCGGTGAGTTCCTTGCGGTAGCCGATGGCTCCGCTGATCGAACCGGGGATCAGGCCGAGGCCGTTGGAGACGGTGGCGGTGACCGGGGGCAGGCCGGTGGCGAGCAGGACCGGGAAGGTGATCAGTGTTCCCGAGCCGACGATGGTGTTGATGGTGCCGGCGCCGAGCCCCGCGACGAAGACGGCAACGGCTTCCCAGATGGTCACGCGAATCCCCCCGTACATGATCGGTGTGGTCCTTGCCGATCATGCACCAGGGGCGCGTGGGTGTCAGTCGATCGGGGGCGCTTCGCGGTTCGGCGAGCTCGGCTTGGGGATGGTGCCGCCGCCCGTGGGGTTGAAGTTGCCGATGGCGCCGCCGAGGCCCTTGAGGGCGTCGCCGATCTCGCTGGGCACGATCCAGAGCTTGTTGGCGTCGCCCTCGGCGATCTTCGGGAGCATCTGGAGGTACTGGTAGGACAGCAGCTTCTGGTCCGGGTCGCCGGCGTGGATGGACTCGAAGACCACCCGGATCGCCTGGGCCTCGCCCTCGGCGCGCAGCGCGGCGGCCTTGGCCTCACCCTCGGCGCGCAGGATCGAGGACTGCTTCTCACCTTCAGCGGTGAGGATCTGGGACTGCCGGACACCTTCGGCCTGGAGGATGGCGGCCCGCTTGTCGCGGTCGGCGCGCATCTGCTTCTCCATCGAGTCCTGGATGGAGGTCGGCGGCTCGATGGCCTTCAGCTCGACGCGGTTGACGCGGATGCCCCATTTGCCGGTGGCCTCGTCGAGGACGCCGCGGAGCGCCGCGTTGATCTCCTCACGGGAGGTGAGGGTCCGCTCGAGGTCCATGCCGCCGATGATGTTGCGGAGGGTCGTGACGGTGAGCTGCTCGATCGCCTGGATGTAGCTGGCGACTTCGTAGGTCGCGGCGCGCGCGTCCGTCACCTGGTAGTAGATGACGGTGTCGATGTTCACGACCAGGTTGTCCTGGGTGATCACCGGCTGCGGCGGGAACGGCACGACCTGTTCGCGCAGGTCGATGCGGTTGCGGATGGAGTCGATGAACGGGACGACGATGTTCAGGCCGGCGTTGAGGGTGCGGGTGTAGCGGCCGAAGCGTTCGACGATGGCGGCGCTGGCCTGGGGGATGACCTGGATCGTCTTGATGAGTGCGACGAACACGAGCACCACCAGGATGATCAGGACGATGATGATCGGTTCCACAGCGGCTCCCGTGCCCTTCGTTTCTGGTCCGTGCCGGCCCGTGACCGGCGTGGCTGTCAATCGGTCGTGCGGTCCGTGCCGTTGATCAGTCTTTCAGAGACGTGGTGCATCGTGCAGTGTGTTCAGGTCAGATGACGACCGCCGTGGCTCCCTCGATCTCGACGACGTCGACCTTCTGGCCCACCTCGTAGACCTGGTCGCCGTCGAGGGCGCGGGCGGACCAGATTTCTCCGGCGAGTTTGATGCGGCCGCCCTCGGTGCCGTCGATGTGCTCGAGGACGGTGGCGGTCCTGCCCTTGAGCGCATCGATTCCGGAGGCGAGCCGGGGGCTCTGGCCTCGGTGGCGGTTGGCGATGGGTCGTACGACGGCGATCAGTGCGACCGAGACGGCGGCGAACACGATGAACTGCGGGACGGCGCCGCCACCGAGTGCAGCGGTGACGGCGCCGGCGACGGCACCGACCGCGAGCATCCCGAATTCGGGCATCGCGGTCACGACGAGAGGAATACCCAGTCCTACGGCGGCGATCAGCCACCACACCCATGGATCCACGGGTTCATGGTAGGTCCGCGGGGCGGCCCGGGACAGGGCGCGATCGGTCGGCGGCGGGCTCAGGCGAGGGGCAGGCCCTGCGCGGTCCAGCGGTCGCCGTTGCGCTCGACGACCAGGGGGAGGCCGAAGCAGTGGGAGAGGTTGCCGGAGGACAGTTCGAGGTCGAGGGGACCGGCGGCCAGGACCTTGCCCTGACGGATCATCAGGACGTGAGTGAAGCCCGGGGGGATCTCCTCGACGTGGTGGGTGACCATGATCATCGAGGGGGCGTACGGGTCGCGGGCGAGGCGGCCGAGGCGGCGGACCAGGTCCTCGCGGCCCCCGAGGTCGAGGCCGGCGGCGGGCTCGTCCAGGAGGAGGAGCTCGGGGTCGGTCATCATCGCGCGGGCGATCAGGGTGCGCTTGCGCTCGCCCTCCGAGAGGGTGCCGAATTTCCGGTCGAGGTAGGCGTTCATGCCCAGCCGGTCGAGGAAGGCGCGGGCGCGCACCTCGTCGACCTCCTCGTAGTCCTCCTGCCAGGTCGCGGTCATGCCGTACGCGGCGGTGAGCACGGTCTCCAGGACGGTCTGGCTGCGCGGCAGCTTGTCGGCGAGGGCGATGCCGGCGATGCCGATGCGCGGGCGCAGGTCGAAGACGTCGACCCGGCCGAGCTTCTCGCCGAGGACCGTGGCGCTGCCCGTGCTCGGGAAGAGGTAGCTGGAGGCGACGTTCAGGAGAGTGGTCTTGCCGGCGCCGTTGGGGCCGAGGATCACCCAGCGCTCCCCCTCCTTCACCGACCAGGAGACCTGCTCCACCAGAGCCCGTCCTTCGCGGACCACGGATACGTCCACCAGCTCCAGTACATCGCTCATGAGCGCGTTGTCTCCCATTGCTTCTCGGTCGTCTTGTGCGCCTGTAGGCGCATCCCCCCAGCAAACCTACGCCACTCGTTGTCAGTGCCGTTCCCTAGGCTGGGGAGCATGCTCGATGAACCTCGATCAGGACGGCTGGCGTCATGGGGAAATGCCCTTTTGGCCGGACTTGTCTCACCTGATGAAGCCGCGCACCGTATCGCGGACGATGACGCGGTGCACCGCGTCACGGACCTGCCCGGAGAGGAGGCCCCGGTCGGACTGACCCTTGCGCTCGGGCGGCTGCGGCGGCTGGGGGCGGTCGGCCTGCGGGTGGCGCTGCCGGTCCCGGGGCATCCGCTGGGGCTCAGCGGACCGCCGGAATTCAACGCGCGGGCGCTGGAGGCCGGGGAGGCGGTGCTCGCCACCGGGACCGGACTGGGGCTGGTCCCGGAGATACACGAAGCCGGGCCGGAGGGCGGCTCGGGGCCCGATGTGCATGTCGAGGTGGTCTGGCACTGCCTGCCGGTACGGGAGGCGCCGCCGGCCGATGTGCCGTCGCTGGGCGAGGCGGAGCGGGAGCTGGCCGAGGCGCTGCGGAACGCGACCGAGGTGCTCTCGAAGCTGGACGTGGCCGGGGCCGGTCCGGTCGCGCAGGCGGCGCTGGAGACGTACCGGGCGCGCACGGAGGCCAAGCGGCACGTACTGGCGCCGGGCTATCCGCCGCGTGCGGTCCGGGTGTTGGAGCTGGCGCAGCGGGTGGGTGCGCTGATCGACATCGCCCACCAGGCGGGCAGCGAGCACGGCGGGGCGGTGAGCTCATCGGAGATCGTGGCGCGTGGCGAGGCCCTGCGGCCGGTGGAGCGTACGGCCCGGCGGGCGCTGGTGGCGGCGTACAACTCCGCGGTGGAGGAGCGGGAGCGGCACCGGGACTGAACGGGAAGGCCCCGCCGGACCGTGGCGCGGTCGGCGGGGCGCTGAGAAGGGGGCCGAACGGCCCCGGGCGGCCCGGGGTGTTGCGCCCCGGGCCGGGCGCCTCAGAGGTTCGTGGCGTCGTTTCCGAAGGCGGAGTTGAGCACACCGATGACGTTGACGCTGTTGCCGTTGACGTTGGCGGGGATGTGCACCGGAGCCTGCACGAGGTTGCCGGAGCCGACGCCGGGGGAGTTCTTCGCCGCACCGTCGGCCTGCGGACCGCCGGTGGCGAACGCGGAGCCGGCGGCGGCACCGACGGCGAGGCCGGTGGTGGCGAGGACGAGGGCGGCCTTCTTGGCGGTGTTCATGAGAGCGAGTTCCTCACTTGGCGGCGCAGGGCCGCGATGACGTGGCTGTGTGGAAGGGGGACCGGCCGCACGTCCAGGAGTTGGCGGGGCCGGTCCGGCATGGCCCGCGCGGACCGTGGCGGCACGCGGGTCATGCGGATGGTGCGGGCGGTGCTGCGATCAGAAGTTGATGCAGTGGTTGCCGAAGACCGGGTTGAGCACGCCGACGACGGAGACGGTGTTGCCGCAGGCGTTGACGGGGACGTCGACCGGAGCCTGGACGAGGTTGCCGGAGAGGACGCCCGGGGAGTGCACCGCCATGCCGTGCGCCTGCGGGCCGGAGTGAGCGGAGGCGACTCCGGCGCCCGCGGCGGCGAGACCGCCCGCCACCATCGTGATGGCCGCTACCCGCTTGATGTTCTTCACTTCTCTTGCTCCTCGTTGCCGATGCCGCGGCCAGCCGCCGCGGCTGCACTGGACAACGCCGGGGCACGGAGAGGGATACGCCAAATGGGCTACGTCTACACGACAGTATGAATCTCGGATGGGAAGACGACGTTCCGCTTCGACGTCGCGGTAGAGGGACCCGGGCGCCGTCAGGCCCCGATGCCGTGCCGGACCGCCCAGAGCGCGGCCTGTGTCCGATCGGCGAGGTCGAGCTTCATCAGGATGTTGGAGACATGCGTCTTGACGGTCTTCTCCGAGAGCACCAGCGCACGGGCGATCTCGCGGTTGGAGCGCCCGTCCGCAATCAGACCGAGGACCTCGCGCTCCCGCTCGGTCAGCGAAGTGCCACGCCCCTGGCCGTTGTTGCCCTCCTCCTGGGAGAGCAGGGCGCCGGCGACCTCGGGCTGGAGCAGCACATGGCCCGCGTGGACGGACCGGATGGCGCCGGCCAGCGCCTCGGGATCGATGTCCTTGTAGACATAGCCCGCCGCGCCGGCCCGCAGCGCGGGGACGACGGTGCGCTGTTCGGTGAAGCTGGTGACGATCAACACCCGTGCGGGATTGGTCAGTTCGCGCAGCTTGCGCAGCGCCTCGATGCCGTCCATGCCGGGCATCTTGACGTCCATCAGGACCACGTCCGGGCGCAGCTGTTCGGCGGCCGCGACGCCCTCGGCGCCGTCGGAGGCCTCTCCCACCACCTCGATGTCGTCCTGGACCTCCAGGAACGTGCGCAGTCCCCGGCGTACGACCTGGTGATCGTCCACCAGCAGTACGCGAATGGCCCGCCCGTCGCCGATGTCAGCCACCGGGTACCTCCATCTCCACAGCGGTGCCCTTGCCGGGCTCCGACGCCACCCTGAGCCTGCCGCCGACGCCGCCGGCGCGGTCCCTCATCGATACCAGACCCAGGTGCCGGCCGGCCCTGCGCACCAGGCCGGTGTCGAAGCCGCGGCCGTCGTCGGCGACGCGCAGCAGCGCTCCCTGGCCGTGGCGGGTGAGGGTCACCTCGACCCGGCCGGCGTCCGCGTGCCGCAGGGCGTTGTGCAGCGCCTCCTGCGCGACCCGGAGCAGCGCCTCCTCCTGGGCGGCGGGCAGCGCGCGGACGCCCTGGGCCTCGAAGGTGACGCGGGCGGTGTGGGCGCGGTCGAGGACCTGCGCCTGGGAGCGCAGGGTGGCGACCAGGCCGTCCTCGTCCAGGGCCGCGGGCCGCAGCTCGACGACGGCGGCGCGCAGTTCGTCGGCGGCCTCCGCGGCCAGCGCGGCGACCTGGTGGAGTTCGTCCTTGGCGCGGGCCGGGTCGCGGTCGACCAGCGCGGTGGCGGCCTGGGCGGTCAGCCGGAGGGAGAAGAGCTTCTGGGCGACCGCGTCGTGCAGCTCATGGGCGAGCCGGGCGCGCTCCCCCGCGATGGTCAGCTCGCGGCTGCGCTCGTAGAGGCGGGCGTTGGTCAGGGCGATGGCGGCGTGCTGGGCGAGGATGCCGAGGAGGCGCTCGTCGTCCTCGGTGAAGCCGCAGGTGCCGTCCGGTTTGGGGCAGCGCTTGTTGGCGAGGAAGAGGGCGCCGAGGATCTCGTCGCCGTCGGCGACCGGCAGGCCGAGGAAGTCGGACATGTCCGGGTGGGCGGCGGGCCAGCCGCCGAAGCGGGGGTCCTCGCGGACGTCGGCGAGCCGCTCGGGAGTGGCGTTGTGCAGCATCGCGGCGAGGATGCCGTGCTGGCGGGGCAGCGGGCCGATGGCCTTCCACTGCTCGGCGCTGACGCCGTCCACCACGAACTGGGCGAAGCCGCCGTGGTCGTCGGGCACGCCGAGGGCGGCGTACTCGGCGTCCAGCAGTTCGCGGGCCGAGGCCACGATCGTCTTGAGGACGTCGCGTACCTCCAGATGCCTGCTCATCGCCAGGATCGCGGTGCTCACCGCGGGGATCCCGGCCCCCGGACCGTTGCTCATGGCCTCACCGTACCGGCGGTGTGACCGGCCCGTATCGGTCCTCGGGCGCCCCCCGCCTACGACCCGCGGCCTAGGCCGAATGCCCTGGTCACGGCCGGTCGGATGCCCGACGTCCGGATGTCCTTCGCGTTCCTACGTTGGGGGCGCGGGCCGGGGTGCGTGTCCCGGCCCGGTGGACGGGACACCCGGAAAAGGGGACGCGATCATGCCGGTGGCAATCATCACGGGAGCATCGAAGGGGCTGGGCCGGGCGCTGGCCGCGGCGCTGGCCGGGCGGGGCTGGGATCTGGTGGTGGACGCCAGGTCGGCCGGCCCGCTGGAGGAGGCGGCGCGGGAGCTGCGGGCGGCGGGGGCGCGGGTGGTGGCGCTGCCCGGGGACGTGGCGGACGGCGGGCACCGGGCGGAGCTGGTGGCCGCGGCGCGCGGGCTGGGCGGGCTCGATCTGCTGGTGAACAACGCGAGCGTGCTGGGCGCCGAGCCGCTGGTGCGGCTGGCGGAGCAGCCGCTGGACGGGCTGCGGGCGGCGCTGGAGGTGAATGTGGTGGCGCCGCTGGGGCTGGTGCAGGAGGCGCTGCCGCTGTTGCGCGCCGCCTCGGGCCCGTCCCCCTATATAGGGACGGCCGGGGCCGTTCTCACGATCAGTTCGGATGCGGCCGTCGAGGCGTATGCGACCTGGGGCGGTTACGGGGCGACGAAGGCGGCGCTGGACCAGCAGTCGGCGGTGCTGGCGGTGGAGGAGCCGGCGCTGCGGGTGTGGTGGGTGGACCCCGGCGACATGCGGACGGATCTGTATGCGGCGGCCGCGCCGGACGAGGACGATTCCGGGCGGCCGCTGCCGGAGAGTGTGGTGCCCGCGCTGCTGCGGCTGCTGGACGGCCCGGCCGCCAGCGGGCGGTATGCGGCGGCGGAGCTGCGGGACGGTGTCCGGTGATCGCGGACGCGCTGCGGGTCCCGGAGGAGCTGTCGGCCCGGGTGCCGGCCGAGCAGCGGGGGCCCGGGCTGGGCCGGGATGCCGTGCGGCTGCTGGTGAGCCGGGGTGCGGACGAGGTCGGGCATCACGCGTTCGGGGAGCTGCCCGGGCTGCTGGCGGCCGGGGACGTACTGGTGGTCAACACGTCGCGGACGCTGGCGGCGGCGGTGGACGGGCGTACCGGGGACGGGCGGGGGCGCGGCGAGCCGGTGGTGGTGCACTTCTCCACGCGCGGGGACCGGTGGCATCCGGCGGGCCGGGCGGTGGCCGGGTGCTGGGCGGTGGAGCTGCGGCGGCCGGACGGGCGGGGCAGCACCGGGCCGCGGGCGGGCGGGCCCGAGGGCACGGTGGTGCGGCTGCCGGGCGGGGCGCGGCTGACGCTGGAGGCGCCGGTGGACCCGGGGAGCGTACGGCTGTGGTGGGGGCGGGTGACGGGCGGCACCGCGGCGGCGCTGATGCGGCGGTACGGGCGGCCGATCCGGTACGGCTACACGGACCGGGACCAGCCGCTGGCCGCGTATCAGACGGTGTTCGCGGTGGACTCCCCCGGCGTGGGCAGCGCGGAGATGCCGAGCGCGGCCCGGCCGTTCACGGCGGAGCTGGTGGCGCGGCTGGTCAGTGCGGGGGTGCAGTTCGCGCCGGTCTCGTTGCATACGGGGGTGGCGTCGGCGGAGGCCTTCGAGCCGCCGTATGCGGAGCGCTTCGTGGTGCCGTCGGCGACGGCGTGGCTGGTGAACGCGGCGCGGGCCCGGCGGCGTGCGGGACGCGGCGGTTCCGGCGGCCGGATCGTGGCGGTGGGCACCACCGCCGTTCGGGCGCTGGAGTCGGCGACGGGGGCGGACGGGCGGGTGCGGGCCGCGGCGGGCTGGACGGATCTGGTGGTGACCCCGGAACGCGGGGTGCGGGCGGTGGACGGCCTCCTCACCGGGCTGCACGAGCCGACGGCCTCGCATCTTCTGATGCTGGGGGCGGTGGCGGAGGGCGAGGCGCTGGGGCGGGCGTATGCCGCGGCCGTGGAGCGGCGCTATCTGTGGCATGAATTCGGGGACCTGCATCTCGTGCTGCCCGGATGAGTTCCCGGCGCTCCGGGGCTCTTCGATTCCGGAATCCGCAATGCCCGATTTATTCCGAAAAGGGCTAAATCGAGCCGCAACTAAAGCGCAGCCAGTACAGGCTGTGCATTTGCAATTACCACGGGCCAGATAATCCTCTCCGCACTGTGACGCCGCGCATAGGACGCACGTCACTTACGAGCCCGGGTAGTGGCCCCATAAAGACGGTGTGAGCTGGACATTTACCGCCTCGGATGCAATTCGCTCCCCCCTGGTTCCACTATCCCGGGTCGTACGTCACACCATTGCCGGGTGAATTTTCGGCCGCTAAGAATGGCTCCCGTCGCAAGGCGCCGTGATCAGAACTCGGCGTATTCCGCCACCAAAGGCCCTTGCGACGTTCCCGACTGGAGAGGTCAACCCAGCCATGTCCAAGCACGCCATTCCTGGATTCACCCGCCTCACCCGGACCCACAAGCTTTCCGCGGCCGGAGTCGCCGCGGCCGGTGCCGCCGCCCTGGTCTTCACCATCGTCCCGGGTGCCGACGCCGGACAGGGGACGAGCCCGAGCCAGGCCTCTGCCGCCGAGAACATCAACATCAAGCCGGTGGCCTTCAGCGAGGTCGCCACCGCGGTGAAGAGCCAGCAGGCCACCGTCGCCAAGCAGGCCACCGACACCGCCGCCAAGGCCAAGGCCGAGGCCGCTGCGAAGAAGGCCGCTGCCGAGAAGGCCGCCGAGGCCAAGGCCGCCGCCGTGGCGAAGGCCGAGAAGGAGCGCACGGCGAAGCGGGTCGCGAGCCGCTCCGCCGTCCGCGCCGCCGCGCCGAAGCCGGCCGCCAAGGTCTACCCGAACAACCTGGACGGCTGGATCCGCGAGTCGCTGGACATCATGGCCAAGCACAACATCCCGGGCAGCTACGACGGCATCCACCGGAACATCATCCGCGAGTCGTCCGGTAACCCCAATGCCATCAACCTCTGGGACATCAACGCCCAGAACGGCATCCCGTCCAAGGGTCTGCTGCAGGTCATCGACCCGACCTTCAAGCAGTACCACGTGGCCGGCACGTCCTGGAACAGCTACGACCCGGTCGCCAACATCACCGCCGCCTGCAACTACGCGGCCGACAAGTACGGCTCGATGGACAACGTGAACTCGGCCTACTGAGCCGGACGTTCACCCGTACCACCGCCGAGGGGCGGCACCCGCTGAACGGGTGCCGCCCCTCGGGCGTGCGGGCGCGGTGCGCGTGCGTTACTTGCGCATGACCTCCGGCTCGTGGCGGCGCAGGAGCCGGGCGACGACGAAGGCGAGCGAGACGCCCAGCGCGATCAGGATGATCATGTCCATCACATAGACGCCGGTCTGGTGCTTCCACAGCGGGTCGGGGTTGCCCAGCTCCCACGGCAGCAGCGTGTTCATGTCGGCGGTCGCGCCCATCGCGGCGACGGCCCAGCGCGACGGCATCAGCCAGGCGACCTGGGCGACGCCGAGGGTGTCGAAGAGCTGGAAGAGCACGCCGGTGAAGACGACCTGGACGATGGCGAACATGACCAGCAGCGGCATGGTCTTCTCGGCGGTCTTGACCAGCGCGGAGATGATCAGGCCGAACATCATCGAGGTGAAGCCGAGCGCGATGATCGCCAGCGCCATCTCGATGGCCGGGAACTTCGGCACGATCAGGCCCTCGGAGGGCATGTTGCGGGTCGAGAAGCCGATCGCCGCGATGATCACGCCCTGGAAGGCGGTGACCACACCGAGCACGATGATCTTGGACATCAGATAGGCCGACCGCGACAGGCCGGTGGCCCGTTCGCGCTCGTAGATGACCCGCTCCTTGATCAGCTCACGTACGGAGTTGGCGGCGCCGGAGAAGCACATGCCGACCGCGAGGATCAGCATGATGGTGCTCGCGTCGCGGTTGGTGCGGCGCTTCTCGAACGGTCCGTACCCCAGGCCGAAGTCGCTGGGGATCAGCATCGAGACGATGCCGAGCACCGCGGGCAGTATCACCATCAGGCCCAGGAAGCCGCGGTCGGAGGCGAGCACCGAGACATAGCGCCGCATCAGGGTCCACAGCTGGGAGCCCCAGCTCTGGGACTTCTGCATCCGGGCCGGCGGCGGCTGGACGTTCACCGACTGCGGGGCGACGGCGTCGATGTCGGCGGCGTACATCTGGTAGTGCGGGGAGCCGCGCCAGCGGCCCATCCAGTCGTAGTCGCGGTAGTTCTCGAAGGCCGAGAAGACGTCCGCCCAGCTGTCGTACTGGAAGAAGTTCAGCGCCTCCTCGGGCGGGCCGAAGTAGGCCACGCCGCCGCCGGGCGCCATCACCAACAGCTTGTCGCAGATGCCGAGCTCGGCCACGGAGTGGGTGACGACCAGGACGGTACGGCCGTCGTCCGCGAGGCCGCGCAGCAGCTGCATGACGTCGCGGTCCATGCCCGGGTCGAGGCCGGAGGTCGGCTCGTCCAGGAAGATCAGCGACGGCTTGGTCAGCAACTCCAGGGCCACCGAGACGCGCTTGCGCTGGCCGCCGGAGAGCGAGGTGACCTTCTTCTCCTTGTGCACGTGCAGCTTGAGCTCGTGCAGGACCTCGTCGATCCGGGCCTCGCGCTCGGACTCCGCGGTGTCACCGGGGAAGCGCAGCTTGGCGGCGTAGCGCAGCGCCTTCTGGACGGTCAGCTCCTTGTGCAGGATGTCGTCCTGCGGGACCAGTCCGATGCGCTGGCGCAGCTCGGCGAACTGCTTGTAGAGGTTCCGGTTGTCGTAGAGGACATCGCCCTGGTTGGCGGGGCGGTAGCCGGTCAGCGCCTTGAGCAGCGTCGACTTGCCGGAGCCGGACGGGCCGATGACGGCGACCAGCGACTTCTCCGGGACGCCGAAGGAGACGTCCTTGAGGATCTGCTTGCCGCCGTCGACGGTGACGGTCAGGTGGCGGGCCGAGAAGGAGACCTCGCCGGTGTCGACGAACTCCTCCAGGCGGTCGCCGACCAGCCGGAAGGTGGAGTGGCCGACGCCGATGATGTCGTTCGGGCCGACCGGGGCCTTGCCGGACTTGGGGACCGGCTGGCCGTTGATGTACGTGCCGTTGTGGCTGCCGAGGTCGTGGATCTCGAAGCGGCCGTCGGGGGTGGCCCGGAACTCGGCGTGGTGGCGGGAGACCTGGAGGTCGGAGACGACCAGCTCGTTCTCCAGCGCACGGCCGATGCGCATCACCCGGCCCTGGTCGAGGCGGTGGAAGGTGGTCGGGCTGCGGTCGCCCTGGGCCTGCGGGGCCGGGTCGCCCGCCTTCTGGGCGGGGCGCGCCTGGGGGCCGGGGTGCTGCGGGGGCACGGCCTGCTGCGGCTGCTGGGCCTGCTGCGGCGGGATGTACGGCGGCTGCCGGTCCTGCGGCGGCGCCTGCCAGCCCTGCTGGACCGGCGGCTGCTGCGGCGCGGGCGCCTGGTGTGCGGGTGGGGCCTGCCAGCCCTGCTGCTGCGGCGTCATCGAGGGCTGCGCGCCGACGGCGCCTGCGGCCGGCGCGGCGGCGGCCGAGAGGCTGATCCGCGGGCCGTCGGTCGCATTGCCCAGATGCACGGCCGAGCCGGGGCCGATCTCCATCTGGTGGATCCGCTGGCCCTGGACATAGGTGCCGTTGGTGCTGCCGTGGTCTTCGATGATCCAGCTGCGGCCGGCCCACCGTACGGTGGCGTGCCGCCAGGAGACCCTGGCGTCGTCGAGCACCATGTCGCCCTGCGGATCGCGGCCCACGTTGTAGGACCGGGACGGATCGAGCGTCCAGGTCCTTCCGTTCAGTTCGAGTACGAGTTCAGGCACTCCATGCCCCATTACATAGTCCCCCGAGCGACACCCTGGATGGGAAGTCAGGGATGGCGAATCATCGTGAGGAACTATTTCAGGCTCGGCCCGCCGACCGGAAACCCGGGAGGGGACCGGGGTGCATCGGTCTCGCGGGGGCGCCCGGCGATGCCTCCCCGAGGGCCGGAAGGGCCCGGAGATGCCCGAGGATCACCGGATTACGGGGGCTTCGAGCCGCTCTGCGCCTCGCCCTCGAACCGCACATCGGGCGAAATGGCCGCATCGGAAAGGGACTTGGGGACGCGGCTCACCCTTCCGGGTGTGCCGGGAGGGGCGGGGTGGACACGAGTCGATAACGATCGACATCGCGACGGGGGGCTGGGCGTGGCGGAGCGCGGACGTGGCAGCCGGGCGGACGCGCGGTCCGAAGCACGGACACCTGTACGGCCGCGGCCGCCCGCCGGATACGGTGAGACCACCATGAGCGCATCGCAGATCACGCCTGCCACCGCCGTCCCGGGCGATGACGTACCGACCCTCCTCGTGAAGATCTTCGGGAAGGACCGGCCGGGCATCACCGCCGGTCTCTTCGACACCCTCGCCGCCTACTCCGTCGATGTCGTGGACATCGAGCAGGTGGTGACCCGGGGCCGCATCACGCTGTGTGCGCTGGTCACCGCCCCCACTCCCGGCCAGGGCACCACCGGCTCGTCCGAGGGCGACCTGCGGGCCACCGTGCACAGCTGGGCCGAGTCGCTGCACCTCCAGGCGGAGATCATCTCCGGCCGGGGCGACAACCGCCCGCGCGGCGTCGGGCGCTCGCATGTGACGGTGCTGGGGCACCCGCTCACCGCGGAGTCGACGGCCGCCATCGCCGCCGCCATAACGTCCTCGGGCGGCAATATCGACCGTATCTTCCGGCTGGCGAAGTATCCGGTGACCGCCGTCGAATTCGCGGTGTCCGGTGCGGCGACCGATGCGCTGCGCACGGTGCTGGCCCCGGAGGCCGCGCGGCTGGGCGTGGATGTCGCGGTGGTCGCGGCGGGGCTGCAGCGCAGGGCGCGGCGGCTGGTGGTGATGGATGTCGACTCCACGCTCATCCAGGACGAGGTCATCGAGCTGTTCGCGGCGCACGCGGGATGCGAGGCCGAGGTCGCCGCGGTGACCGCCGCGGCCATGCGCGGCGAGCTGGACTTCGAGCAGTCGCTGCACGCCCGGGTCGAGCTGCTCGCCGGACTGGACGCGTCCGTGGTGGAGACCGTGCGCAAGGAGGTACGGCTCACCCCCGGGGCCCGCACCCTCGTACGGACCCTCAAGCGGCTCGGCTATCAAGTCGGCGTCGTATCGGGTGGTTTCACGCAGGTCACCGACGCGCTCCAGGAGGAGCTGGGGCTGGACTTCGCCTCCGCCAACACCCTGGAGATCGTGGACGGCAAGTTCACCGGCCGGGTGACGGGCGACATCGTGGACCGGGCCGGGAAGGCGCGGCTGCTGCGCAGCTTCGCGCAGCAGGCCGGGGTGCCGCTCGATCAGACCGTGGCGATCGGCGACGGCGCCAATGACCTGGACATGCTCAATACGGCCGGGCTCGGGGTGGCCTTCAACGCCAAGCCGGTGGTGCGCGAGGCGGCGCACACCGCGGTGAACGTGCCCTTCCTGGACACCGTGCTGTATCTGCTGGGCGTCACCCGCGAAGAGGTCGAGGCGGCGGACACCCACGCCGAGTGAGGCGGGAGGCCGGAGGCGGGCTTCGCGCCGTAGGCGTCGGACGCAGGCTTCACGGCACAGGAGAAGGGCCCGGCGGTGACGTTCCAGGGCCCTTCTCGTACGCCGCGTCACGCGGCCGGCGGCCTCAGCCCTGCGGCGTCCAGTACGCGACCAGCCGGCCGACGCCGTGCTCGACCGACTTCCAGGAGCCGGTGAAGGTGATCACGGCCATGGCGGCCGTCGGGAAGCCGCTGCGGTTCATCCGGGGCAGCAGATCGCCGTCCGCCTCGCCCGACAGCGCGTCGGCAAGGGCGTGCATCCCCGGGTTGTGCCCGACGAGCAGCAGGTCGCCGACGTCGTCGGAGGTCTCGTTCAGCAGCGCGATCAGCTCGCCGAGGGAGGCTTCGTACAGCCGCTCCTCGTAGACGGTCTTGGGCCGCTGCGGGAGCTCATGGACGGCGAGCTTCCATGTCTCACGGGTGCGCGCGGCCGTCGAGCACAGGGTCAGATCGGGAACGATCCCGGCTCCGGCCAGCCGACGGCCGGCGACCGGGGCGTCCCTGCGGCCACGGTCGGCGAGCGGACGCTCATGGTCGCTCTCCTGCGCCCAATCGGCCTTGGCATGTCGAAGGAGGACAATCCGGCGGGGTGTATCGACGCTCATGACTCCCAGCTTCGCATGAAAAGCAGCGCGGGGCGCGGGGTGTTGAGGGGCTCCCCTCCGCCGGGTGACGACGGGGCTCCAGAGGGTCCGCGCGGCCCCGTCATGCGCCCGGAGGCCGGGATGCGCGGGGCGTGTGGGGTCCGCCGCGCTCCGCGGCGCCCGGTCACCTGCCGGCTACACGGCGGCCCGGCCCGGTCGCATCCGGCCGGACGGCGTCCCGGGTCGTTGGGCCGGCCCCGGATGCCGGGCCCGCTGCGGCGACGGGCCGGGACGCGCCCTCGAGGCCCTCCCCCGCCGGTCCCCGGAGGCACTGCGCCGCGCCGCCGGGCACCGGTCAGGCCCCCACACCGACCAGCCGGGCGAGGATGTCCAGCAGCGGAGCCAGGACGCTCGGGGCGGCCTCGGCGGCGTGCGCCGGGGACGGGGCCGATATCAGCGCCAGCAGGGCGACGAAGGAGATCACCGGCAGGGCCAGCGCCCACCACGGCAGTCGTCTCCGCAGGCGGGGGGCCTGGCGGGCGGACGGCCTGCGGAACGCGGCAGACATGGCGATCGCCTCCGTGGCGGATCGAAGGGCTGCGCGGCCGCGAGTGCGGCGCGCCCACCGCGACGGGCGGTGCACTTCGAAGCTACGGATCCTCGGCGCCCGTTCCTATCCGGGAAGCCACCCACTTTTCCCTGACCCCGACCCCCTAGGGGACAGGGGGTTGTCCCCACCCCCACCCGGCCGGCCCGGGTGCATCAGGGCGCCGCGATACTCGCGATGATCGCGACGACGACGGTCACGCCGAGCATGAGGCCCAGGACGAGGAGCAGCTTCTTCTGGCTGCCCTGCGGGTTCGGTTCGAGCACTGGCATGCGCCCAGTGTCGCACTCACCCCTCGTCCTCGATGCGGCGGTCCCGGCCCGCCAGCACGCCCACCGCCATCTGCGGCACCAGCAGCCCCGCCATCAGCGCGATCGGCAGGCCCCAGCCGCCGCTGTGCTGGTAGAGCGCGCCGACGAGCAACGGCCCGGGGATGGAGATCAGGTAGCCGACGGACTGCGCGAAGGCCGACAGCTTGGCCACGCCCGCCGAGCTGGTCGAGCGCATGCCGATCATGGTCAGGGCCAGCGGGAAGGAGCAGTTGGCGATGCCCATGAGCAGCGCCCAGGCCCAGGCCCCGGCGGCCGGGGCCAGCCACAGCCCCGCGTAACCGGCCAGGCCGCAGACGGCGAGTCCGACCGCGAGCGGACCCTGATGCCGCATCCGGGAGGCCACCCGCGGCAGCACGAAGGACAGCGGGACGCCCATCGCCATCGTGACGGCGAGCAGCACCCCCGCGGTGCCCGCGGACACCCCGGCGTCGCGGAAGATCTGCGGCATCCAGCCCATCGTGATGTAGGCGGCGGTGGCCTGGAGGCCGAAGAAGACGGCGAGCGCCCAGGCGGTGGGTGACGAGGTGATCCGTACGGGGGGTTCCGGGGCGGACGCCGCGCCGTCCGCGGACGGTCCCGCGGCGGGGGAACGACGGCGGACGACCGCGAGCCAGGGCAGTACGGCGACGGCGGCGAGCACCGCCCACACCGCCAGCCCGCTCCGCCAACTGCCGCCCAGCGCCGAGGTCATGGGGACGGTGACCGCCGCGGCCAGCGAGGTGCCCAGGGCCAGCGCCATGGAGTACAGCCCGGTCATCGGGCCGACCCGGTCGGGGAACCAGCTCTTGATGACGACCGGCATCAGGACGTTGCTGACCGCGATGCCGGCCAGGGCCAGCGCGCTGACGGCGAGAAAGCCCGCGGTGCCACCGGTGAACGGCCGTACCGCGACGCCCGCGGCTATCGCGGCCATGCCGCCGCAGACCACTGCGCCGGGCCCGAAACGCCTGGCCAGCCGGGGTGCCGCGATACCGAAGACGGCGAAGCACAGCGAGGGTACGGAGGTCAGCAGCCCGGCGACGGTGGCGCTCATCCCCAGGCCGTCGCGGACCTCCTCCAGCAGCGCACCGAGGCTGGTGATGGCGGGGCGGAGGTTGAGTGCGGCGAGGACGATCCCGGCGATCACGATGCCGGGGAGCCAGCGCGGAGCGGGCACGGCCGCCGCGGCGCCCTCCGGAACGGCTCCGCCGGGCGTCGGTTGCGGGCCGGCGGAGCCGTCGGCGGGCCACCGGGTGGAGGTCGTGGGGGGCCCGGCCGCCGGGCCGAGGGTCGCGAGGTCTTCGTCTGCCATGAGCGTCATCATAGAATCATGGGATGAATGATTGTCCACCCGTCATGGCTGCGGTTATGGATAACCTCGGCCGTCGCGCACGACGCCACGGACCGCACGGACCGGCCGGCGTCCGCGTCGCCGCCCGTCCGCCCCACCCCTCCGGAGCACCGTCATGCCCCTGACCTCGCCCCGCCGGTCCGCGCTGGCCGACCAGGTGATCGCGCAGCTGCGCGCCCAGATCACGTCCGGCGAGTGGCCGGTGGGCTCCCGTATCCCGACCGAGCCGGAACTCGTCGAGGAGCTCGGGGTGGCCCGGAACACCGTCCGCGAGGCCGTACGGGCGCTGGCGCACAACGGCCTGCTCGACATCCGGCAGGGCTCGGGCACCTATGTGATCGCCACCAGCGAGCTGGCCGGGGTGATGAACCGCCGCTTCGCGGAGGCCGACCCGCGCCATGTCGCCGAGCTGCGCAGCGCCTTGGAGGCGGAGGCCGCCCGGCTCGCCGCGCAGCGCCGTACCCCGCAGGATCTGCGCGGGCTCGACGCGCTGCTGGAGCGGCGCGAGGCGGCCTGGGATTCCGGGTCGGCCGAGGCGTTCGTGGAGGCGGACGCGACCTTGCACATGGCGGTGGTGGCGGCCTCCCACAACGAGGTGCTCGCCGAGATCTACGCCGACCTCGGGGGCGTGCTGCGCGAGTTCCTGAGGGCCGATGTGGGCAAGGTGCTGCGGCCGGAGGCGCATATGGACCATGCACGCCTGGTGGCGGCGATCCGTGCGGGCGACGCCGACCGTGCGGCCGCCGAGGCGAGCGCGCACTCCTTCGGCTGCCGGTTCCCCGCGTTGACGCGTGGCTGAATCAGGCGGGTGCGGGAGGAACAGGAGGGGGCGGGAGGGGCGGGAGGCCCCCTGGTGCGTGGGCGAACACCTCCCCCAACCCCCGGCTCACTCCCCCGGCTCCTGGCTGACCCAGAGGTCCTGGATCTCCTGCCAGCAGCGTCCGGCGACGGTGACCCCCTGGGCGGGGCCGACCGGTACGGCGCGGGTATCCACGTCCGGGTCGTACCAGCGCTTGCACTCGATGTGCAGCCGCACCCGGCTGAGAGTGCCGTTGGGGTTGAAGCAGCGGGCGGTGCCGGTGCTGCCCACGACGGCGGTACGGCAGTGGGCCCGCGGCACGTCCCGGGGATCGTCGGCGGGGGCGGGCGGCACGGCCCGCGCGGCCGATGCGGTGACGCCCAGCAGGGCGGTCAGGGCGGCCGTCAGGGCTGCCGTACGGCGGCGGGATGCGGGCACGCCGGGACCTCCCCACGATGCGCCGGGAACGCTGCGCCGGGCGGGCCCCGGCAGCTCCTCCAGTGTGTGGCGGGGGGCGCCGCTTCTCGACTCGAAAACGCGTTCTGCCCGCCCCGGCGGACCGGGACGGGCAGTGGAGATGCGCTGCGGGCGTCAGGCGCCCATCATGTGCACGCCGCCGTCGACGTGCACGATCTCACCGGTCGTACGCGGGAAGAAGTCGGACAGCATGCCGACGACACCGCGGCCGGCCGGCTCCGGGTCGGCCAGGTCCCAGCCGATCGGGGCGCGGTGGTTCCACACGTCCGCCAGCTCCTCGAAGCCGGGGATGGACTTCGCGGCCATCGACTTGATCGGCCCGGCCGAGACCAGGTTGCAGCGGATGCCCTTCGGGCCCAGGTCGCGCGCCAGGTAGCGGTTGGTGCCCTCCAGCGCCGCCTTGGCCACGCCCATCCAGTCGTACTTCGGCCAGGCGATCTGCGCGTCGAAGGTGAGGCCGACGACCGCGCTACCGGAGTGCATCAGCGGCAGCAGAGCCATGGTCAGCGACTTGTAGGAGTACGCCGAGACCTGCACGGCCGTCGAAACGTCCTCCCAGGTCGCCTCCAGGAAGTTGAAGGCGCCCTGCGGGCCGAAGGCGATGGAGTGCACGATGCCGTCGACCCGGGCGTCCTCGCCCTGGTGCTCGCGGATCTTGTCGGCCAGTCCGTCCAGGTGCTCCTGGTTGCTGACGTCCAGCTCGATGACCGGGGCGGGCTTGGGCAGCCGCTTGGCGATCCGCTCGACGAGCGAGAGCCGGCCGAAGCCGGTGAGAATGACCTCGGCGCCCTCGTTCTGTGCGACCTTGGCGGCCTGGAACGCGATCGACGACTCGGTCAGCACGCCCGTAACGACGATGCGCTTGCCTGCAAGGATTCCACTCATGCTGATCAGTGACCCATGCCCAATCCGCCGTCGACGGGAATGACGGCTCCAGTGATGTAAGCGGCCTCGTCGGAGGCCAGGAAGCGGACCGAGGCGGCGATCTCCTCGGGCTGCGCATAGCGCGCGAGCGGCACCTGCTTCAGGATGTTGTCCCGCTGGTCGTCGGTGAGCGAGCGGGTCATGTCGGTGTCGACGAAGCCCGGCGCAACGACGTTGACGGTGATGTTCCGGCTGCCCAGCTCCCGGGCGAGCGAGCGGGCGAAGCCCACCAGGCCGGCCTTCGAGGCGGCGTAGTTCGACTGCCCCGGGCCGCCCATCAGGCCGACCACGGAGGAGATCAGCACCACGCGCCCCTTACGGGCCCGCAGCATCGCGCGGTTGGCGCGCTTGACCACCCGGAAGGTGCCGGTGAGGTTGGTCTCCAGGACCGAGGTGAAGTCCTCCTCGGACATCCGCATCAGCAGCTGGTCGCGGGTGACGCCGGCGTTGGCCACCAGCACCTCGACCGCGCCCTGCTTCTCCTCGATCTCCTTGTACGCCTGCTCGACCTGCTCGCTGTCCGTGATGTCGCACTTCACGGCCAAAAATCCCGCCGGGGGCTCGCCCGAGCGGTAGGTGATGGCGACCTTGTCGCCGGCCTCGGCGAAGGCACGGGCAATGGCGAGGCCAATGCCGCGGTTGCCTCCGGTGACCAGAACCGAGCGGCTCAAAAGATCACCCTTTCCGTTTTCTGATCCGTCCTGAGTTCGCTACGAAACTATCGGTCACAAGGGCTTTCCGGAGAATCGAGCCCGCACAGCGGCTCGCGCCGGTCACTGTCGGGTCCCCACAGAACCAGGCATGATCTAGGCGCCTACTACGGGAGGACGCCGTGCCTGCTGCACCCCATGCCCTTGACGAGACCTTCCTGGCGCTGCCCCTGCGCGCGCTGGCCGACGCCGCGCTGGCACGGGCCCGCGCGCTGGGCGCCGAACACGCCGACTTCCGCCTGGAGCGGGTGCGCAGCGCGGCCTGGCGGCTGCGGGACGCCCGTACGGCCGGGACCTCGGACACCACCGACCTCGGGTACGCGGTGCGGGTGGTGCACGGCGGTGCCTGGGGGTTCGCCTCCGGGGTCGATCTGACGATGGACGCGGCGGCGCGGGTGGCGTCGCAGGCGGTGGCGATGGCGAAGCTGTCCGCCAAGGTGATCGAAGCCGCCGGCTCCGCGGAGAGGGTCGAGCTGGCCGAGGAGCCCGCGTACCCGGACCGGACGTGGATCTCCGCGTACGAGATCAATCCGTTCGACGTACCGGATGCGGACAAGACCGGGCTGCTGGCCGAGTGGAGTGCGCGGCTGCTGGCGGCGCCCGGAGTGACGCATGCGGATGCCTCGCTGCTGACCGTCCAGGAGAACAAGTTCTATGCGGACACCGCGGGCACCAGCACCAACCAGCAGCGGGTGCGGCTGCATCCGCAGCTGACGGCGGTCGCGGTGGACGAGGCCAGCGGCGAGTTCGACTCGATGCGCACCCTCGCCCCGCCGGTGGGGCGGGGCTGGGAGTACCTGACCGGCGGCCACCACGACTGGGACGGCGAGCTGGCGCAGATTCCGGAGCACCTCGCCCAGAAAATGAGCGCGCCGAGCGTCGAACCGGGCGCGTACGACCTGGTGGTGGACCCGTCGAACCTCTGGCTGACGATCCACGAGTCGGTCGGGCACGCCACCGAGCTGGATCGGGCGCTGGGGTACGAGGCGGCCTATGCGGGCACCTCGTTCGCCACCTTCGACCAGCTGGGGAAGCTGGCGTACGGCTCCGCGATGATGAATGTGACGGGCGACCGGACCGCCGAGCACGGCCTGGCGACGATCGGCTACGACGACGAAGGGGTGGCCGCGCAGTCCTGGGACTTGATCAAGGACGGGACCCTGGTCGGCTATCAACTCGACCGCAGGATCGCCAAGTTGACGGGTTTCGGGCGCTCCAACGGCTGCGCGTTCGCGGACTCGCCGGGCCATGTGCCGGTGCAGCGGATGGCGAATGTCTCGCTCCGTCCGGCGCCGGACGGGCCGTCCACCGAGGAGCTGATCGCGGGCGTGGAGCGCGGTATCTATGTCGTCGGCGACCGGTCGTGGTCGATCGACATGCAGCGGTACAACTTCCAATTCACGCAGCAGAGGGCATACGCCATCCGGAACGGACGGCTGGCCGGGCAGCTGCGCGATGTCGCCTACCAGGCGACCACCACGGACTTCTGGGGCTCGATGACCGCGGTCGGCGGCCCCGGGACCTATGTCCTGGGCGGCGCCTTCAACTGCGGCAAGGCGCAGCCGGGACAGATCGCGGCGGTGTCGCACGGCTGCCCGTCGGCCCTGTTCGAAGGCGTGAACATCCTCAACACGACGCAGGAGGCCAGCCGATGAGCGCGCGCAGGAGTCGCGGGAACGCACCGCACGAGATCGTCGAGCGGGCCCTGGAGCTGTCCCGTGCCGACGGGTGCGTGGTGATCGCCGATGAGCACTCGAGCGCCGATCTGCGCTGGGCGGGCAATGCGCTGACCACCAACGGGGTCACCCGGGGCCGGACGCTGACCGTCATCGCGACGGTGGACGGCGGGCAGGGCACCGCCTCCGGTGTGGTCTCGCGGTCGGCGGTCACCGCGAACGATCTGGAGCCGCTGGTACGGGCCGCGGAGGCGGCCGCCCGGGAGGCGGGCCCGGCCGAGGACGCACAGCCGCTGGTGGCCGGCACGAAGGCGTCCGCCGACTTCACGGACGCGCCCGCCGAGACCTCCTCGGACGTCTTCGCGCAGTTCGCGCCGGCCCTCGGCGAGTCCTTCCGGCAGGCCCGGGCCGGCGGCCGGGAGCTGTACGGCTTCGCCCACCACGGCGTCGTCTCGTCCTATCTGGGCAGCTCGGCCGGGCTGCGGCTGCGGCACGACCAGCCCACCGGGACGCTGGAGCTCAACGCCAAGTCGCCGGGTCCCGACGCGGCCGCGCCGCGCTCGGCCTGGGCCGGGCGCGCCACCCGCGACTTCCGCGATGTCGACCCGCGGGAGATGGAGGCGGAGCTGGCCCGGCGGCTGGGCCTGGCCGCGCGGCGGATCGAGCTGCCCGCCGGGCGGTACGAGACGCTGCTGCCGCCGACCGCCGTGGCCGATCTGCTGATCTACCAGATGTGGTCGTCCTCGGCCCGGGACGCCGCGGAGGGCCGTACGGTCTTCTCCCGGGCGGGCGAGGGCGCGGGGGCATCGCGTACCCGGCTGGGCGAGCGGCTCTCCGGGCTGCCGCTGACGCTGCGCAGCGATCCGGCGGCCCAGGGGCTGGAGTGCGCGCCGTTCGTCCTGGCGCACTCCTCCGGCGACGATGCGTCCGTCTTCGACAACGGGCTGCCGCTGACCGGCACCGACTGGGTGCGCGACGGCGTGCTGAACCGGCTGCTGACCACCCGGCACAGCGCCGGGCTGACCGGCCTGCCGGTGGCGCCGGGGATCGACAACCTCCTTCTGGAGGGGGGCGGTTCGCGTTCCCTGGACGAGATGGTGGCGGCGAGCGGGCACGAGGGTCCGGCGCTCCTGCTGACCTGTCTGTGGTACATCCGCGAGGTGGATCCGGCCACGCTGCTGCTGACCGGGCTGACGCGGGACGGCGTCTATCTGGTCGAGGGGGGCGAGGTGGTCGGCGAGGTCAACAACTTCCGCTTCAACGAGTCGCCGGTGGATCTGCTGGCGCGGGCGGTGGAGGCGGGCCGCACCGAGCGGACCCTGCCGCGCGAGTGGGGCGACTACTTCACCCGGGCCGCGATGCCCGCGCTGCGGATCCCGGACTTCAACATGAGCTCGGTCAGCCGGGGGGTGTGAGCGCGGCGGCCCGGCCGGGGAGGCGGGAGCGGGTGCACCGACACCCAATAGACTGGCCTCTTGCCTCCCCCCTTGGGGATCCGCCCTGGGGGAACCACGATCGATCAGGAACGCCATGACACGCCTCGGCGAATCCGTCGCCCGCGCCAGCACGCTGCTCTCCGCCGACCTCTCCTCGGACGGCACGGTCCAGGAGCTGCTCCAGGAGACGGGCGCCCGGCGCTATCTCGACCTGACGGACCTGTCCGCCAAGGAGCAGGCCGAGCTGATCGCGGCCCGTACGGTCGAGGTCCTGCCGGGCGTGGACAAGCTGGCGGAGCGGATCGACGAGCGCCGGGCGGCCGGCAAGGGTCTGCACATCAAGCTGGGCATCGACCCGACGGCGACCGATGTGCACCTGGGGCACGCGGTCCCGCTGATCATCCTGAGCCGCTTCCAGCGGCTGGGCCACGACGTCACGCTGATCATCGGCGACTTCACCGCCAAGATCGGTGACCCCTCGGGCCGTACCGCCGAGCGGCCGCCGCTGACCGACGAGGACATCGCGCACAACCTCGCCACCTACCGCGAACAGGTGCGTCCCTTCTTCGACTTCGAGAAGGTCAGCTTCCGGCAGAACAGCGAGTGGCTGGCGCCGTACACCTTCCCGGAGCTGCTCGGGCTGCTCGCCCATGTGCCGGCCTCGCAGCTGCTGCAGCGCGAGGACTTCCGCAACCGGCTGGCGGCCGGTTCGGGGCTGACCATGACGGAGCTGCTGTACCCCGTCGCGCAGGGTCTGGACTCGGTGGCGCTGAACTGCGACGTGGAGCTGGGCGGCTCGGACCAGCTGCTCAATCTGCAGATGGCCCGCAAGCTGATGGAGCTGCGCGGGCAGACGCCGCAGCTGGTCGTCACGATGCCGCTGATCGAGGGCACGGACGGCACCGGCGCCAAGATGTCCAAGTCCAAGGGCAACTACGTCGGTCTGAGCGCGCCCGCCGACGACGTCTTCGGCAAGATCATGTCGGTGCCGGACCGGCTGATGGAGCCCTACCTCAAGGCCTGGACGGAGTGGACGGACGAGGAGATCGCGCTCGTCCTGGGCCGGATCGGTGAGCGCTCGCTGCACCCGATGGACCTCAAGAAGATCCTCGCGGGTGAGGTCGTGGCGGCGCTGTACGGGCTGGACGCGGCGATGGCGGCGCGGGCCGGGTTCATCGCGCAGTTCTCCAAGAAGTCCTTCGCCGATGTGGAGTCGCTGCCGGTCGTCGATGTCGCCGAGCACGGCGGGGAGACGGTCGCGGCGGTGCTGACGAAGGTGCTGGAGTTCACGCCGAGCGCGTCGGCGGCGCGCCGGCTGGCCAAGCAGAACGCGCTGCGGCTGGTGGTGGAGGGCGAGGACGGCCAGGAGACCGTGGTGCTCGCCGAGGCGGAGTCGGTGCGTCCGCTGGCCGAGGTGCTGGCGGAGAAGCTGGCCGGTGCGCCGGGCACCGCGTACCTCAAGGCCGGGCGCAAGCTCGCGCAGCTCGAGGGCCGCTGAACCGCTGAGCCGTATACGGACGACGGCGGGGGGGGGGGGGGGGGGGGGGGCCCCCCCCCCCCGCGCGGGCGGCCGACGGCGGCGGGGGGGGGTTTTGGGGCGGGGGGGGCGGCCCCCCCCGCGGGCCCCCCGCCCCCCATGATCT